>CALPWQ020000043.1 GCA_943327315.2 Chitinophaga pinensis
CCGTCACTGACGGACTCTTACTCGTTTCTTTCTTCCTGATGTAATCAGATAGCGAGAAGCGTCTATATAAAAAACCCTCTTCGGCAACGGAGGGGGTTTGTTTTTTGGACGAAAGGACAAGGGACAATAGATTTTAAGACAGCAAGATGCTAAGACATCAAGACAAAAGACTTTGTGACAAAGGACCGCTTCGCTGATAGACTATAGACTGCTCACGCTCAAACACGCTCTCATTCTCATTCTCACTCTGAAAGTTTAACATAAAAAAAGGACGACCCATATGGATCGTCCTTACACATTTATTTCATGCAATTTTAGTAACGGTAGTGCTCCGCTTTGTACGGTCCAGCAACTGCCACTCCAATATAATCTGCTTGATCTTGACGCAATGTTTCCAATTCTACACCAATCTTTGCAAGGTGCAAACGCGCTACTTTCTCATCCAAATGTTTTGGAAGCATGTACACATCATTTCCATAACTCGCACTGTTTGCCCACAACTCCAATTGAGCCAATACTTGGTTCGTGAAGGAGTTTGACATGACGAAAGAAGGGTGACCTGTTGCACAACCTAAGTTTACCAAACGTCCTTCAGCAAGGATAATGATTTCGTTTCCTTTCACGTTGTAGATGTCTACTTGTGGTTTTACGGTGTACTTTGTAGAACCATAGTTGGAGTTCAACCAAGCCATATCGATTTCATTGTCGAAGTGTCCGATGTTACAAACGATTGCTTTGTCTTTCATGTTTTCGAAATGACGTCCAACAACGATGTCTTTGTTACCTGTCGTTGTAACGATAATGTCACCAAGGTGAACAACTGAATCCAATCGTTTCACTTCGAATCCATCCATTGCTGCTTGAAGCGCACAAATTGGATCGATCTCCGTTACAATCACGCGTGCTCCAGCACCTTTCAATGACGCTGCAGAACCTTTTCCAACATCACCATATCCACAAACTACAGCCACTTTACCAGCCATCATAACATCCGTCGCACGACGAATTGAATCTACCAATGATTCTTTACAACCGTATTTGTTGTCAAATTTAGACTTGGTCACAGAATCATTTACATTGATCGCTGGCATAACCAAGGTACCATTCTTCACGCGCTCATATAGACGGTGTACTCCTGTCGTTGTCTCTTCAGAAAGACCTTTGATGTCTTTTGTCAATTCAGGGAAACGGTCGAATACCATGTTTGTAAGGTCACCACCATCATCCAAGATCATGTTTAATGCCTTACCTCCTTCGAAAGCGAAGATGGTTTGTTCGATGCACCAATCAAATTCTTCTTCATTCATTCCTTTCCATGCATATACTGGAATTCCAGCAGCAGCAATTGCCGCAGCAGCATGATCTTGTGTTGAGAAGATGTTACAAGAAGACCAAGAAACCTCAGCACCCAAGTCTATCAATGTTTCAATCAATACAGCCGTTTGAATGGTCATGTGCAAACATCCTGCGATGCGCGCACCAGCCAAAGGCTTTGAATTTCCGTATTCTTCTCTAAGGGCCATCAAACCTGGCATTTCTGCTTCAGCAAGTTTGATCTCTTTGCGTCCCCAATCAGCCAAGCTGATATCCTTTACTTTATAGGACAATTTTTCCATTGTATTGCTCATAATTTAGATTGATTCGTATTTAACAGCGTGCAAAAGTACGAAACTCCTGCTTAAAGACAAAAGACAAAAAGACGAAAGACATCAAGATGTTAAGATTTCAAGATATTAAGACAAAGGACTCTTTGACAAAAGACAAAAGACATCAAGATGTTAAGATTTCAAGATGTTAAGACAAAGGACTCTTTGACAAAAGACAATAGACTTACTCATTCTTCGAATTGCCGCAGGCATCAAATTTCAAATTGCCGAAGGCATCAAATTCGTAATTTTCATTCGTAACTCGTAACTCGTAATTAAACTCTCCCTTCGATCATCTCCGCAATGCAGTCCACAAACCTTGGGTGATCATTCGAACTTGGGACCAATTGGATTTTTTCACCGCCATGTTCCTCAAAAATCTCTTGGTACTCACCGCCAATTTCTATGATTGTTTCGAGGCAATCGGCCACAAAAGCTGGACTGAAAACCAACAATTTCTTCGCGCCTTTTTTCGCCCATTCTTCCACCACTTTATCAGAAAAAGGAGTCAACCATTTCTTGTCCAAGCGCGATTGAAAGCATACGGTATAGTCTGATTCTTTCAAGCCTAAACGCTCCGCAATCAATCGTGTGGTGGCATAACTTGTCGCCTTGTAGCAAAACTTATTTTTTTCATTCACTTCACTCTCACATGGCTGATCTCCGCAAAGGTCTGTATCCTCATACACCTTATCCACTTGACGCTCAGGCAATCCGTGGTAAGAGAATAAAATGTGGTCGTATTCTTTTAAATCAAATTGCTTGGCGCGATCAACTACAGCGTCGATATATCCCTCATGATTCCAAAATTGACTAACAATCTTCACCTCTGGAATGACCCACCACTTTTGTATAATGTCCATCGCTTTGGCAATTGCGGAACCTGTCGAAGCACTTGCATACTGAGGAAAAAGTGGAATGATGATGATTTGATCGTAATTGGCGCTGTGCATGCGTTCCAGCACTTTATCCATGGATGGATTTTGATAGCGCATCGCCATTTCTATGGTAACATCCTGTCCCTTAAAGCGATCGGAAACCAACTCGACAAGACGCTTCGTGTGTGTCATCAATGGCGATACACTGCCGCTTTTCTCCCACAATTCTTTGTAAATCTTCGCCGATTTTGGTGCTCGAAAAGGCACGATGATTCCATTCACCAATATTTTCCGAGCCAACCAAGGAATGTCGATGACACGTGGGTCATTTAAAAATTCAGATAAATACCTGCGAACATCGCTTACGCTAGGACTATCGGGTGTTCCGAGTTGGATGAGTAGCACTCCAGTTTTCATTCTCGTCAATTTATTTTTCGTTGTTCATCATTAATTTTTCCTCCCAACCCTCAGCTTGTACTTTTGAGATCAGTGAAAGGTCAGTCAGTGTGTTCACTACACCTTCCAATTCTTCTTTTCGAATGCCCTCATGATCACTCCATTCAGTATCGGCTAACCACATTTTTGTTTGCTCTAATGGGATGTTGTAGCGCCATGAGAACACCTCGGCAGCAGAAGGGTCATTTTTTAAATTGTGGGCGCTGGTATTTACAACCCTACACATTTCTGAAATAAGAGAGCTGTGACTTTCCAACACATCCTCTCGCACGGCAATCACAAAGCAGGGCCATGGGGTCAGCACCTCCCCTACACGTTTACATTTCTTCTGCTCAACGAAAGGAAAGGTCGTGTATTTCTCCCATAGAAAAACCTGGGCTTGATCGTGTTGAAGGGACCAAAGTCCACCATAAATATCTCCTACAACATTAAAATTCAACGAAGACGCTTCCCATTTTTCACAATCCGCCAACACATAAGCCATTAAATGTGAACCAGAACCTTCGCGTGATATGGCAAAAGTTGGATTGGTGATATCTTTTACGTCTTGAATGTTGGAATGATAAGGAACGTGAATCCCCCATTGCAATGGTGTTTTTACATACACTTGAACGATGCGTGCTTTCAATCCTTGGAGCACGGCGCGCGTAATTCCTTCTGTAAGCAATACAGCAACATCAATAGAACCCGATTCAAGGCCACGAATCATCTGCCCCGTACCTCCATTCATGTCGCTCCAATGGACATCTATACCCACCTCTGCAAATTTTCCTTTCTCAATGGCCATTCTCCATGGCAAGTTGAAATGCTCTGGAACGCCGCCTATCTTCAATCTCGTCATCGCCTATTCTTCTGTATCATCTTCCGAGAACTGCATGTCATGCAACTTACGGTAGTATCCTTCTTTGGTCAGTAATTCAATATGCGTACCTTGCTCTACAATTCTGCCTTTGTCCATGACTACAATCAAATCCGCCGAGCGGATCGTGGACAAACGGTGCGCAATCACAATAGATGTTCTTCCTTTTGTCAAGGTTTCTGTCGCTTTTTGAATCAACACCTCCGACTCATTGTCTACGCTGGATGTCGCTTCATCCAAAATCAAAATTTCGGGGTTGTACACAAAGGCACGGACAAATGAAATCAACTGACGCTGACCAACAGACAGCACACCTCCGCGCTCACCGAGCACATAATCATATCCTCCTGGAAGTTGACAGATGAACTCATCAGCACCCACGGCCTTGGCAGCCTGCACCACCTGTTCACGTGTAATTTCGGGTGAACCTAAGGTAATGTTCCGATGGATACTGTCGGAAAACAAGAAAACGTCTTGCAACACAACGGCGATTTTGCTCCTTAAATAATTCAATTCAATGTCTCTCAATTCGACATCACCAATATGAATTGTGCCTTGTTTGTATTCATAAAATCGACCGAGAAGATTCACCATGGTGGTTTTGCCTGAACCTGTTGCCCCTACGAATGCTACAGTTGATCCTGGATTGATTTCCAAATTAATGTCCTTCAGCACGAACTGCTCATTTGTGTAAGCAAATGAAACATTGTCAAAGTGTATGGGTACATTGAATGTACAATGGTCATTTTTCCCCTGCTCTTGAACAAACTCATCCATGTCTAAAATCTCAAACACCCGTTCGGCCCGCACTGTACCGCGTTGAAGCACATTAAATTTGTCAGCCAACATGCGTATAGGGCGGTACAATTGACCGATCCATAAGGTAAAGGAAAAAATCTGACCGTACATCGATTCCACTTCATGCTGGGATGTTCCCCCGGCCATCACGGCGCCCCAAACAATTAAGAAAGCAATCGACAAGGAACTCAACATTTCTACCACCGGAAAGAAAATCGAATTCGCCCAAACAGCATTCACATGTGCTTGCCGATGTCCTTTATTGATTTCCTCGAATACCGTGTATTCTTGTTTTTGGCGATTGAACAATTGCACAATGGACATTCCTGACAAATGTTCTTGCACAAAGGTGTTCAATTTGTTTACCTGCGTTCGTTCGAGCTGAAATGACTTCTGCATGGCACGGGCAAAAATGCGTGTGGCAATGAGCAAAAATGGAATGGGCAACAAGGTCATCAAGGTCAATTGCCAATTGGTCCAGAACATCAACGAAAGTACAACGATTAAAGCAAGAAAATCACCTGCTATTTCTAAAATTCCAGACGAAAAAACTTCTGTTATTGCCTCCAAATCAGACACAACACGTGTCACCAACGAACCGATGGGCGTTTTGTCGAAATACTGCATGCGAAATCGAAGTAAATGTCCAAAAATACGTGTGCGCAAATCCCTAATGACCGATTGTGCGAGAAGATTCGAGAAAAACATGCCTGCAAACTGAAGAAATGATTCGAGAATAAGCAAGCCAATAATCATGAAGGTCCAAATAACCAACATATCTGGCTGCTTGGACTGCACCATGAATCGATCAACCATTTGTCCAATCAAGAGTGGGCGGAGCGGACCAAGAAATGACAGTAGAATAGTGCACGCTACAGACAGGAACAAAATCCTTTTATATGGTTTTGTGTTCGCCAACAAGCGTTTGAAAACTAAAAAATTCAGACTTTTTTTCTCAGACATTGGGGCAAAATTACCGAAAATAAAGCGCACCTTTTTACTGAAGGCCTGCTTTCTCTATATTAATACAATTTTGGTCGCTGAAAGTTTTTGAAAATCTGTACTTTTATGGCAAAGCATCTCAGTTTATGGTACACAACCTCTCTTCTCAACAGTCAATTTTCAACCATTTCATTTCAGAAATTCGAAGTGTTGAAATTCAAAAAGATTCGATGCGTTTTCGGAAAAATATGGAACGCATTTCCGAAGTCCTGGCGTATGAACTTTCGAAGACATTGAATTACATCCCTGCAGAGGTGGAAACACCCTTGGGCATTGCAAACACAACATTGATCGAAGAACAACCCGTATTGGCGACGATATTGCGCGCTGGCTTATCGATGCACCAAGGTTTGCTCAATTATTTTGATGGTGCAGAAAGTGCGTTTATCTCAGCGTACCGAAAACATACGACGGCTGAAGATTTTGAGATCTATGTCGAATACTTGGCCTCGCCAAACCTTGAAAACCGCATTGTGATCATAAGCGACCCAATGCTGGCCACAGGTGCTTCTATGGTGGCTGTATATAAAGCACTTTTGAAGCAAGGAAAACCGAAGCGAGTCATCATTGCCTCAGCCATTGCTACTCCAGATGCCTTGGAATTTGTCAGGAAAAATCTTCCAGACACGACAGATATTTGGGTTGGAGCAATCGACGCTGAGCTAACCGCACAATCCTACATTGTTCCGGGATTGGGTGATGCAGGTGACTTGGCTTACGGAGAGAAATATTAAGTTTTATGGCTTGGGGATCCCTATTGACCGTCTTTTTTACCGCCACGGTGAAGTTCTTGTTTGCTCCTTTTGCCGGAAACGGCATGGGACTTCCTTTCTGGGAAACATTCCTTGCGGCCTTTGCGGGAGGAACTTTCGGATCGGCTGTTTTCTACTTTTTCAGTGAATTGGTGATGAAATTCTCTCACAATCAAAAAGTTAAAAAACAGGAAGAAATGGAACGCAAAGGGATTGCTATTCCAGTAAAAAAGAAGTTTTCCAAAACCAACAAGTTCATCATCCGCATCAAACGTAAACTTGGTATTTACGGCATTTGCTTTTGGGCACCTTTCTTTTTGTCCGTGCCGATAGGAAGTATTATTGTTGCCAAATTCTATGGAAAACAACATAAAACATTTCCATTGATTGTTCTCGGCATGGCAATAAACTCACTCATCATGACAAGCATCGCTTACCTATTGTTTTAAACGTGAGCAACATTCATCTCTTTTTTGACCTTGATCGGACGCTATGGGATTTTGAAAAGAATTCTGAAATTGCACTTCAGATTCTCTTTCATGACCTGAAGCTTCATTTGGACATCGAGGACTTTCACACCTTCCACGTCGAATACAAGGAGCACAATAGCGTGCTCTGGAAACTCTATGGCGAAGGAAAGATGAGCAAAGAAGTATTGCGCAGCGATCGCTTCAGAAAAGCTCTTGCCAGTTTCGGCATTCACGACGAAACAATCATTGAACGACTTTCCAATGGATATGTGGAATTGTCTCCTATCCAGACAGCGTTGTTTCCACAAGCCTTGGAGACCGTTCGAGAATTAAAACAATCAGGCCATCAACTTCACATGATTACCAATGGATTTCGAGAAGTACAAACCGTAAAGATTGACAACTGTGGCTTGGCTCCCTATTTTCAAGAATTGATCTGCTCAGAAGATATCGGTAAAAATAAGCCCGACAAAGATATTTTCCATCATGCCATGCGCTTAGCCAATTGCAAGGCAAGTCAATCTGTAATGATTGGTGACGATTATGAAGTAGACATCTTAGGTGCCAATGCAGTCGGCATGCATACCATTCACTTTGATCCTGAACATCGATTTCAAGATACGTCTAGTGAATGGCGCATTCGCGAACTAAATCAGATTCCTGCGTTATTGCCTTGGATTTTTAAATCTTGATAGGGGCTTTTAGTCGCGAAGTTCTTGACGTGTCTTTTCGTAAAGGATCATCCCTGCGGCCACACCAACATTTAAGGAAGCAATCTCTCCACGCAAAGGAATTCGCGCCTTGATGTCCGCTAAATTTAGCAAGTCTGAGGTGATTCCATTTTCCTCTGAACCAAGTATAATTGCTACAGGGCCACGAAGATTTACCTCGTACAAAGGAATATTTGATTTCTCCGAACATGCGACGATGCGCAATCCACATTGCTGCAAATAAAACAAACTGTTTTTCAAATCATCTGTTTTGCATACTGGAATGCGATTCAAGGCACCGGCAGATGTTTTTACCGCGTCGGCAGTCACTAAAGCCGAGCCCTTTGATGGGATTAAAATGGCGTCTACACCCTGACATTCAGCTGTTCGAGCAATCGCACCAAAATTTCGCACGTCTGTAATTCGGTCGAGCACAAGAATAAGTGGCTTCTCCCCTTTTTCAAGTTTTTCTTCAATGAGTGTTTCAATAACAGCATATTCGATGGGGGCGACATAAGCAATTACACCTTGATGATTTCCAGCGGTGATGCGGTCCAATTTTTCAGTTGGCACAAATTGTAGGGGATAATCTTTCCCTTTCAAAGATTCTTTGAGTTCCAAAAACAATTCCTTCTGCATTCCCTTTAGAATGAGAATTCGGTTGATTTCGCGATTGGCCTCTATAGCTTCAATCACTGATCTCAGACCATAAATTACATCTTCAGGATCTTTCTTTCTCTCAAATCGTTGTCTTTGTTCCATCATCACCATTTAAATTCTAAATCTACTTGTACACTATCGCCCAATGTTTGAGCAACTGGACACGCCTTTCCAGCGCGAATTACTTTATCTGCCGTAGCATCATTCCAGCCATTCTTTGTCATATCAATCTGCACCACCAATTGATGAATGCGTCGCGGTGATGCTGACATAATTTTTTCCACCGTCGCCTCAGCATGTAGAAAATCAATCCCGTGGGAGGCACAATAGATCCCCATAATGGTAATCATGCAGGATGCATAAGCCGTAGCCACCAAATCAGTTGGTGAAAAAGCTTCCCCCTTACCGTGATTATCGACAGGAGCATCTGTAATGATGCGCGTTCCAGATGCAATGTGTACACATTCAGTGCGCAATTGCCCGAGATATTCTACTTTGGAAGTAACCATCAGAAGTTCTTTTAATCGTATTTTTGTGCGTCGATTTTATTCAACCTTGCAAAGATAGGGCTTTTCGCAGACTGCGAGTCATTGCGAACAACTATTCATGACAATGGTTAAATAAGATGAAGATGCTTTAAACAAGAAATAATGAGTGAATCTATCCAAAAAGACAACTCGGAGATTCGGATAAAAAAACCGAAATGGTTGCGCGTAAAACTCCCAACGGGAGAAAATTACCGCATGGTGCGCGCCTTGGTTGACGAGCATAAGTTACACACGATCTGTGAAAGTGGCAATTGTCCAAACATGGGGGAATGCTGGGGAGAAGGCACAGCTACATTTATGATTCTTGGGAACATTTGCACGCGCTCATGCGGCTTTTGTGCCGTTCATACCGGCAAACCAGAAGAAGCAGATCCTTTTGAGCCAGGTCGCGTTGCGAACAGTGTAAAAACAATGCGCGTCAAGCATGCCGTGATTACATCAGTAGACAGAGACGACTTAAAAGATGGGGGATCAACCATATGGGCACAAACCGTTCGCGCCATTCGCACCCAATCGCCGGGAACAACCTTAGAAACATTGATTCCTGACTTTGCGGGAAATTGGGAAAATCTTCAAGCCATCATCGATGTTGCTCCCGAAATTGTTTCACACAACCTCGAAACAGTGCGGAGATTGACCAAGCAAGTGCGAATTCAAGCCAAGTACGATCGAAGTTTAGAGGTGCTTTTTCGTTTAAAAAAAGGAGGCATGCGTTCCAAATCTGGAATCATGCTCGGATTGGGTGAAACAGATGAGGAAATCATAGAAACAATGCAAGATCTTCGCAGTGTTCAAGTGGATATTCTAACCTTAGGACAATACCTCCAGCCTACTCCAAAACATTTGCCGATTGCAGAATTTGTAACACCCGAACGATTTGAAAAATACCGTTTGCTTGGTCTCGAGATGGGCTTCAGGTATGTAGAAAGTGGTCCATTGGTGCGTTCTTCATACCATGCAGAAAAACACTTGTTTTAAAAAGTTAAATGAGGTCATGTGAAAATAATATTCGTCTCTGCATTGACTTCTTACATTTCATTTCTTATTTTTGTATATTCAAAAAAGTGCAGAGCAACTGAAACATTTATTCATTAATATTTGTTAATTTGGTAATCGCATTTCTAATTTTTATGATTTTATAGCTAAACTATGAAGCGCAACAACATAATAATCGGGTCAGTAAGTGCCATTGCATTCGTCGCAACCATGGCAGTTTCCCCTTGGAAAATTTTCAACAACGAAGGTGAATACGCTCAAAAAGGTCTGCCTTCTTTAGAAGCAAAATCGGCTGAAGACGCCAAAAAATGGATGGAAGCTCGCTACATCGACGAAGCGACAGGTGAACGAATTTCACCTGCCAAGCTTGAAGCGATTATGAAGCAAATCCTGAAAGCTCCTAAAAACAAGAACATCTCGTTCTTGGAACAAGGTCCTGACAACATCGGTGGTCGCACACGTGCCATTCAAATAGATCGTACTGATCGCAACTTAGTGTTTGCTGGTGGTGTTTCTGGAGGTCTCTTCAAAACAACCAATCGCGCAGACACTTGGACACGTGTTGACTCGTACATTGCAGCTGGAGCATCGCCATTTATCTCAAGTATGTGCATGACACCTGATGGTGTGTTGTTCGTCGCTACAGGTTCCAACCAAGAAGGAGGGAACGGTAACGGTGTTTGGTATTCAACTGACAAAGGTCAAACTTGGGCTGTGATTCCTGGAACATCAAATTCAACTGAAATTGGCTGTTCGGATGTTGTTACTGACAATTATGTTTGGATGGCAACTACATCTGGATTGAAAAAATGGAAAATGGGTGACGCTTCGATTACTGCGGTACCTGTTGGTTCTGGGGTATGTAACACCATTCAAGTATCAAAAGATGGTCAAGTATTGGTTGCTGCAGTTGGTTCAAACAAAACATGGGTTTCGAATGATGGTGGTTCAACGTGGGCTGATAAGTCTGGTACAGGTGCAGGATTGGTTCCAACGGGTTCTGGGCGCATTGAGTATGCAATTTCAGCTACAAAATTGAATGGTTCTTATACCCTTTATGCATCTCGCACCAATGGAAACCTAATTGGAATGAATATTTCCCTTGACAATGGTCAAACATGGTCGCAATTTGTAGGTGCTTCAGGAACACCAAGTAACTTGGACATTTACCGTGATCAAGGTACATACAACTCAATTATTTCTGTGGATCCAACGGATCCCCAGCGTTTGTTAATCGGGGGTATTGATATTTGGCAATGGAAGATGACGGTTAACAATCCGCCATCTGGAGGTTTTGAGCCTTTGACATTGTGGTTTACCCCACCTTACACTCCAAAATATGCTCACGCCGATAACCATGAAATGAAATGGGATGACTTGAACCGTTTATATATTGGTAACGATGGTGGTGTCGGAATTACAGACGATTTAGGTGAAAATTGGTTCCCTTCAAACCGAGGGTACAATGTCACTCAGTTCTATGGAATTGCATTTGACCGCGATGGAGCAGTAATGGGGGGAGCACAAGACAATGGCACATTGTACAACGACCATACGCTTTCTACGTTCCAAGAATTCCGTGAAGTAGGTGGTGGTGATGGATTTGAGTGTGAAATTTCTTTCTTCAACCCACGCATCATGTTCTCTTCTGTATACTACAACTCTATTTCTCGTTCAGGCGACAAAGGACAAACCTTTACATCTTTTGTACCTACGCTTCCTGGAACTTACGATCCAGCTGGAACTGATGGAAGTCCATTCCACCCTTTCCACACGGAGTTTGTATTGGCTGAATACTATGACCTTGCTTCTAAAGATTCAGTTACCTATATACCAACAAAAGATTATGCCACTGGGGTGTCTATTTCAATCCCAAGTGCTTCAACTGGAGATAGTATGACCTACATTGCTACGGCTCCTATTACCTTCGACGACACTTTATTTTACAGTAGTTCGCTTACCACAAACGACATAAGTGTTGTGAACGCGATCAATGGTCAAACCGTATATCTTGGAAACTTCTCATGGGCTCCATTTGCCTCTGCTTCTGGAAGTGTGCCACCGGTTGTCGGTGATTCATTGTTGGTTCAATTCTCAACTGGTGCAGATACCGTTGTTGTTGCAAGCCTTGGGACGTACACGCACTACTACGGTGAAAACAGTGCTACGGGTGAAGTTCTAAGTTTAGGGACGGACACTGTAGCTTACAACGTAGCTTGGGATACATTGCGTATTCAGGATCCATACCAATCGTGGTTTGTCGTTTATGTAAACGCAAATGGTGGCGAACTTTGGGGAACGCGTAATGCATTGCGTTTGGCAGCTGCTGATCAAATGTGGGTGAACATCGCTCGTAACATTGGTGGTGGCTTGTTCAACAACGTCGATATCGAGTTCTCTCGTAATCTTGAGCATTGTTATGTAAGTGCGGGTGCGGGAGTTTACCGCATTGACGGACTTGGATCATCGTACACCTCAGATCCAAACTTTGAATCTAAAGTAGGTTGGTTAGGAACTCCTATTGCTAGTCCACCGACGTACACAACGAAAACGCAGATTACAACATTAAATTATCAAGGTATTGCTGTGAATCCGAACAATAAGAATGACATTGTTTGTTTCGCAGGATTTGGAGGAGTTATCCGCCGCACTTTGAATGCAACTTCTGCAACACCAACGTTTACTGCTCTTCCTGCAATTACTACTCCTTCTAACGTGGCGGTATATGATGGAATCATCGACCGTGACGATTCAGATATCCTTGTAGTTGGTACAGCAGCTGGTGTATTCGTAACGGAAGATGGTGGTGCGACTTGGGAGAATGCTTCTGCAGGATTTGAAGGAACACCGGTATATGAAGTTCGCCAGTCTTGGAGAACTTGGGATGAAGGAAACCGTCGTCCAGGAGAAATCTACATCGGTACATTCGGTCGTGGGATCTGGAGTACTGCTGCTTACCTTGGAATCGGTGATGCAGATGGAAACGGAAACCAAATCTTCAAAACAAAATTGAAGACATATCCTAACCCAACAAATGAAATGACAACCTTAACATTCAACTTGGACCAAACGTCTAACGTGAATGTGATGGTGTACAACATCTCAGGAATCCTCGTTCAAACAATCAACAACAAGAATATGCCTGCGGGATCACAAACATTAAAAATCGATGCTTCTGATCTTCCACGTGGTACATATATCGTGAAATTGGTTGCTGGAAAACAAAACGATACCGTGAAATTCATCAAAATGTAATTCACACAACGCACAACATGGAAAGGGTCTACTTCGGTAGGCCCTTTTTTATTGCGCTTTATCCCCAAACAATCAGTTGAGAATTCTACCTTTGTAAAAAAAATAATCATGAGTTCATACGATGTTACTATCATTGGTTCTGGTCCAGGTGGATATGTTGCTGCCATTCGTTGCGCACAACTTGGATTGAAAACAGCAATCATCGAAAAATATGCTACCCTAGGTGGCACTTGCCTAAACGTTGGATGTATACCATCTAAGGCACTCCTCGACTCTTCTGAACATTACCACAATGCTGTTCACAATTTTGGTGAACATGGTATTGAAGTAAAAGAAGTAAAAGCAAACCTCGCACAGATGATCAACCGCAAAAATGAAGTGGTGAGTCAAACGTGTGCCGGTGTGAAATACCTCATGGACAAAAACAAAATTGACGTCTATACAGGTATTGGCGCTCTTGCTGATAAAAACACCGTTATCGTAACTGATGCGGATGGAAAATCACAATCCTTGAACTCAAAGAATATCATCATTGCGACAGGTTCAAAGCCGAATTACTTTCCAGGAATGGAACCCGATAAAAAGCGAATCATCACATCAACCGAAGCCTTAAATCTTCCAGAAATACCAAAACGCATGCTTGTGATTGGTGGCGGAGTGATTGGCTTGGAATTGGGTTCAGTCTATGGACGTCTCGGCACTGCAATCGAAGTAATTGAATTTGCACCTTCTATTATCCCAACAATGGATAGCTCGATGGGTAAAGAATTGACTCGCGTTCTAAAGAAAGAAGGATTCAAATTTAACCTCGAACACCGCGTTCAAAAGGTAGAAAACAAAGGGGAATCTGTTCTGTTGACCGCTTTAAACAAAAAAGGGGAAGAAGTCACCTTCGAAGCAGATTATTGCCTTGTTGCGGTTGGAAGAAAGCCATTTACTCAAGGATTGAATTTGGAGGCTGCTGGATTGGCCGTAAATAACCGAGGACAAATTGATGTCAATGACCATTTGCAAACAGCCGTTCCAAACATTTACGCCATTGGTGATGTCGTTCGTGGGGCAATGCTCGCACACAAAGCTGAAGAAGAAGGTGTATTTGTCGCAGAACAAATCGCTGGACAAAAACCACACATCAACTACAACTTGATTCCTGGTGTTGTTTATACATGGCCTGAAGTTGCAGCTGTAGGAAAAACAGAAGAAGAATTGAAAGCCGCTGGGGTAGCTTATAAAGTAGGATCATTCCCAATTAAAGCACTAGGCCGTGCACGTGCAAGTATGGACACTGCAGGATTGGTGAAAATTCTTGCGGATTTAGAAACTGATGAAGTTCTTGGCGTACACATGGTTGCGCCACGTGCGGCCGACTTAATTATGGAAGCTGTAACCGCAATGGAATACAGGGCGTCTGCAGAGGATATGGCGCGCATTTGCCATCCCCACCCGACCTATTCAGAAGCAATCAAAGAAGCGGCACTCGATGCTACAGAAGCAAGAGCTTTGCACGTATAAGAAATAGCAATCAACCAGTAAAATGCGGCTCCAAAGGTCGCATTTTATTTTTGGAGCAATTCCTGAAACCAGTACCCTGAATCTTTAATGGTGCGCGCTTGTGTGGCATAATCGACATGGATCAGTCCAAATCGCGGACGGTAGCCCTCACTCCATTCGAAATTGTCCGTCAAGCTCCACACAAAATACCCTTCAACAGGGACTCCTTCATTTTTTGCTCTTAGGACCTGCGCCAAGTAGGCCCGAAAGAATTCAATTCGCGCCTGATCATGAACGTGTCTGTCTTCGACATGATCTTCAACACACACTCCATTTTCTGTAATGATCAAATGATCGACACCGGGATACGCATCAAATTGCTTCAGCACCTGATAAATCCCTTCAGGATAAATTTCAAACCCCATCTCATTCACAGGTACTCCCCTTTTATCTGCTTTGACTTGATTTCCCCATACCAATGGAATGAAACTTCGCTTCACTACTACCCGAAAGTAATTTTGTAGTCCGATAAAATCAAAGTGGAACTTCAATTTCTCGGCATCACCAGGCAACATGTATTTTTCAATGCGCTTCAACCCTGGGAAGTCATTCGTTGGATAGCCCATCCCTAAGCTGGGTTCAATGAATAGACGGTTCAACATCGCATCCATTCGTCGCGCTGCCTTGTCGTGCTTTTTTAAACCGTTAAAGGACTCTACATACGAACAGCTGAAATTCGTTCCGATTCGCGCATCGGGAACTTCGGCTCGGATAGTCCGCCCACTCTCTGCCATGGCCAAACAGGTGTGATGCGCCGCACGCATAAATTTTGAAATCCCGCGCTTTCCCGGTGCATGATATCCTACCAAATAACCTAAACTTGTGAAGGCCGCGGGCTCATTGAAAACCATCCAATTCTTAACCTTCGCGCCGTATTCCCGCGTCAAGACTCTGGTATATTCAGTAAACCAATCCACGACTGCGCGATTTGTCCAACCGCCCTTGTCCTCCAGAACTTGTGGAATATCCCAATGGTACAGTGTAATCCAAGGTTCAACACCTTGAGCGATACATTCATCAATGACCTTGTGGTAAAAATCGATGCCTTCCTGATTGACTTTTCCCGTGCCATTGGGCAAAATGCGTGTCCAAGCGATTGAAAAACGAAATACCTTAAAATTCAACTCTTTGTGAAGGCGAATATCTTCCTTGTACCGGTGGTAAAAATCCACCGCCGTGTCTCCGTGTTGGTCTTGATAGATTTTACCGCCGCGGTGTGTGAATTCATCCCAAACGGATTCAGACTTCCCTCCTACATTCCACGCACCTTCAATTTGATAAGCGGAGCAAGACGTTCCCCAGAGGAAATCTTTGCCAAAAGCTTCTATTAACGTGCGATCATCTGCAGTAGCAAGCTGTGCTTGGAGTTTCTGCGCGAGCAAGAACGTCGGCAGAATTATAAAAATGAACCGTTTCAATTCTCGTTAATTGCGGTCAAGGACCATTTCATCGACCAAGTGTTTGGCACCTGAATACTTATCCATTACCCACAACACATAGCGAATATCCACCACCACATTGCGGCAACGGTTTGCATCGAACATGTAATCAGACATCGTACTTTCCCAGGTTCGGTCGAAATTCAGGCCCATCAAATCTCCTTCGGCATCAATCACTGGCGAACCTGAGTTCCCTCCTGTGGTGTGATTCGAACCTGTAAAGCATACCCACAATTCACCGTCCTGACCATAATCACCGTAATCTTTCGCCTTGTGAAGCTCCAACATTTTTGGCAACAATTCAAAATCTGGATTGCCTGAATTGTTCTTCGCAATGATTCCATCCAAGGTGGTATGCTCCGTGTACATCATTCCATCGGCTGGCGCGGAACCTTCAATTTGACCATAAGTAATTCGAAGCGTACTGTTGGCATCTGCCCAGTGTTTCGCATTCGGGAACATCTCATATTTTCCAGCGACATAGGTTTTAAGAAGTTCATTCATTTTGGCATCAAAGTCCTGAAAGTATGGGATGATTTCGTTTCGGTAGGCGCTAAAAATACCCTCGAAATAGACATAACCAGGATCTTTGGTAATTTTCTTCAACGACGATGCTTTAAATCCTTGCAGGAACGCAACGAAACGCGCTTTATCCGTAAAGATGGACTTCGCATAAATCTTCAAGGCCAAGTCCTTTGCATTCTGCTGATTGACCACCTCAAGCAATTGAAGTGGATAAGTCTCTAAATGTTTTCTGTATTCGTCTGTCAAAAGTTCGAAAATACGTTGATCTACAGCGGCATCGTAATTCTTAAAGAAACCATCAGCACCTTTGATTAGTTTTTCAACGGCTGAATTCAACTCCCCTTTCTCTACATAACGTTGGTAATTGCGCACAAGATCTTCAATACCCCTTGCCAATTTAAAATACTCGGCACCGTAATACAGGTATTCGAAATGCAAGGCTTGCAGGAATTCCCATTTTTTTCCATAGGCGACCAAGGCATTCATCTGTCCGATGACACCGCCATATTTTTGTTGCCATTCATCGGTAGTTGCTGCCATCGCATTGTATTCTGCTTCACGCTTCAACTTGATTGAAATGGCATCCAAGCGGCGCAATCCATCTACTTGTCCGATCCATTTTTTATAGGCATTCGCAATGCTTGCTTGCTTGGCTGAATACTTAATTCTCACCTCATCCGAAGCGCGCATGGCCGCATCAATCACACTCAATGATTTTTCACGCATCCCGATACGTACAGGTCGTTCCTCATCCATGATGAATTTCAAGTAATCGGAAACCACATGTTGTTCAGTTTCACCAGGGAAACCATAGACCATGGTAAAATCTCCCGGCTTACGGTCTTTGAAGGAGATCGGTAAAAAATGAATAGGTATATAAGGCACATTGTCCTTTGAATAGGCCGCTGGCATATTTTCTTTGTTGGCATAAATGCGGAACACGGAGAAATCACCTGTATGACGAGGCCACACCCAGTTGTCAGTGTCTCCTCCGAATTTACCAATTGAATTTGGAGGTGTTCCCACCAAGCGAATATCTTTAAACACCTCTTTGACAATGATGTAGTAATGATTTCCGTAGTTGAATGGTTTAATTTCTGCCTCATAATGTGTTCCAGCCATTGCTTGACGAATCAGTTTATCCATATTTGCAGAGATGGTCGCCTCCTTGATGTTTTGTGGCGTGCTTGGTAAAATTCCTTCCAATACTCCAGCCGTTACATCATCGATACGCACCATACGCGTTGCCGTCAACCCTGGGTTTGTCAATTCCTCCGAAAAGTTCTTCGCCCAAAAACCATTTTTCAAATAATCCTTTTCCAAAGAGGAATGCGATTGAATCTGGGAATAGCCACAATGGTGGTTGGTGAGTAATAATCCTTGACCAGAAACCAATTCGGCGGTGCACCCTCCATTGAAGTGAATGATGGCATCTTTTAAACTGGAGTGATTCACACTATAGATCTGCTCGGCAGTCAATTTCATCCCCTTGGCCTGCATGTCTGATTCGAATGCGGCAATGATGGAAGGAATGAGCATCCCCTCTTCTGCGAAGATCGAAAAAATGGACGAAGCAAAAAGAATGACAGATAAAAAGGTGTTTTTCATGGCAAAGTTTTAATCGGCCAAAAATAGTGAATTGCATGTACATAAGGGCCCTTGAAATCAAAAGCCAAAGCAATTGGATGAAATAACACCTATTCCTTATGATAATTCCGATTTATCTTCGACATTTGTGCCCATGGAATTATTGAATTTTATTTTCCGAATGGGTGTTTTATTTGCCATCTACGGATTTATTTGGGGAATTTTTGAATTTATCTTGGTGATTGCCAGTGCGAGCAAACAGAAAACAGTCACTGAGGAATACGTGATCAAGGGTATTAAGTATGTCTTTCTTGCGGACGTCACCTTTCTATTTTGCCTTGACTTGAAAGAGGGGGAGATCAGTTATTACCAGTTGGCTTTAGCTGCCTTGGTGCTTACCATGTATTTTGTGGGGAAGCTTCAGTCGAATCAACAGCAAGCGAGAATGTTTGGGATGATGGGAAATGGGTTACCAATGGCATTTAAAAACTTCAACCTGAAAGCAGAAATCGGTGTCATTGCACTTTCCGTACTTTGTTTTATTGGTTTCATTTTTTTCAAAGACCTCTCGATCAATCCAATCAGTGATTGGTTTCACGACAGCATCATCGCGATTGAAGACACACCAATCATTGGGTTCATCTTTAAGGTCATCGGATTTTTCTTTTTGATCACTATGCTCTTCAAAATGTTGAATGGCATTATGTTTTTGCTTTCAGGTGGTCCATTTATTCGGGCGAATGCCGGATTTCAAACAAACACAAAGAGGGACGACGATTTCGACGATTTCGAAGAAATCAATTAAGCCAATTGTGTCAACATGTGCTCAACCTGCTTGATTAATGGTTGCACATCATCATTGACGATTACGGCATCCGCTAAATTGATTTTTTGTTCATCTGTCCATTGGTGATTGATGCGATTCACGACATCTTCTCGTGTACATTGGTCACGTCGCATTACACGCGTAATACGCAAATCTTCAGGTGCAGTAACCAAGACCATCGCATCAAAGCGTTCAGCGGCTCCCGTTTCAAAGAGAATGGCTGCCTCATTAAATACAAGTGAATTGGTTTGAGCTTCTACCCAACAATCGAAGTCCAAGCGCACAATGGGATGAATGAGTTGATTGACCTTCACCCGCATTTCGTCATTGGAAAAAATAGCCAATGCCAATGCGGATCGGTCTAGCTCATTGCCATGGTAGATATGTTCGCCTATCAGTTCAGTAAGTCCTTGTCGAATTGCAGGATGCGTATCAGTTAGGAATTTTGATCGGTCATCGGAAAAATAGACAGGATACCCCATGGCCATAAGAATTCGTGCTACGGTGCTTTTTCCAGAACCAATACCACCCGTTAGCCCTATTCTTTTCACAACTTAAATCGAATCCGTTGCTACGATGTTGAAAGGCAAGTTGACGATGGTATTGAAATCTTCACCCGCTTCTTTCATTGCCTCGTCATCTTTTGTATGTAGCCAGTTGATGCTTACCTCTTTTCCTGAAATGGTACTCAAGGCATTGAAAAAGTGCATCAAAGATTTCGAAGAAGACGTGTTTAAATAATCGAAATAAACATCCACAGACGTTGATTCTGCAGCATTTTCTGAATAAGTCTTTACCCAGTCGATCAAAGGGTTGTAAAATTCATGTGCATTTTCAGGAATGGATCGGCCTTTGATTTCAAACTTACCTGCAATCGGGTCGAATTTTACTTCAGGGGTGAATGCAGTTGGGGATATATGCAGTGCTGTCAATGACATAATGAATCAATCAATTAAAATGTTGAGGCAGAAAAAACCAATTTTTGTATCAATTTCCAAGAACTCATAATCGAGTTTGTTTCCTGATTTACGTGCGATATCAATCATCCCTAAACCTGCCGTAGCCTTCGGTGACATAGCCGCTTCGCTTAAGCTTGTTTGATACATCTCGCGCAAACCATCTTTGTCCAACGAATTGATCATATCCAAACGCTCCTTCAGCTCCATGATCTTTGGAATGTTGATGCAATTCCCGGTACGAATAAGAAATTGATTGTTCACTTTGGAAATTAAAACGACCGCTGAACGATTGTGTGCCTCAAAATCGGCTTCTGTTGGATTGTCGTCTAGGTGATGGTAGATGTTTTGAAGGCATTCCACTAGAATACTGAATACACGCTTACGAGTTCGGGGAGCCTCATCCATCGTTTCCATTTTCGCTTCCATGAGGTGCAATACCGAAGTAAGCAAATCTGCTGTAATGATGCCTTTGAAAGAAAGAATGACATTCTCCTCCTCCATAGAGCGATACAATTGGTATATGTTGGATAGAGACACGTGCAAAAATCTTGTGAAACAAATATACATAATTGTAGGTCACTCAGCAAGGCGTACCCAAAAAGTAACATCCACACACGACAGAATCGTATCTTTGTCACATGGAAAATAAAGAATGGTTTGCCGAATGGTTCGATTCCCCATTTTATCATAGACTCTATAGCAATCGAGATGACAATGAGGCGAAACGCTTTGTTGAACATCTCGTGAACTATCTTGATTTACAACCTGGACAGCAAGTACTGGATTTAGCCTGCGGAAAAGGACGTCACTCCATAACATTAAATGCCTGTGGAATGGATGTCATTGGTGCAGACTTAGCGCCAAAAAGCATTGCGGATGCTGCGGAACATTCCAATGAATCCTTGTCATTTGTGGTACACGACATGCGCGAAGTTATTTCTGGAAAACACTTTGATGTGGTCATGAATCTTTTTACAAGCTTCGGGTACTTTGATTCTACCGAAGACAATAAGCGTGTTTTGAACTCCATTCATGACATGCTCCATCCAAATGGAATTTTAGTCATTGACTTTATGAATGCCATTCGTATCATCAACACCTTGGTAAGAGAGGAAATCAAGCACGTGGAAGGCACCACGTTTCAGATCTCACGACGCTACGACGGGACTCACATCTTCAAAGACATTCAATTTAGCGATTCTGGCAAAGCATTTCATTTCACTGAACGTGTGCAAGCTATAACGGATCAAGATTTTAGCACATTGCTCGAGGCCTGTGGTTTTGAGTTAATTCGTACTTTTGGTGACTTTGATTTAAACCCATTTTTGGCTGAATCATCAGATCGACTCATATTGATTGCAAGAAAGCGCTAACATGGAATGGATAGTATTTGGTAGTTTGATTGGTTCAGTTGCCCTTGGCGGTGTGTTTGTGACGTATCTACACCAGACAAACAAAGCGCAAATCATCAAGCTTTTGCTGGCCTTTAGTGGTGGATTTCTGCTTTCTATTGCTTTTACACACTTTATCCCGGATTTATACCACGATGCGGACTCGTCCATCGGTCTATTTATCTTGCTCGGATTTTTAATTCAGTTGCTGCTAGAATTCTTCTCCGGGGGAATTGAACACGGGCATGTTCACGTGCATGCAGGACAAAAAATGCCCTGGGGATTGTTCATTTCGCTTTCAGTTCATTCCGTTCTCGAAGGAATTCCGTTGGGAAATCAACTCATGGGTAATGTGGTAGACTCTGGTCACAACCACGACCATGGGAATTCGCTTTTTCTCGGCATTTTGTTTCATCAACTTCCCGTCGCAATCGCTTTAATGACGCTCTTGGTGAATACCAAATTGAAGAAAATACAAAGTTGGATGGTGCTCATGGCGTTTGGCATCATGACTCCACTCGGTGTACTTCTGGGCATGTGTGGTGTGGATATTTTACAAGGCATAGACTACCACGTGATACTCGCTGTGGTGGTTGGTATGTTCCTTCACATTTCCACAACCATTATCTTCGAGACCAGTGAAAATCACAAGTTCAACCTATTGAAATTGATTTCCATTTTCATCGGCTGCGGATTGGCCTTTCTGATTAGTGCTTAGCCGAAGGTAGCATCTTCACAAATGTACGCCACATGATTTTGAGGTCTTGAGCCAATCCTGGATGCTCGATGCACTGCATGTTTAACTCAATTTTAGCCGGCATAATTTCTTCGATGTACGTCTTCTTTGGATCGATGGAGTTGCCCAACAACTCATTTTCACGGAAGAATTCTAGTGAGGCATAATCTGTAATCCCTGGTCGAACCGATAAAATTCGGCGCTGCTCCGTTGAATACAAGTTCACATATTCTTGCACTTCAGGACGAGGACCGACGATGCTCATGTCACCTGTGAGCACATTGATAAACTGTGGGAATTCATCGAGTTTGTATTTGCGAATGAAATACCCTGAACGCGTAATCCGTGGATCGCGCATACCCACGGTAAGCGTTCCTTCACGGTCTGCATGTTTCTTCATCGACCGAAACTTCAACATCTTGAACGGAACCCCATCTTTACCGATGCGCTCCTGACGGTAAAACACTCCTCCCCTCGATTCAAAAGCGACCCAAATGAAAATAACAAGGCCAAATGGTAGAAATACCAAGAGAACAATAAGGCTTACAAGGATGTCAAAAAGTCGCTTCAATTTTTTATGTAATTCAATTCGTAATTCGTAATTCGTAATTCGTGGCTTCGAGTATGCTGCGCACCTCAGCCACCAAATTCTTAATTCTTAACTCTTAACTCATAACTTCACCCACCGCCTTCTTTACAGCATCCACCACCGTCTGCACCTGCTCATCCGTCAAGGCATAATAAACAGGCAATGAAATCTCATTGTGGTACTTGTTCCAAGTTTCTGGGTAATCGTTGATGTCGTAACCACGCTTCTTGTAGGCCGTCAATGTCGGAAGTGGCAAGAAATGGACATTCACTGAAACATCTTGATCAAAAATTTCTTGCATGATGGCGTCGCGCTGTTGTTCACTTGCCCCATCGATACGCAATTGGTACAAGTGATAACTGCTCACCTTCGTGTCTGAGACATATACAGGCGTAAGCGCCCAACTTTCTTCTGCAAATGCGCGATCGTACGCTGTGAAAATCTCCTTGCGTCGGTCTAAATTTTCTTGATAACGATCCAATTCGACCAAGCCAATTGCTGCCTGAAGATCCGTCATATTGCACTTGAATCCGGGTTCTTCGACATCGTAACGCCAATTGCCCTTTTGGGATTTCGCCAAGGCATCCTTATTTTGACCGTGTAAAATTAAAGTGCAGAATTCTCTATAAATATCTTCATGATTGAACGATTCAGGCAAGTGAAAACACAAAGCCCCACCTTCTGCTGTCGTTAAATTCTTCACTGCATGAAAGGAAAATGCGGTAATGTCGCACAAGGCACCTGTATGCACTCCATTCAATGTTGCGCCAAAGCTATGAGCAGCATCGTCGATTACCACTATTCTTCCCAATTTCTCTTGCTGCAGAGATGACGCTTGAAAGTGAGCACGCACATCGTCTCGTTTTACCAAGGCATTGATTTGATCGAAATCGCAGGGAAATCCCGCAAGATCAACTCCGATGATGGCTTTCGTACGCGGTGTTATGGCTTTTTCAATGGCGGCAAGTGAAATGTTAAAATCCTTTTCGTCAATGTCCACCATCACAGGTGTTGCGCCCGAGTGAACAATCACATTGGCACTTGCGCAATAGGTATAGGCAGGTAAAAGCACCTCATCACCAGGCCCTATTCCCCACCAATGCAAGAACACCTGCATGCCCATGGTCCATGAACTCACCGCAACGGTCGTTTGACATCCACAGTACTCGGTAATGCGTTTCTCGAACAATTTGGTCCGTGGTCCGGTTGTAATCCAGCCACTTTGCAGAGCTGCACTTACCTCATCAATTACTTTTTGGTCGATACGTGGGGGTGAAAAAGGGATCATGTAATGAAAATCAAATTTTGGTTGAAATTACGGATTATCGAGAAAGGCGCTTTTGTTTATCCGTTGGTTTTTTTTGTAGGATCAAGAAACGGAAGATTCCCGCAAGGTAGCCTAAGCCATAGCTCATATGTAAAATGGGAAAGGTCCGCATGATTCCAAAAATATCTTTGGAGCGATCACTCAACTGAAAGGCAAGCAATGAAGCGAGTATGATATATAGAACTGCCGGTATAAAAGCCACTACTTTAATCCACCCATCAAAGCAAAGTGATGACAAGGCCAAGATCAAATAACACACAAACAAAGGTGGAACGAGTTGACGAAGTGTGGTCACAGCTCCATGTTTTCGGTTGACATAAACTTTCCAATAACCGTATTGATAAAACTGTCGCCACAATCCTTTGTAATCGGCCCGCACATAGTACTTCAAGGAAATGGCATGCTCGTACCAAATCTTCCCTCCGGCTTGGGTCACACGAAAATTGAAATCATCGTCTTGATTGCGAATGAGTTCTTCATCAAAAAAGCCAATTTCCTCAAAAACACGGTAGGGATACATTGGACTTGTTACGGTATCTGTAAAACCTGATTTTTCGAGTGTTCTAAAGTTCCCTATGCCCATACCGAAGGAAGATGACATCGCTTTCGAAATGATGCGTCCTGTTTCATTGACATATTCATTGACGATGCGTCCACCTACGCACCATGTTGAAGGATCTTGAAGGCGTTGAATGCATGTCGAGATATAATCAACACTTAAGATATGACGTGCCCCAACAATTTGAACAAAATCCACCTTGCCTCCAGCATGAATACCTGAGTTAAAGGCAAAAGGAGTAAGTTGCTTTAGATTATCGACAAGTTCCAAGGTTGAATAAGAAGACTTTAACTCAGACACAACATCTCTTGTCCCATCTTCGCTCATTCCATCCACTACAAACACGCGTATTTCTGACCCCTCTGGCAACTGAGACGCATAGATTGCCTCCACACATTCGCGAATGTATTGGCGTTCATTTCTGCAGGGTATGACGACACTGATTTTCATTCTTCGCTGACTTTTTCCTTGAGGTATGGGGTGGACATCATCACGAGCACGCAAATCCAAAAACTATAAAAGACGATTCCACTTTGACGTTGCAGCATAGATTCAA
>CALPWQ020000044.1 GCA_943327315.2 Chitinophaga pinensis
CACAACTTGCAAGAGCACTCATTGGTGCTAGTGCGTGGTGGAAGGGTAAAAGATTTACCAGGTGTTCGTTACCACATTGTTCGCGGAGCTGAAGATACAGCTGGTGTTGAAGGAAGAAAACAACGTCGTTCTAAATATGGAACGAAAAGACCTAAACAGAAATAATAAATCCCTGAAGAGATGAGAAGAAGAAAAGCCAAAAAGATAGCGATTCTCCCGGATCCAAAGTTCAATGATGTCGTAGTAACGAAATTCGTGAACAACCTCATGCTGGATGGGAAAAAGAGTTTAGCGTTTAAGATTTTTTATGATGCATTAGAAATCGTTGATAAGAAATTAGAAGATCAAGAAGGATTGGACGTTTGGAGAAAAGCATTGGAAAATGTAACTCCTAGTGTAGAAGTTCGAAGCCGCCGCGTTGGTGGAGCAACTTTCCAAATCCCTACACCTGTGCGTGAAGACCGTAAGGCTTCACTTGCAATGAAATGGTTGATCGGGTATTCACGCCGACGTAACGAGAAAACAATGGCCGGGAAACTTGCTGCTGAAATTATCGCTGCATCGAAAGAAGAAGGCGCTGCATACAAGAAAAAAGAAGATACATTAAGAATGGCCGAGGCAAACAAAGCGTTCTCACATTTTAGATTTTAATCCGTATGTCAAGAGATCTTAAATATACACGTAACATTGGTATCGCTGCTCACATTGATGCAGGTAAAACGACGACCACTGAGCGTATTTTGTATTACTCGGGTGTGAATCACAAAATCGGTGAGGTACACGAAGGTGGTGCGACGATGGACTGGATGGAGCAAGAGCAGGAGCGTGGTATTACCATTACTTCAGCAGCAACAACAGTAAGTTGGCTTTACCGTGGTACGAAATACCACATTAACATTATTGACACACCAGGACACGTTGACTTTACTGTTGAGGTGAATCGTTCTTTACGCGTATTGGATGGTTTGGTATTCTTGTTCTCTGCAGTTGATGGTGTTGAGCCACAATCTGAGACAAACTGGCGCTTGGCCAACAACTACAACGTTCCTCGCATTGGGTTTGTAAACAAAATGGACCGTCAAGGTGCTGACTTCTTGAACGTGTGTAAGCAAGTGAAAGAAATGTTGGGTAGCCAAGCTTTACCCCTACAAATTAATATTGGTGAAGATGACAACTTCAAAGGAGTTGTTGACTTGATCAACTGGAAAGGTATCGTTTGGAATGATGCTGATCAAGGAATGACATTTAGTGAAGTAGAAATTCCTGCTGACATTATCGATGACGCACGCAGATTGCGCAGTGAGTTATTAGAGGCAGTAGCGGAATTTGATGAGAGCTTGATGGAAAAATTCTTTGAAGATGAAAATTCATTGACAGAAAGAGAAATCCTTGATGCATTGCGTCAAGCAACAATCTCTGGAAAAGTCGTTCCAATGATGTGTGGTTCTTCGTTTAAAAACAAAGGAGTTCAAGCAATGTTGGACATGGTTATGGAAATTCTTCCTTCACCATTGGATATTGATGCAATTACAGGAATTAATCCGAAGAATGATGAGCCAATTTCGCGTCAGCCATCTTATGATGAGCCGTTTGCAGGATTGGCATTTAAAATTGCAACTGACCCCTTTGTTGGTCGCTTGTGCTTTACACGTGCTTACTCAGGAAGATTGCCTGCAGGATCTTATGTGTTGAACACGCGTACGAACAACAAAGAGCGCATCTCTCGGATCTTCCAAATGCACGCAAACAAGCAAAATCAAATTGATGAGCTAGGTGCAGGAGATATCGGTGCCTTGGTTGGATTTAAAGACATTCGTACAGGAGATACATTGTGTGCTGAAAATGCACCAATCATTCTAGAATCGATGAACTTCCCAGAACCAGTTATCGGAATCGCGATTGAGCCAAAAACTCAAGCGGATCAAGATAAATTGGGAATCGGATTGAATAAATTGGCTGAGGAAGACCCTACGTTCCGTGTAAATACTGACGAGGAAACGGGTCAAACAATTATCTCTGGAATGGGTGAACTTCACCTAGAGATTATCGTTGACCGTTTGAAGCGTGAGTTTAAAGTAGAAGTAAATCAAGGTGCGCCTCAGGTTTCTTACCGTGAGAACATTACCGCAACTATCGATCACCGCGAAGTGTACAAAAAGCAGTCTGGTGGTCGTGGTAAATTTGCCGATATCGTCGTGAAAATTTCTCCACAAGATAATGAAGAGAAAAAAGGTCTTGAGTTTATTAACTCGGTGAAAGGTGGTAACATTCCTCGTGAATTTATCCCTTCAGTAGAGAAAGGATTCAAAGAATCAATGAAAAATGGTGTGTTGGCCGGCTTCCAAATTGAAGCAATGAAAGTTGAATTGTTGGATGGTTCATTCCACGCTGTCGATTCAGATTCATTGTCTTTCGAATTGTGTGCGAAAATGGCATACCGTGCAGCATTGAAAAATGCACGTCCAATCCTTCTTGAGCCAATCATGAAGATGGAAGTGGTTACTCCTGAAGAAAACATGGGTGATATCGTTGGAGACTTGAACCGTCGTCGAGGTGTTATTCGTGGAATGGATGACCGTGCAGGATCTAAGGTCGTTAAAGCGGATGTTCCACTTTCTGAAATGTTCGGATATGTAACACAGCTTCGTACGATGTCTTCTGGTCGCGCAAGTTCTTCAATGGAATTCTCTCATTATGCAGAGGCGCCTAAGAACGTAGCAGATGCGGTAGTAACGAAAGTAACCGGTAAAGTAACAGCTTAAAAAAATTACAATTCAGATGAGTCAGAAAATCAGAATAAAATTGAAGTCATACGATCACAACCTTGTTGATAAGTCAGCAGAGAAGATTGTAAAAACAGTGAAGTCGACAGGTGCAGTAGTAAGCGGACCAATTCCATTGCCTACACACAAAAGAATTTACACTGTGTTGAAGTCACCACACGTGAACAAGAAAGCACGTGAGCAGTTTGAGCTATGCGCATACAAGCGTTTGCTCGATATCTACAGCTCTTCTTCAAAGACTGTTGATGCGCTCATGCGTTTGGAATTGCCAAGCGGTGTTGACGTAGAAATTAAAGTAGTTTAATCCATAAAAAGTAAAATATGCCAGGAATTATTGGTAGAAAAGTCGGAATGACTAGCATCTACAGTGCCGAGGGTAAAGCATTGCCATGCACGGTGATAGAAGCTGGTCCTTGCGTTGTCACTCAGGTGAAGACGCAAGACAGAGATGGTTACGATGCCGTTCAATTGGGGTTTGGCGACCGCAAGGAGAAAAATACGCCAAACGCATTGAAAGGTCACTTTAAAAAGGCCAACACTTCGCCTAAATCGAAGTTGGTTGAATTTAAAGGTTTTGATAACTTAAATCTCGGTGATAGCATCAACGTTGATCTCTTCGAGGAAGGTGAGTTCGTTAGTGTAGTAGGAACTTCGAAAGGTAAAGGTTTCCAAGGGGTAGTTAGACGACATGGTTTCGGCGGTGTTGGTCAAGCAACTCACGGTCAGCACAACCGTCTTCGTGCACCAGGATCGATCGGTGCATGTTCGTACCCAGCGCGTGTATTCAAAGGAATGCGCATGGCAGGTCAGATGGGGAACAAGCGTATCGTAATGGAAAACTTGGTTGTGCTTAAAGTACTTGCTGATAGAAATTTGATCGTTGTGAAAGGATCAATCCCTGGTTCTAAAGGTTCAACCGTAACAATTGTGAAGTGATGGAAGTAAAGGTATTTGACGCGAAAGGAAAAGCAACTTCGAAGAAAGTTACGCTTTCAGAAACAATTTTTGGAATTGAACCGAACGATCACGCAATCTATTTGGATGTGAAACAGCACTTGGCGAACCGTCGTCAAGGGACACACAAATCAAAAGAGCGCGCTGAAATCTCCGGATCGACACGAAAAATTAAAAAGCAAAAAGGAACAGGTGGCGCACGTGCAGGTAGCATTAAGTCTGGTACACGTGTAGGTGGAGGTCGGATTTTCGGACCAAAACCGCGCAACTATCATTTCAAGCTGAATGTTAAGTTGAAGCGTTTGGCACGTAAGTCGGCATTCTCTTACAAAGCTCAGAATGATTCAATTCTAATTTTGGAAGATCCGAAATTTGACGCTGCGAAAACGAAAGAATTCAAAGCAATGTTGGAAGCATTAAACCTTACCAATGAAAAGGTATTGTTGGTGCTTGGAGAAAAAAATGACAATGTTTATCTATCTTCACGTAACCTTGGACGCGTAAAGGTCGTAACTGCCGATTCGGTGAACACATACGATGTGTTGAATGCGAAAAAAGTTGTTTTGGCTGAAAGTTCAATCGAAGTGATCGAAAAGATATTAAATTAATTGATGATGAGAACAATTATCAAAAAACCAATCATTACTGAGAAAGCAACAGTAGCAACTGAAAAACGTAACCGTTTTACATTCGCTGTTGACCGAACAGCTAATAAGATTGAGATAAAAAATGCCGTCGAGAAATTGTATGGAGTCAGTATTACTGAAGTGCGTACAATGAATTATGGCGGTGGAAAATCCTCTGTTAAATTCACAAACAAAGGTATCGTTGAGCAACCAAGCAAGCAATGGAAAAAAGCGGTGGTAACGGTTGCAGATGGAGAGACGATTGATTTATTTACTAATTTTTAAGCAGCTGACAAATGAGTCTTAAAAAATTCAAGCCTATTACTCCAGGGCAAAGACACAAGGTCATCAGCGACTATTCAGAGTTAACAGCAAGCTCTCCAGAAAAGAGTTTGGTTGCTAGCATGAAGAAGTCAGGTGGTCGTAACAATGATGGTCGTATGACCATGCGTTACCTCGGTGGTGGACACAAGCAAAGGTACCGTATCATCGATTTCAAACGCGAAAAGCACGAAATCCCAGCTACAGTAAAGTCGATTGAGTACGATCCAAATCGTACTGCTCATATCGCTTTGTTGTTCTATGCGGATGGAGAGAAACGCTACATCATCGCGCCAAGCGGATTGAAAGTGGGAGATACCGTTGTATCTGGAAAAAATGCGGCTCCAAATGTTGGAAATGCACTTTTCTTGAGCGACGTTCCACTAGGTACTGTGATTCACAATATCGAATTGAAGCCAGGTAAAGGTGGTGCTATTGCACGTGGTGCAGGAACTTACGCTCAATTGAATGCACGCGACGGTCGTTATGCGATTATCAAAATGCCTTCAGGTGAAACGCGCATGATCTTGACGACATGTCTCGCTACGATCGGTTCGGTGTCGAATGCTGAACACAACTTGGTAGTTTCTGGAAAAGCAGGACGCTCACGATGGTTGGGTCGCCGTCCACGTGTACGTGGTGTGGTTATGAACCCAGTCGATCACCCAATGGGTGGTGGTGAGGGCCGTAATTCCGGTGGACACCCACGCTCACGTAATGGTATGCCTGCTAAAGGGTACAAGACACGTGACAAGAAGAAATATTCAGATAAGTTCATCATCGAAAGAAGAAAAAAATAATAAGATATGAGTCGATCGTTGAAAAAACCACCGTTTGTGCATTACAAACTAATGAAACGAGTGGATGATGCACAGGCCTCTAGCAGCAAATCAGTTATCAAAACTTGGTCTCGCGCTTCTACAATTACGCCTGACTTTGTGGGACTGACTTTTGCGGTACACAATGGCAATAAGTTTATTCCTGTATTCGTGTCAGAAAACATGGTAGGTCACAAGTTGGGAGAATTTTCTCCAACGCGTAACTTCCGTGGTCACGGAGGGAATAAAAAAGACAAAAAAAGATAATTTAATAGCAAAGTAATGGGTGCTAGAAAGAGAGAAAGAGCAGATTTGATCAAAGAGATGAACAAGACGAATGCATTTGCACGTCTGAATGATTCTCCGATCGCTCCAAGAAAGATGAGATTAGTTGCAGATCTTGTAAGGGGAGTAGAAGTAAATAAGGCTCTGAATATATTGCAACATAATGCTAAGAATGCGTCAACAAGTCTCGCTAAATTGTTGCGTTCTGCCATCGCGAACTGGGAACAGAAAAACGAAGGTAAGAGCATCGAGGATGAGAAATTGGTCGTGAAGTCTATCGAAGTGGGTGGCGGAAGTATGCTGAAGAGAATTCAAGCAGCTCCACAAGGCCGTGCACACAGAATTAGAAAAAGATCGAATCACGTGACCATAGTTGTTGATGGTTCTAAATAAGGTATAGAAATGGGACAAAAAACAAATCCAATAGGAAACAGACTCGGGTTCATTTTCGGATGGGAATCGAACTGGTTTGACAAAGGCAGCTACAGAGATAAGATCGTTGAAGATGATCAAATCCGTAAATATTTGAACGCTAGATTGTCACGCGCGAGCATCTCAAAAATTATTATTGAGCGTACCCTTAAACTGGTTACTGTAACAATCAACACGGCACGTCCGGGTGTGATTATCGGTAAAGGTGGACAAGAGGTAGATAAGCTGAAAGAAGAATTAAAAAAACTTACGAAGAAAGAGATTCAAATCAACATCTTCGAAGTAAAGCGTCCAGAATTGGATGCACGCTTAGTAGCAGATGGGATCGCTCGTCAGCTTGAGGCGCGTATCTCATTCAGACGTGCAATTAAAATGGCGATTGCGAGCACAATGCGCATGGGAGCTGAAGGAATCAAAGTAAAGATTTCCGGACGTTTGAATGGTGCAGAGATGGCTCGTACAGAGATGTACAAGGATGGACGTACTCCGTTACATACGTTCAGAGCTGACATCGATTATGCGATTTCCGAAGCGCATACAACTTACGGCCGCATTGGTATCAAGGTGTGGATTTGTAAGGGAGAAGTTTACGGTAAACGTGACTTGTCGCCAAATGTCGGAATGTCTGCTTCTGCGGCTAAACCAGGTGCTGGTCCTTCGGGAGCACGCAAACCTATGGCTGCAAAGAGAAAGAAAAAGTAAGAAGGACAGTAAAATTTGTAGAAGATGTTACAGCCAAAAAGAACCAAATTTAGAAGAGTTCAAAAAGGAAGAAACAGAGGTGAAGCTCAAAGAGGCAGCACCATTGCTTTCGGATCTTTTGGTCTCAAAACATTGGAGCCAGGATGGATCACATCACGCCAGATTGAAGCTTCTCGTATCGCCGTAACCCGATACATGAAGCGTGAAGGTAAAGTGTGGATCCGAATCTTCCCAGACAAACCGGTAACCTCAAAGCCGGCTGAAGTCCGAATGGGTAAAGGTAAAGGGGCTCCAAGTCACTGGGTAGCAGTAGTAAAACCAGGTCGCATCATGTTTGAAGCGGACGGTGTGCCATACGAAGTTGCAAAAGAAGCAATGCGTTTGGCAGCTCAAAAGTTACCGGTGAAATGCAAATTCGTTGTCCGCAACGATTATGTTATACCAGGAAAATAAACGAAAATGAAGCAGCAAGAAATCACAAAACTTTCAGTGGAAGACCTGAATAGCCGAATCGTAGATGTCTCTACTCAGTTGACGAAAATGAAACTGACTCATGGAGTAGCTCCGATGGAAAATCCGATCCAAATCCGTAAGGTTAGAAGAACGGTGGCTCGATTGAAAACTGAATTGACCAAACGTGAAGCACAAGCTTAGTTGCTTGTTTAAAAAACGAAATTAGCTTGAAATGGAAAAGCGTAATTTAAGAAAAGAACGAATCGGGGTTGTTACCAGCGATAAAATGCAGAAATCTATTGTGGTTGCTGTAGAACGTAAGGTAAAACACCCGAAGTATGGAAAGTTCGTAAAGAAAACAACAAAGTTTGTAGCTCATGATGAGAACAACGATTGTAACCTCGGTGATACTGTTAAGATCATGGAAACTCGACCGTTGAGTAAATCAAAGAACTGGAGACTAGTTGAAATTGTTGAACGAGCTAAATAACTTTTAGTAATGATACAAACAGAATCAAGACTTGCAGTAGCAGACAACTCTGGAGCAAAAGAGGTGCTAGTGATCCGTGTACTCGGTGGAACTAGACGCCGCTATGCTTCTGTAGGCGACAAAATCGTAGTTGCTGTCAAGAGCGCAATGCCCGCTGGTGCCGTCAAAAAAGGATCGGTAGCCAAGGCTGTCGTAGTTAGAACAAGAAAAGAAGTCCGTCGACCTGATGGTTCTTACATTCGTTTCGATGATAACGCATGTGTGATCCTTAATCAGGCTGGCGAAATGCGTGGAACCCGTATCTTCGGACCAGTGGCGCGTGAACTTCGTGAGAATAACTACATGAAGATTGTTTCACTTGCTCCCGAAGTACTTTAAAAAAAGAAGGACGTCATGCAACAGAAATTACACATTAAAGTTGGCGACACCGTGAAGGTTATTAGCGGTGAATCAAAAGGTCAAGAAGGACAAATCCTTGTGATCGATCGCAAAAAGTCGCGCGCCACAGTAGGAGGCGTGAACCTCGTAAAGAAGCACGCGAAACCAAGCGCAGCTGATCCACAAGGTGGAATCATTGAGAAAGAAGGAACAATTCATACTTCTAACTTAATGGTTGTAGCCAATGGAACAGCATCACGCACTGGACGTAAGCCCGATGCGAAAGGAAAATTAGTTCGTTATTCTAAAAAGACAGGAGAGGAGATCAAGTAATGAGTTATTCACCAAGACTTAAAGAAAAGTACAGTGCGGAAATCATTCCGACAATGACTGAAAAGTTCGGGTACAAGACCGTTATGCGTGTGCCTAAACTACAAAAGATTGTTTTGAGCCAGGGAATGGGAGATGCCGTTGCCGACAAAAAACTAATCGAAAGTGCGGTTGCTGATCTATCAAAGATCGCCGGACAAAAAGCAATTACAACGATTTCTAAAAAGGATATTTCAAATTTCAAATTGAGAAAAGGAATGCCTATTGGAACGAAAGTAACGCTTCGTGGAGATAAAATGTATGATTTTCTTGACCGTTTGCTCGCAGTAGCATTGCCGAGAACTCGAGATTTCCGTGGAATCAATCCAAAAGGATTTGATGGACGTGGAAACTTCAACCTCGGTGTTAAAGAACACATCATTTTCCCGGAAATTGATATTGACAAGGTAAACCGCATTCTTGGAATGGACATCACGTTTGTGACATCAGCAGAAAGCGATGAAGAAGCGAAAGCACTTCTTGACGCATTCGGATTCCCATTCATTAAAAAATAAAAGAAATGGCTAAAGAATCAATGAAAGCGCGTGAGCGCAAAAGAGAAAAGTTGGTTGCCCGTTATGCGAAAAAGCGTGAGGAGCTGACAAAGGTCCTTAAATCAACTTCAACTTCTGATGAAGTTCAGGCAGCTAAATGGGATGCTATGATGGCACTCCAAAAAATGCCTGCTAACTCATCTAAAGTTCGCTTGCACAATCGCTGCGGGTTGACAGGCCGTCCGCGTGGGTACATGCGTAAATTCGGAATATCAAGGGTGACTTTCCGTGAAATGGCACTTTCTGGAAAAATCCCAGGAGTGAAAAAAGCAAGTTGGTAACGAATATTAAAGAAAATTATGAATACTGATCCAATTGCAGATTTTCTAACCCGTATACGTAACGCAAGTTCGGCTGGGTTGAAAATGGTAGAAATTCCAAGCTCAAACACAAAATGCGCAATGACGCAAATCTTGTTTGATCAAGGGTACATCACGAATTATAAATTTGAAGAAGACGATAAACAAGGCATCATAAAGATCGCTTTGAAGTACAACCATTCAACAAAGGTTCCGGCAATCACGAAACTCGAAAGAGCGTCTCGTCCAGGACTTCGAAAGTACAGCGGTTCAGCAGAGATGCCTCGCGTATTGAATGGACTAGGTATCGCAATCGTTTCTACTTCGAAAGGTGTAATTACGGATAAAGAAGCAAGAAAACAAAACGTAGGTGGAGAAGTTCTCTGCTACGTGTATTAATCTTAAGTAAATTTGAAATGTCAAGGATAGGTAAATCCCCAGTTAACATCCCGAGTGGTGTAGATGTAAAGGTGACCGGTAACGTTGTTACCGTAAAAGGACCTAAAGGTGAATTGTCTCAAGAGTTTAGCGAAGGAGTAACAATGCACATTGAAGGTACTGTAATCACTTTCAGCCGCGAATCAGATGCCCCATCCCATCGAGCAAAACATGGTTTATACCGTGCACTTGTTCGAAATATGGTTGAAGGCGTTTCAGAAGGGTACAAGAAGGAGTTAGAAATTATCGGTGTAGGTTACCGCGCTACTGCTGTTGGTCAGCAATTGGAATTAGCGCTAGGTTACTCTCACGCGATTATTATTGAACTCCCAAAAGAAATTATGGTATCTGCAGAAACCCTTAAGGGTAAGGCACCTGTTGTGAAGTTGGAATCGTTCGACAAACAACTCTTGGGCCAAGTCGCTGCCAAAATTCGTTCCCTTCGTAAACCTGAACCGTACAAAGGAAAAGGTATTCGTTTCGTAGGAGAAGATATCAGAAGAAAAGCTGGTAAATCTGCAGGTAAAAAATAATTCTTAATAGTTATGGCATTCAGTAAATTAAACAGAAGAGCAAAAATTAAACGAAGAATCAGAAAGAAAATTTCTGGTACTTCAAAAGTGCCTCGCTTGTCGGTATTCCGCAGTAACAAACAGATCTACGCTCAGTTGATCGATGATGTGAACGGAGTAACGCTAGCATCAGCTGGTTCTTACAAAAACAAAGCTGCAGAAAGTGGAAGCAAAAGCAACCAAGCTGTAGTCGTGGGTAAAGAAGTAGCTGAAAAAGCATTAAAAGCTGGAATCGAGACCGTTGTGTTTGATCGCAATGGATATTTGTACCACGGTAGAGTTAAATCGTTGGCCGACTCAGCACGAGAAGGTGGACTTAAATTTTAAGAAATGGCAGCACAAGTAAATAGAGTAAAATCTTCGGATATAGAGTTGAAAGACAAACTCGTGGCTGTAAACCGTGTTACAAAAGTAACGAAAGGTGGACGCGGGTTCAGCTTCTCTGCGATCGTTGTGGTTGGAGATGAGCATGGAATCGTTGGTCATGGTCTCGGTAAAGCAAAAGAAGTGACGGAAGCGATTACGAAAGGAATCGATGACGCGAAGAAAAACTTAATCAAAGTTCCAATCCATAAAGGAACCGTACCCCACACTCAAAAAGGGAAGTTCGGTGGTGCAGAGGTTTTGTTGAAACCAGCGACGGATGGTACAGGTGTAATCGCCGGAGGTGCGATGCGCGCAGTTCTTGAAAGCGTTGGTGTGCACAATGTACTCGCGAAGTCTCAAGGTTCTTCGAACCCGCACAACGTGGTTAAAGCAACGATAGACGCACTTTCTCGAATGAGAGATGCTGTTGCCGTTGCGAAACAACGAGGAATTTCATTGGATAAGGTGTTTAACGGTTAATAGAGTGAATGATGGCTATAATTAAAATCAAGCAAGTAAGAAGCGCTATTAAACGTCCCGCTGTGCAAAAAGCTACGATCAAAGCGCTAGGATTCAGAAAATTGAATCAAGTGATCGAGAAAGAGGCAACTCCGCAGATCCTGGGAATGGTGAAAAAAGTACAACATCTCATAGAAGTTGTAGGGTAAAACGTTAAAATCGAATTGAAATGAACTTACATAATTTAACTCCTGCGGAAGGCTCTGTTAAGAGCGATAAAAGGATCGCACGTGGTCAGGGATCTGGTCATGGTGGAACCTCTACACGCGGGCATAAAGGAGCGAAATCACGATCTGGTTACAGTAAAAAGATTGGTTTCGAAGGTGGTCAGATGCCACTTCAACGTCGTGTTCCAAAATTTGGATTTAAGAATATCAACCGTGTTGAATACAAAGGGATCAACCTTGATATTATCCAATCACTTGTTGAAAAGAAAAATCTGACGGATATTACACTAGATGTTCTTCGCGACAATGGCCTAGTTTCACGGAATGAATTGGTGAAAATCTTGGGTCGTGGCGAATTGAAAGCAAAGGTAAATATCTCTGCACACAAGTTTTCTGGATCCGCAAAAGCAATGATCGAAGGTCAAGGCGGGAATTGTTCAGAAATCTAATTAACTTTGCCAACATTTTTTTAAAATGAAGCGATTTATACAGAACATCAAAAACATCTGGAAGGTAGAGGAGTTGAGAAAGAGAATCTTATTGACTCTCGGACTCATTCTTGTTTATCGAATCGGTTCTTTCATTGTATTGCCTGGTATTGATTATACGGTTTTGGAAAAGACACGTTCAAATCCAGGTGAAGGAAATATGATTGAAAATCTATTGTCTCTCTTTTCGGGAGGTGGTTTTTCTAACGTGTCGGTGATGGCCCTTGGGATCATGCCGTACATTAGTGCTTCAATCATTATGCAACTTCTCGGAATGGCAGTACCTGCCGTTCAGAAAATGCAAAATGAAGGAGAATCGGGTAGGAAGCGTATCAATAACTATACGCGAGTACTAACGATTATCATTTGTGCACTGCAAGCACCAAGCTACGTTACCTTGTATGTACAAGGTAAAGTATGGGAAGGTGTTTCGGCAATGCCTATGGATGCCGATGCGTTCTGGTGGTCACGCGCAATCTTAGTCCTCATCGCAGGATCTATGTTTGCAGTTTGGCTAGGAGAACGAATTACAGACAAAGGTATCGGAAATGGTATTTCATTGTTGATTACAGTGGGTATCCTAGCACGTCTTCCTGAAGCATTCCTCGCGGAATATGGAAAGGCAAACGCTGAAGGGAACTTGTTGAAAATCCTTTTGGAAGTCATTCTATTCATGGCTGTAGTGCTCGCAACAATTCTAATCGTTCAAGGAGTTCGGAAAATTCCGCTCAACACAGCGAAACGAGTTGTTGGTGCAAGAGCAGTTGATGAGCAAGGCGCTCGAAGCTATTTGCCTATTAAGGTGAATGCAAGTGGTGTAATGCCAATCATATTTGCTCAAGCAATCATGACAATCCCTGTAATGCTTTTTGCAGGTGATCCTACGAAAGGAAGCTCGTTCATTGAGCGCACATTGGGTGATCCTTATGGAGTAACTTACAATGTTTTGCTCGCCTTGTTAATCATTGTGTTCACATATTTCTACACGGCGATTATGATCAATCCACGTAAAATCGCGGATGATTTGAAACGCAGTGGCGGATTTATTCCAGGTGTTCGACCAGGAGAAGAAACGGCAGAATACATCGATACTTTGGTGTCGCGTATTACGTTCCCAGGATCTTTATTCTTGGCAGCCATCGCCATATTGCCGTCACTGGCAAAACTGGCCGGAGTGAACGATGCGTTTGCTATGTTCTTCGGTGGAACGTCACTTCTGATCATGGTAGGTGTTGTATTGGATACTTTGCAGCAAATCGAGTCTTACTTATTGAACCGCCACATGGATGGTTTAATGGAAGGTACGCGCGTTAGGGGAAGAAGAACGGATAACGAATTATCAGGATTCTAACTATGGCGAAGCAATCATCAATCGAACAAGACGGAACAATCATCGAAGCACTTTCGAATGCAATGTTTCGTGTAGAATTGGAAAATGGGCATGTCATTACAGCACATATTTCGGGAAAGATGCGGATGTTTTACATCAAGATTTTGCCTGGCGACCGTGTGAAAGTGGAAATGTCACCATATGATTTAACTAAGGGAAGAATAACTTTTAGATACAAATAGGAGAAATCCTGTAAAAATGTAAAGAGATGAAAGTAAGAGCATCAGTAAAAAAACGAACTGCAGATTGCAAGATCGTGAAAAGAAAAGGACGGGTTTATGTGATTAACAAGAAAAATCCGAAACTCAAACAAAGACAAGGGTAATAAGTATTAAGTATGGCACGTATTGCAGGTATAGATCTACCAAAAAACAAAAGAGGTGTGATTGGTTTGACATACATCTTCGGAATCGGAAGAAGTAGAGCTCAACAAATCCTTAAAGACAACGGAATCGATGAAAGCATCAAAGTTCAAGAATGGAACGATGATCAGCTTGCAGCTATCCGTAATTCAGTGAACGAAGTAAAGACCGAAGGTCAGTTGCGTTCTGAAATCCAATTGAACATCAAGCGATTGATGGATATCGGATGTCAGCGTGGAATTCGTCACAGATCAGGTCTTCCATTGAGAGGTCAACGCACCAAAAACAATTCTCGTACGAGAAAAGGTAGAAGAAAAACAGTTGCGAATAAGAAAAAAGCAACTAAATAATTAGCGTTTTCGCAGTTAATAAAAATAAATAATGGCAAAATCTAATCAGAAAAAGAAGAAGAATGTCAAAGTAGACGCGATGGGTGAAGCGCATATTCAAGCTACCTTCAACAACGTAATCATCTCTTTGACGAACAATGCTGGTCAAGTTATTTCTTGGTCATCAGCGGGAAAGATGGGCTTCAGGGGCTCTAAAAAGAATACCCCTTATGCTGCACAGGTATCAGCCGAAGATGCAGCAAAAGAAGCACATGACTTCGGATTACGTAAAGTTAAAGTGTTTGTAAAAGGTCCAGGAGGTGGTCGCGAATCAGCTATCCGTTCATTGCACAACTCAGGAATTGAAGTAACCGAAATCATTGATGTTACACCACTTCCTCACAACGGTTGTCGTCCACCGAAAAGACGTCGAGTATAAGTAATTATTAACAGTTGGGGAATTTGGTCATCGAAGGAAAGCCTTAATTCATGACCCCCTAACATAAATTTATAGTATGGCAAGATATAGAGGTCCTAAATCCAAAATCGCGCGTCGTTTCCGTGAGCCAATCTTTGGCCCGGATAAGTCGTTAGATCGAAGAGCGTATGGTCCAGGACAACATGGTCCGTCAAAAAGAAGAGGAGGAAAGCAATCAGAATATGCAATCCAGCTCGGTGAAAAACAAAAAGCAAAGTATACCTATGGGATTTTAGAGCGTCAGTTCTCGAATCTTTTTGATCGTGCTTCAAGCATGAAAGGAATTACAGGTGAAAACTTGTTGCAGTTGTGTGAAGCACGTCTCGACAATACGGTGTTCCGCTTAGGAGTTGCTACTACACGTCGCGCTGCGCGTCAGTTGGTTTCACACAAACACATTACAGTGAATGGTGAGGTGGTAAACATCCCTTCTTACTCATTGAAAATTGGTGATGTTGTCGGTGTTCGTGAAAAATCGAAAAGCTTGGAAGCAATCACTACTTCGCTTTCTTCAAATAGCAAGAAATTTGACTGGTTGGATTGGAATTCTTCTGATATGTCAGGCAAAGTACTTAGCACACCATCGCGTGAAATGATTCCTGAAAACATCAGAGAACAGCTGATCGTCGAATTGTATTCTAAATAATTTTTAAAGAACTGACATGGCTATATTAGATTTCCAAAAGCCTGACAAGGTGATTATGATTCAGTCCGACGAACGTCATGGACAATTTGAATTCCGTCCCTTGGAACCAGGCTACGGCATTACCGTTGGTAACTCCCTTAGAAGAATCTTGTTGTCTTCACTCGAAGGATTTGCAATCTCATCAATTAAAATTGAAGGTGCAGACCATGAGTTCACAACAATTAAAGGAGTAGTAGAAGATGTAACTGAGATTATCTTGAATTTGAAACAAGTGCGTTTCAAACAACAAATCGAAGGAACGGACAATGAAACTGTTGTAATTTCTGTAACAGGACAAAATAAATTGACTGCAGGAGACTTGGGTAAATTTACATCAGGATTTCAAGTGCTTAACTCAGAGTTGGTGATCTGTAATATGGAACCATCTGTGAAGCTTGAAATGGAATTGACGATTGTGAAAGGTCGTGGATATGTTCCAGCGGATGAAAATAAACAAACCAATGCAGCATTCGGTACAGTTGCAATTGACTCGATTTTCACACCAATTAAAAATGTGAAATACACGATTGAGAACTACCGCGTAGAACAAAAGACAGATTACGAAAAACTTGTTTTTGACATCACTACGGACGGTTCAATTCTCCCGAAAGATGCCTTGAAGGAAGCTGCGAAAATTTTGATTCACCACTTCATGCTATTCTCTGATGAGCGCATAACGCTTGACAGTGAAGTGAAGGCTGAAACAGAAGAATTCGACGAGACTTCATTGCACATGCGTCAACTTCTTAAAACGAAACTTGTTGATATGGACCTTTCAGTGCGCGCATTAAACTGCCTTAAAGCAGCCGATGTTGAAACACTAGGAGACCTCGTTTCATACAATAAGAATGACTTGTTGAAGTTCCGTAACTTCGGTAAGAAATCACTTACTGAACTTGAAGACCTTGTAGACAATAAGGGTCTTTCTTTCGGAATGAACGTTGCGAAATACAAACTGGACAAAGATTAACCATCGATTAAAATTTTGAAATGAGACACGGTAAAAAACTTAATCATTTAGGTAGAAAGTCAGCGCACAGAAAAGCGATGCTATCTAACATGGCTTGTTCGCTCATTCAGCATAAACGCATCAACACTACTTTAGCAAAAGCAAAAGCGTTAAGAGGATATGTTGAGCCACTGATGACGAAAAGTAAAACAGACTCTACGCACTCTAGAAGAACGGTATTTAGCTACCTTCAAAGTAAAGAAGCGGTTACTGAACTATTTAGAGAAGTAGCTCCACGTATCGCACAACGCGAAGGTGGGTACACTCGCATCATCCGCACGGGTTACCGCTTGGGTGATAATGCTGAAATGTGTATGATCGAAATGGTAGATTTTAACGAAATCTATACAAACGAGAAAGCGAAGAAAACTACACGTCGTTCGCGTCGCGGTGGTAAAAAAGAAGACAGTGATGCAACAGTTGTTGAAGCTGTTGAAACTGCTGCTGATGAAGCAACTCCTTCTGTTGAGGCTGAAGTTGTTGTTGAAGCTGAGGTTGTTGAAGAAACAGCAGTTGTTGAGGAAACTCCAGCTACGGAAGATGCTCCAGCAGCTGAAGAAACGTCTTCTGATGAACCTGAAGCTACGTCAACAGATGAAGCAACTGAAGAAAAATAATAGATCTTACTCAAGATAGGAAGGGGAGCTTTTTGCTCCCCTTTTTTATTAACATTGATTATTCGTACAAAACGAAACCCTAACTTTGCCAAAAACAATCCGATGGAGGAAAAAAAACCAGCGGTCCTCGTTTTGGCAGATGGCACCGTGTATAAAGGTGTCGCAATAGGTCATACGGGAACCACATCCGGCGAAATTGCATTCAATACAGGAATGACAGGATATCAGGAAGTCTTTACTGACCCCTCTTATTTTGGGCAATTGTTAATAATGACAACCGCACATATCGGAAACTATGGTGTGCATGCGGAGGAAATTGAATCTGATGGGATGAAAATTTCTGGTCTCGTAACGAAAAAGTTTTCTGATGGATTTTCACGGTCATCCGCAGAAGGTTCTTTGGAGGAACTCATGGTTAAAAATGGCACTGTAGGAATCTCCGATATTGATACGCGATCACTGGTTAGGCATATTCGCAGCCAAGGCGCAATGAATGCCATAATCTCTTCAGAAATTCTTGATGTTGACCAATTAAAAGCAATGCTGAAAGAGACACCTTCAATGGATGGGCTCGAGCTTTCATCTAAAGTGGCTACATCAGAGGCTTATGATGTCACACCAGAAAATCCATCCTTTAAAGTGTCTTTAATCGATTTTGGCGTAAAGAAAAATATCGTTCGTTGTTTGGTAGAACGTGGATGCCACGTGCGTGTGTTTCCATTGAATTCGTCAAAAGCAGACATGGATTCATTCAATCCTGATGGATACATGCTTTCAAATGGCCCAGGTGACCCCGCGGCAATGCCGTCTTCAATTGAGCTGGTGAAGTCACTCGTAGACTCGGGTAAACCAGTCTTCGGGATATGTTTGGGACATCAAATCTTGGGCTTAAGTCAAGGATTGAAAACGGAAAAAATGTTCAATGGCCACCGCGGCATCAATCACCCCATTTTGAACCTGAAAACAGGTAAAGGGGAAATTACTTCGCAAAATCATGGATTTGTCATCTCAAAGGATAGTGTTTCTGCAAACCCAGCGGTTCGCGTTACACACCGCCATTTGAATGATGATACCATTGCAGGGATTGAATTGCTTGACCGACCAGTTTTCTCGGTGCAGTATCACCCAGAAGCTTCAGCAGGACCACACGATTCTCGTTACCTGTTTGATCAGTTTATTGACAATATGAAACAAATGAAGTCATGAGTTATATCGTAAAAGTTACTGGCCGCCAAATTTTGGATTCTAGAGGAAATCCAACGGTTGAGGTGGATGTCGTAACGGCAAATGGAGTTGTAGGACGCGCAGCGGTTCCTTCAGGTGCATCAACAGGTGTGCATGAAGCTGTCGAATTGCGCGATGGAGATAAATCGAAGTATCTTGGAAGAGGTGTGCTTAAAGCGGTAAACAATGTCAATACATTGATCAATGAAGCACTTCACGGAATGGATATTTTTGACCAAAAAGCGATCGATACAGTTATGTTGCGCTTGGACGGCACGGAGAATAAATCTCACCTTGGTGCAAATGCGATTCTTGGAACATCTTTGGCCGTGGCTAAAGCAGCCGCTCAGGAATCTGGTTTGAGCTTGTACCGCTATATCGGCGGAGTTGGTGCAGTTACGATGCCAGTTCCGATGATGAATATCCTAAATGGGGGTTCTCACGCAGACAACCTTATTGATATCCAAGAATTTATGGTTATGCCTTTTGGTGCATCTTCTTTTTCAGAAGGTTTACGCTGGGGCACTGAAGTTTTTCACGAACTGAAAGGAGTGTTGAAATCACGCGGTATGTCAACCAATGTGGGTGATGAAGGTGGTTTTGCCCCTAACTTGGCTTCGAATGAAGAAGCCATTCAGGTGGTGATTGAAGCTGTAGAAAAAGCTGGATTTACTCCAGGTGAGGACATGCACATAGCACTCGATGCAGCATCGTCAGAATTCTATAATACCGAAACTGGCAAGTATGTGTTCCATTCAACTGGAGATCAAATGAGTTCTTCAGAGATGGTTGGATTCTGGGCAGATTGGTGCAAGAAATACCCAATTATCTCTATTGAAGACGGTTTAGCTGAAGACGATTGGTCTGGATGGAAGCAAGTTACAGATCAACTTGGATCTAAGGTTCAATTGGTAGGCGATGATTTGTTTGTGACCAATACAAAACGTTTAGCACGAGGAATTGATGAGGGAATTGCGAATTCTATTCTTGTCAAAGTGAATCAAATTGGTTCCTTGACTGAAACCATTGAAGCTGTGCAGATGGCAACGCGAAATGGCTTTACTTCAGTCATGAGTCACCGCAGTGGCGAAACAGAGGACAGCACCATCGCAGATCTTGCCGTGGCAATGAATTGTGGACAAATTAAAACAGGTTCTGCTTCACGAAGTGACCGTATGGCGAAATACAACCAGCTCTTGCGTATCGAGGAAGAATTGGGCGATGCTGCCGTTTATCCCGGAAAGAAATTTAGATACCTATAAGTTTTTACATAAAATGATAAAGTCCGCTTTGTGTGGACTTTTTTTATGCGTGGAACTTTTGGTTTGCTCGAGCAAGTTTTCGTAAAAGGGGATTCGGTCTGTAGCGATCTTCACCATATTCAGAAAATAAATCTTCGATTTTCAATAGGACTTCATCCAAACCGATTTCATCGGCCCATCTCAATAATCCTTTGGGATAATTGACACCTTTAGTCATGGCAAGATCAACTCCTTCGGCATTCGTAACATTCATAAATACGGCATCAACGGCTTCATTAATCAGCATGACAAGGATGCGTTCAAAGATGTATTTTCCCAATTCCTGATCTTCATTGGGCGAAGGCAGTGCCGCTCCCTCTGAATAGTCATAGTAGCCTCGACCTGTTTTTCGCCCGAAATATCCAGCCTCCTTGTGGCGCTTTTGGGTAAATGAAGGTTTAAATCTTGGGTCGTAATAGAAGGATTGAAAAACGGATTCTGTTACCGCATAATTGACATCATTGCCAATATAATCCATCAAGGTGAATGGCCCCATTTTAAAACCACCTATTGATGTCATCGCCCAATCGATTGTAGCAAAGTCAGCTATACCTTCTTCATAAATGCGCAATGCTTCCCCATAGAAAGGTCGAGCCACTCGGTTCACAATAAAGCCAGGTGTGTCTTTGCAAACCACAGCGGTCTTTTTCCAAGAGGAAATTAAATTGGTAACAATCTCAACAGTTTCAGTGGATGTTTGAACAGCAGGAATAATCTCTACCAAGGGCATTAGAGGTGCAGGATTAAAGAAGTGAATGCCGATCATGCGCTCAGCTTTCTTCAACGCAGAACCAATAGATGCAATAGAAAGTGAAGAAGTATTGCTCGCTAAAATACACGCGTTGCTCACGATGTTTTCCATTTGTATAAAAACACTGTGCTTAACTGTCAAATCTTCGATGATTGCCTCAATGACCAATTCGCAGTTCTTCAAATCCTCCAAGGACGTGGAGTAATAAAATGAACCAAGTATTTGATCACATTCGGCTTGAGTAATACTCCCTTTCTCTCCCAATCGATTGATCATTTTGATGTGGCTATTTTTCGCTGTATCAAGCACTGTTTGGTTGACATCAACCAATACCACAGCATGACCGTTTTGTGCAGCAACCTGAGCTATTCCTGCCCCCATTGTGCCTGCTCCTAAGACTCCAATTTTCATAGTCGAACGTTGTATAAATTAATGACCTTTAAATTCAGGTTTTCTCTTTTCAAGGAAGGCATTCACTCCCTCGCGGAAATCGTAGGTCGCTCCAGCCTCAGTTTGAAGAATTTCTTCGAGTGCGAGTTGCTCTGTTAAGGTGTTGGAAAAACTTGCATTGATTGCTTTCTTGGTCAAGCCAAGGCCACGTGTTGGCATTTTCGCAATCGTTTCCGCGAAGTGTTTGACTTCATTTTCAAAGTCATCATCATCTACAGATTTGTAGATCATATTTAATTCAACGGCTTGATCTGCAGAAACTTTATCGCCAGTAATCATCAATGCCATGGCTTTTTGCATCCCAATGATTCGCGGAAGAAAGTATGTCCCGCCAGAATCAGGGATCAAACCAATTTTCGAAAATGCTTGTATGAATGAAGCGCTTTTCTTGGCAATGGTAATGTCACACGCCAAAGCAATGTTTGCACCTGCGCCTGCTGCTACACCATTCACGGCTGCGATGATCGGCTTTTCAATCGTTCGTATACGTTCAATGATTGGATTGTAATGATCGCGGACAATGGATTGCAATTCAGGTCCTTCGGGGTCCATTGCTTCGGCTAAATCTTGTCCTGCACAGAAGGCTTTCCCTTCTCCTGTAATCACGATGGCACGCACAGCGTCATCCAAATCACAAGCATCTAGAGCTTGCTGCAGCTGCATCGCCATTTCTTTATTGAATGAATTGAAAACGCTCGGGCGATTCAATCGGAGTTCACAGACACCATTGGTGTGCTTGATTAAAATTTCCATGGCTCATTGTTTTTACAAAGATAGCGATTTGAACGTGTGAGATTTGAATTTTAACGTGCTGAGGGGACTTAGGAAAGCGAATAGATCGCATTCATTCCTCGAAGCCTTCGAATAATTTCGTCACGCAAACTTAGTGGTTGCTTCACTTCGATTTCACCCGCATACGAGAGAATGTTTCGAATCAATTCTTCTGAAGGGAGCAATGTAACTTCAAAGGTTGTTCGTTCATTGCCTCTCTCTATAAGGCGCTGGGTATCGTGAAATGGCTGAGTTTCGATGTATTTAGCGGCAACATTCTGCGCAGTAAATACGATTGTTTCGGGTGTCGTTTTATTGTTCGCTGTAATTCCATAGGCATAGCGAAAGTACAATGCCGCATCAAAATCAACAGGAACAGTGCTTTTTTCTTCAGTTAAAACAAGTTCCCCCATGCGGTCCAGACCATAGGTAATGATGTCCTTTTTTTCTTGATCAAAACAAATGAGGTACCATCTGTTGCGGTATTCTTTCAAAAGAAGTGGAGATACCTCGCGCGATTTTGTTTGACCTGAAATAAAACTCGCATAGTCAAAACGAATGATTAATCCGTTGCGAATTGCATTCAGTACTTCTGGTAAATACTCATTTCCTCCAGAAGATAGCGCCGTTTCAAACTGCACAAATTGACTAATGTCTTTGTCATCGGGATGTGAAGAGATGGAAACGCGGTCAACAATTTTATCAATAGCACTCCCAAACTGTTTGAACATGTCCACATCGCGGAATTGCATGAGCGTTTTCACTGCAAAGCGAATGGCACTTAAATCTTCTTCCGTTAATGGAATGTCATTAATTGAAAAATCGGGATCTTCGTAATAATAGCCTCCATTTTTTTTGCTGTATTTGATGGGGGCGTCATGTTCCATTTTCATAGAAAACATGTCTTTTTCGATGGTAGAATCGCAAATGTTTGCTCCGTCGGACATCCCATACAATGCTTCCTCACAGGCTTCCCTCAACTCCTTTTTTGATGGGAAAGGTTTGTATTTGTTTCGGATCGATCGATCGATGATGCGAAAGCGAATGAGGGCATTTTTAATGTGAGGCATGAGTAGGATTAATGCGCAATGCTATTTTCCGCCTTCGGATGGTATCCAAACAATTCGTAAAACTTGATGGCTTTCACCACCTCAACGGGAACATCATCCTCCCAAATAGAAGCGCCGGCATGTATTTTTTCCAAGACATCGTCAGACATGATGTGCAACAGTTTTCGGTTAAAAGATTCAAATGCCGCCAATTTATTGTTGTCTTTCAAATAGCGTAAGAGCCCACTAAGGTTTGGCTTGTGCTGAAATCCATCCAATTCATACAACTCGCCAGTTTCCACATTAATCGCGGGATAGACAAACATCTTCACATTGTGTCCGAATCCACGACCAAAGGCTTCGAGCAATCCACCGGGCAGATTGTCGTAATAGCGTTCATCGAAAATGGTATGCAAGTTATAAATTCCTGCAATTACACCCATCCGTTTTTCTTTCGCGATCGACGCCAGGTAATCGATCATTTTGTAGTGTTTCAAGTAATTTGAAATCATTACGGTATATCCCAAAGAACCGAGCAATTCAGCTCGATCGATAAAATCTTTAATCGAAATTTTCCCTTCTGCTGTAAGGTCTTTTAGCGTCAATTCAAAGATGACTTGAAGCTTCTCAGGGTCGACACCTTCCTCTTTCAAGAATTGCATTTTCCCTTTTTCCACCATGTCGATGTGCACCTTCGTCACAGGACGAAAACGGCCACGCATCAATAGGATATTCTGTTTGTACAGTGCCGTTGCAGGCTGGAGCACGTTCCCGCACAAATCGAACATCGTTGCATCTGTTATTCCACGCTTCACAAGATTTAATGCAATAACGCGGTTGTCAAAATGTTCGAAATCTGGACCTGAAACACGCAACATATCAATCTCCATGCGGTCACGAGGAAGACGATGGACCAAATTGTCTAACAATTCATCCAGGTTGGTGTAGTTGAAATAAGCCGCATAAATGAGATTGACACCCAATATTCCTAAAGCTTCTTGCTGCGCTTTGTGGCTGTTGTCGTGCATTTTAATGTGCAAGATAATGTCATTGGGTGCAGCTTCTAGGTTCAGCTGAAAGCGAATTCCAACCCATCCTTGACCTTGATTGGTCTTGTGGTAGTTTAATGATTCAACCGTATTGCAAAACGCAAAAAATCGCGATTCTTTGTATTTGTTTGGCAATCTAAACTTTAAGGTATTGTATTCCGTGTCGAGCATGGTCAACAAGCGTTCTTCACACACATAGCGGGATGCTTCTCCGTACATGGAATCCGAAACCTTCATGTCGTAAGCCGACTGGGTAAACGCGATCGTCCCCGAACTACCTCCAGCTTTAAAAAAGTTCGCTGCAACTTCCTGACCAGCGCCGATTTCCGCAAAACATCCGTAGATGTCTTGTGTCAGGTTTATTTTCAAGGCCTTTTCCTCGGTGGTTAATCTTCGTTCGTCAATCATGGTTTGTGCATTCTTGCAAAAAAGGAGCGTAAAGAAACAAAATTCAACGCAATTTCATCAGTGTGGATCTTGAAAATCGGGGTTGTTGATAAAATCGAAATCTGTAAGGGTGAGTAAAAACTGCTTCAAGAGGTGTTTTTCTTGGGCATCTAACTGAACTCCGCCTTGAGAGGCAAATTCAATTTTAGGGTCAATTGTCGGACTCATGACGATTCCAGTTGAATAATGTTCGATCACGTCATCCAAGGTGGCGAATCTTCCGTCGTGCATGTACGGAGCTGTCAATTCAATGTTTCTCAATGTAGGAACTTTAAATTTACCGTTGTCGTTCGGACTGCCAGTAATTGCACCGCGTCCAAGATCTGTAAACGTGGCATCTAGTCCATTGTTACTGTAAAGTTTTACATTCATCAGTGGGCCATTGTGGCAATGGAAACAATCTGCACCATTTAAACTTTTAAATAAATCGTATCCGCCCCATTCGTCGGCAGAAATGGCAGTAAGACTTGATTGTTCAGCTACTGATAAAGGCAAACCATTCTCGTATTTGTACATTACGTCAAACTTCGAGGACCCAGAGATGAGTGTGCGCAAGAACTGTGCAATTGCCTTAGCTACTTTCGTTGAATCGATGCCTGCCTCGCCAAAAGCACGGAAGAACATGTTTCGGTAATTTACATCTGCAATCAATTTCGCTACCGCATCTTTCCATTCTTGGTGCATTTCAATCGGGTTGGGAACAGGCTCAAGAATTTGATCTTCAAGAGTCTTCGAGCGACCATCCCAAAAGAAGAAATCTTGCCAGCCCAAATTGACTAAGGCCATCGAATTGCGGTTGCCTTGAATGCCATCAATCCCTGTTGAGTATTTATTTGGATCTGAAAAGGC
>CALPWQ020000045.1 GCA_943327315.2 Chitinophaga pinensis
TCAAGTTAATGCGTAATCCACAAGCTTGGATTCAAGGCAATACTCGATGTTCCAACCACTTGATGAATCTCAAAATGTGCAAGGGATAATCCTTCCGTTACGAGTAGGGTACCAATTGCCTGTTTGGTGGTAACCTTAGTTCCAATCTTCACATACGTATCTTGCAGATTACTGTATACCGTGCGGTAGTTTCCATGCTTGATGATGACTACTTTACCCGCTCCTGGAATATTCAAAACGCTGGTTACTTCGCCCTCAAACACAGCTCTTACTGATGCTCCTTTTGGCGCACTGATGTCAACTCCAGCGTTGTTTGTGAAAACATTCTCCAAGGTTGGGTGAGCATTGCGTCCGAAACCTTCCGTAATAGATCCTTTGTCCACTGGCCAAGGTAATTTTCCCTTGTTGCCCTCAAAACTTTTGCTTAAGGCTGCAGACTCTTTCGTTTCCGGCAACGTTGCTTCCTTCTTGGTTGTTGTTGTCGTCGTTTCAGGCTTTGTGGTCGTGCTTGGTGTGGTGGTGGTCGTTGTTGTCGTAGATTTCTTTGCTTTCTCCGCCTCTGCCTTTTTGCGCTTGGCCTCCGTATCGGCGATTTCCTTTTGGATGGCTGAATTGATTTTCTGCTTCAGATTCTCCTTTTTCTTCTCATCCTCTTTTAGTTGCGATAGCAACTTTGATTCTTCCTTCTTGAACTTGCTGTATACTTCTTCCTGCTTGCGTTTGTCCATTTCAATGACCGCTTTCTCGGTAAGCTTTTCATTCAAAATTTTCAGTTTGTATTCTTTCTCTTGCTGAATGGATGAAATTTCTTTTGAAATCAAGGATTGATGTTGGCGAATGATGCGAAACTGTTTGAGTTGAATGTCTGCTACTCGTTCTAGATACGACCCTCTCTTAATTGCTTCATTGTAACTCGTTGCGGAGAATAAATACATCAATTTACCGAATTTGTTTCGGTGCTTATAGGCATAGAGCAGCAACTGACGGTATTGTTCTTTCAAATCGGACAAGCGCTGAGTAAGTTCATTGACTTCCGCATCTTTACGAATCACCTTTACTTCAGCTCCCCTTACTTGCTGGTCGAAGTTTGTCACCAATTCTTCCCGAAACCTAATTTGATTGTCGATCAATCGCAATTCATTCAAGGATGCTTTGGCATTATTTTTTGTTTTATCCAACATAGAGCGGGTGTTGGAAATTTTCTTTTCCAAATTCGACTGCTCCTTTTTTAGCTTTTCACTGGTCGATTGTGCAAAGGTATTTCCCGCAACGATCAAGGTGATGACCCAAAACAAATTACTTACACTCTTCATAGCCTTCTGGTATTACCATGATTAAAGGTTGTGGTTGATCAATCTCTACTTTATCGTAAGAAAGTTCAATGCGAATATCGTTTCGAGGGGATACGATGCGTATATAGACTTCGACGGGCACCGAGTAGCCACTGACCGTATCGCGCTTCAAATAATCAACTCGAATTGTCGTTGAATCTTCCTGACTTTCAATGAACATCCCTTTCAACGATTGAGCGTCATCCGTTAAATAATATTGAATGGCAATGTCTTCGCGTTGAGGAACTTTATCTTGCCTGTCGATCCGCTTAAGTTCTCGTTTTTTATGTGACGACACGATGTAATTGTATGGGTCGTGAATCACGAAATATTTCTGTGCAGTATCATAATCGAGTGGCATGCCTAAAATCAATTCTTCAATGTTGCGGTAATTAAAATCAATACCAAAGTTGTCCTTGATATAACCTAAGCTTTGGCGGATGTAGCATTTATCGCGTTTATTGACGATGGTTACACTATCTGTAGATATGATTGCATTGACAATGGGAATTTTAGCATACGTAATTAATGTGTTTATAGCACTGTCCTTCACCATGCGCACCGACGTTTTGAAGCTGATGTTTTGATTCGTATCGGTATAGCTCGTGCTGATCTTCGTATAGAAAAATCCAGGCTTAGGTTTTGACAAACTATCTAATACCTGAATAAGGTCCTGTGGCTTTTTCTTAGGCAATTTTACAACTTCCGTTTCCGTCAGTTGCTTCGCGCAAGAGAATAGAAAAAACGGAATGCTCAGCAGAACAAGCCAGTTAGTTCGTTGGGTCAAAATATGTTTTCTTTTCAATTTTCTTGTCTATGTTTTTACTGCTTGAGCCAAGGGCCTTTGCTTTCTGCCAATGGTCAACAGCTTTGATTGCATCACCTGACTTGCTATAGGCATCACCAAGGTGTTCAACGATAATTTTGTCAGAAGGTTTTAATTCATCCGCTTTTTTGAAAAATATCAAGGCATCGGCGTATAAGGCAAGTTGAAAAAGCACCAATCCTTTGGTGTCTAAAAACTGTGGTACGGAAGGATTGTCCTTCAAGACCTCATCCATTAAACTCAAGGCATACGCCAAATCAAGTTTACTCAAAGCCAAACGATTCGCGTAGTTCGTTTTCAGCAAACTGCTTTCAGGATCCATCGACATGGCATCGACATAGGCTTCTTTTCCTTCAGCCGTTTTACCAATCCCAAAGTAGGCTTCCCCTAGCTGACCGAGTATTTCTGCTTCCAATGCTTTATCTCCAACCACCAACTCCTTCCCCGTTTGAAGTGTCGCAATGGCTTCGTCGTATTTTTTAAGCTGAACTGCACTCACACCACTGAGTAAATAAACTGAAGGGATGGATGGGAAATATTCCAAACAGGTCTTGCTGTCTTCGTACAACCACTCAAACTTTCCCTCTTGGTACTCCATCAACAATACTTGATTCCAAATGGGGTATTGGTTTTTATCATACTTCAACGCCTCGCGGTACGATTCCAATGCCTCAAGGTCTTTTTCCGCGCGCAATAAGTAATCTCCCTTTATCGAATGGGACTTCGCTTCGTTTGGGTATTGAGCAACAAGGGCATCGACTAAGTCGTACACATCCTGGTCAATATTTTGCGACTTGTCATAAATGCCTATAAGGATTTTCATCTTGGTGTCGAGGTCCACATCTTCACAAGAGAAGGCCGCCTTCAACTGCTGAAATTCATCTTGTTTCCTTCCCTTTTGACGGTAAATGTCGGCCAAGGCCAATCGCGCGCGGCCATTTTCTGGAGCTGATTTTACCAAGGCCTCCAACATCGTGATGGCTTCTTTCTCCCGACCAGTTTGAAAGTAGAAATCAACAAGTGTAGCCAACAATTGAGGATCTTCTGGAAACTCTTTTCTGGCTTTTTCGATTTCATTGACGGCCTTGTCTACTTGCTTGATTTGAAGATAAAGGTTGAATTTTTGCATCGACAATTCGGGATGCTTTCCAACTTGCTCCTCCATTTTATCCAGGGATTTGATAGCCTCATCAATTTTTCCCACTTTCATTAAACACTCCGCATAGCCGTAAAGCCATTCTACATTTTGTGGAGCATACTTTACCAGTTTCTCGAAATTCTTTACTGCTTCCGTGAAGTTGGCACTTTCAAAATGCATATAGGCCAGTTCCTGCGTGTACCAAATGTTTTTTGGGTCTAATTTAACCGCCAGTTTAATGTACTCCGCCGATCGCAACTGATCATTCTTCATCAAGTAACATTCTGAAAGTGCATAATAAGCCGCATCGTCTGGACGCATGGCGATGCATTCCTCAAACTTTACGATGGCATCGTTGATTTGTCCGCGTGTCTTCAAACGAACACCTTCGTGAAACTTCTCAATGAATGGGAAATCTTTCGTTGAAAATCCTTCCGGTGATTTCTTCACCGAACGACATGACGCCAGCAAAAATATCATGAATAGTATAAGGAGCCCTCTCATTCAATCACGGAATAATCACCCAAACTGATGTCGCTGGCTTTGCCTAAATATTTGGCATGCGAACCAATCATGGAGTCTTTCAATACAGCATCAGAAATCGTTGTCTTTTCCTGAATGATTGAATTGGATATGATGCTATTTCGAATGATCGTTCCTGCACCAATGGATACATGTGGGCCGACCACTGAGTTTTCAATCACCACATCATCACCCACATAGCAAGGAGGAATGACAACCGAGTCGTACAATTTTGCCGAGGCAGAAAACATCAAGACATTGTTCTCGTAATCAAATTCGAGCACGCGTTGATTCGTTTCCACGGTTACAGTTTTATTTCCGCAGTCGAGCCATTCAGACACTTCCCCTGGCTTGAAACGGTACCCCGCTTCTGTTAGGCGACGCAGCGCATCTGGCAGCTGGTATTCTCCACTTTTTATGACCTTATGTTCAATCAAATATTCCAATTCTTGCAAGAGGCGCTGACCATCCTTGAAGTAGTAAATCCCAATCATCGCGAGGTCTGACACAAACTCTTTTGGTTTTTCCACAAAATCGATGATCTCCCCGCTTTCATTCATTTTTATTACCCCAAAAGCACTTGGATCCTCGATTTGTTTCACCCAAAGGATGCCATCGTCGTTTGGATCGATGCGAAAATTCGCCTTGAACAAGGTATCTGCGAAGGCAACAACCACAGGGCCTTCCAACGCTGATTTTGCACACAGCACGGCATGACCTGTTCCAAGCGGTTCATGTTGGTAGTGGATGGTTCCTTTTGCGCCAAGTTTCTCCGCAACGGCAATGAGTTCCTTTTCCACTTCAAGGCCAAAGTCTCCGATCACAAAAGCAATCTCGTCAATGGGCTCTGCGCACACTGCTGCGATGTCTTCCACCAAACGATGAACGATTGGCTTTCCTCCAACTGGCACTAGTGGCTTGGGAACGGTGAGTGTATGTGGTCTGAGGCGGCTTCCACGTCCAGCCATTGGGACAATTACTTTCATCGAATTTTATTTAAATCGTTTTATATCTTTTAATCAGTGTGTTCCAGTACTGCCAAAGCCTCCTACACCACGCTCCGTTTCACTCAGTGACTCACTTTCGTCCCACTCCACTTGAAGCACAGGCGCGAATACAAGTTGGGCGATGCGTTCTCCATTTTCAACCGTAAATTCTTCATCAGACATGTTGAATAAAATCACTCCCACCTCTCCGCGGTAGTCCGCGTCGATGGTTCCTGGGGTGTTCAACACGGAAACACCTCTCTTCAGTGCCAATCCGCTTCTTGGGCGCACTTGACATTCGTAGCCATGGGGAATTTCTAAAAACAATCCTGTTGGAATCAAGGTCCTAGACATTGACTTCAACACAATGGCTTCACTGATATTGGCTCGAACATCCATCCCAGCCGAACTCCGTGTTTCATAGGCGGGTAAGGCATGGCTTGATCGATTGATGACTTTTACTTTCATTCGCTGCATTTACTAGTCAAAGGTACAAAAATGAAAGTGCAGGTTTTTCTCGGTTTTTTGGAGTAATCAACAAAACAATTAACAAATTGACGTGCGGATTAGGTCGCTTTCCGCAAGGAATTTCGTTCCATCTGAAAAACCAGCGCTACATAGAGAAAAATCAAGCCATTGTGAACGATAAAACGCGAGGCTGCTGTCTGTAAATCGATGCTGCTGCACAGAAAATAAATGAGCACAGCTCCACCGATGTAAAGTGCAAATTTTCGTTGATTGTATTTAATCGGATAAAAGCGCTGACCGAGCATGTAGGACGCTATCATTTGGGCTGCATAAACAATCAATGTTGCCCATGCGCTTGCCATATAGCCATATTCCGGTATAAACAGGATGTTGATCAATACGGTCAATAAAGCACCTCCAATGGCGATATATGCACCAAAGGATGTTCGACCACTGAGTTTGTACCAAATACTTTGGTTGTAATAAATTCCCAAAAACACATTGGCCAACAAGAGAATAGGTACCACCTTAAGTCCTTCCCAATAAACCTCATTCTGAATGAAATGCTTGAAAATATCCAAGTTTAGCGACACCACGAGGAACACCAAACAAACCACACCGATAAATAAATTCATCACACGTGCGTACACCTTATTGCGGTCGTCGCTTTTCATTTGGGCAAAGAAAAACGGTTCGGCAGCATAGCGATATGCTTGCAATAAAATCGTGACCAACATGGCCAATTTGTAACAGGCGCTGTAAATACCCACCTCACTTTCGGCAATGTGCAGGGCCTCTGCTGAGGATCCTTCTGTGACAAAAAGAATCTGTTTGAGTAAAATTCGATCGAGCGTTTCGTTAATGATTCCCGCAAATCCAGCAATCACCAATGGGAATGAATAAAAAATCATTTCTTTGGCCAATTCCCAGTCGAAGGAAAAACGCAAGTCACTGAAGTCCTTGTAGAGCAAGATGGGTTTCAGCAATGAGGCAAAAAGATTCGAAAACAGGATGAACAAGACCCCTTCCTCCGGAAGCTCTGGATTGAAAATCACGAGCATAAAGAACAGATTCAAGACGACGTTGAGAATAATCGAGGCGAATTGAATGGTTGCAAATCGTGCGGCTTTTTCCTCTGAACGCAATTTGGCCAAGGGGAGAGCAGTTACTGCATCGATGCACACGATTGTACCCAAAAGAATAATGTACTCATTGTGGTCCGAATACAGCATTAAATCGGCTATGTCCTGATTGAAATAAAGCAGGGCGAAGTAGAATAGAACGTTGATCCCAATGACCGTTAGGAAGCCATTCCGAAAGACAGATTCTTTGTCTTCCTTTTGTTGTAGGAATCGAAAAAAAGCTGTTTCCATGCCAAAGGTCAACAGCACCACAAGAAAGGCTACCCAGGCATACAGTTCTGAAACAACCCCATAATCCGACGGATCGATAAACACACTCGTATATAGCGGAACGAGCAGGTAATTCAATAGCCTGCCAATGATGCTTGACAGCCCATATACAGCAGTTTGCCCCAGTAGTTTACGGATGGGGTTTGACATTAAGCGCGAAAGTTGGGCTTGCGTTTTTCTAGAAATGCACTTGTCCCTTCAGTGAAATCTTTTGTGCCAAAGCACTTTCCGAATTCTTCGATTTCTATCTCAAATCCATCTACACCATCGGCATAATTCGCATTGATCGAACGTATGGCTGCGGAAATGGCTGTGGCTGAATTGTTCAGGATTTTCGCGGCAATTTCTTCGGCTTTTTCCATCAAATGTTCGGGCTCAACCACTGCATTGACCAAGCCCCACTGTAACGCTTCATCCGCCTTAATCATGCCCGCTGTAAATACCATTTCATTGGCTTTGCCACGACCGACCAATTGTGCCAATCGCTGCGTACCGCCATACCCTGGGATTACGCCCAAGGAAACTTCGGGAAGACCCATTCGTGCATTGCTCGAAGCCACTCGGATGTGCGAACACATCGCCAATTCCAATCCCCCACCCAAGGCGAAACCATTTACGGCGGCAATCACTGGTGTCGATAAATTTTCAATGAATGTAAACAATGTCTTTTGACCGTTCATGGCCAATTCGCCACCCTGAGCAATATTGAAATGCGCAAACTCTTTGATATCTGCACCTGCAACAAAGGACTTTTCACCAGCACCGGTTAGAATGATCACTCCTGTGTTCGTGTCTTCATTCGCTGCGTCCATCGCTGCATGCAGTTCCTCGATGGTTTCTTTATTCAAAGCGTTAAGTTGAGCAGGACGATTGATCGTAATCACTCGAATTTGTCCGCGTTGCTCGATAAGTAAGTTGTTGTACATAGTGTTTTGTGCTTGTGTAAATGTAAAAAGACTTTGTGGAATGCTTCACCTTTTCAATTCGCGTTGCGCGTTCTTCCTACGCACTAATTTATAGATGCGAATGCCAATCATCAAACCAATGGCTACTCCAAAAAATCCGATTGTGCCGTAAAGCCAGTTCATTCCATTGCCCATTTCAACAATAAAGACAATCGCAACAAGGCAAAGAGTTGCTACTTCATTCCAGATGCGCAATCCATTCGATGACCATTTAAAGAGGCCTTTCTTCAGATCGAAAAGTTGTTTTTGACAGATAAAATGGTAGCACAAGAGCAAGGCAACAAAGCTCAATTTGATGTGCATCCACGTGGCATCTTTTCCAAAAAACAGGGTGTCGGCGCGTTCATGCAACATCCAAAAACCAAAAACCAAGGTTAAAATCATGGCTGGTGTGGTGATGATCCACCAGAGTTTGCGCTCCATTTCGATAAACTGACGCGACAAGATTTCCTTTTCCACCACCTCTTTCTTTTGAGCTTCAGTGTGGTAAATGTACAAGCGCACAATGTAAAACAGGCCCGCAAACCAGCTGACCATGAAAATAATGTGAAGCGATTTTAATGTTTGGTACGACTCAAATGACATGGTCCAAAGTTAATTACGAAAAGTGAAAGATAATCCATTCCCTGCAATATTGATTTCTTGGTATCTTTGCGCTCAATCTAGTTTGGATATGAGTGTGTTTGAATTGTCGGAGCAAGAGCTCCAGCGCCGTGAGACTTTGCAGAAGATTCGTGAATATGGAATTGATCCATACCCTGCTGCGTTGTACCCTGTAAGTGATTTAACTGCCGAGATCAAGGCCGACTATCAAGAGGGCAAGGAAGTGTGTTTGGCCGGAAGAATGATGAGTCAGCGTGTAATGGGGAAAGCCTCATTTGCTGAACTTCAAGATTCAACTGGTCGTCTGCAAGTGTATTTTAACCGCGACGAATTGTGTCCGGGTGAAGATAAATCACTCTACAACGACGTATTCAAACGCTTTCTCGATTTGGGTGATTTCATCGGAATCAAAGGTGTGCTGTTTCGCACACAAGTGGGAGAAATCTCTGTGAATGTCAAAGAATTTACGCTCTTGAGTAAATCTTTGAAGCCGCTGCCTTTGCCAAAAACGGATGCAGATGGACGAATTCACGATGCCTTCACTGATCCAGAACAACGCTATCGCCAACGCTATGCTGATCTTGCCGTTAATCCACATGTGAAAGAGGTGTTTGTAAAGCGCACAAAACTCTTCAATGCCATGCGTCAGTTTTTCAATGATGCAGGATATATGGAGGTTGACACTCCCGTGCTTCAGCCCGTCCCTGGAGGTGCGGCGGCACGCCCATTCATTACACATCACAATGCGCTTGACATCCCATTGTATATGCGAATCGCCAACGAGCTTTATTTGAAGCGCTTGATTGTCGGTGGATTTGACGGAGTGTATGAGTTTTCCCGAAACTTTAGAAATGAAGGCATGGACCGTACGCACAATCCTGAGTTCACCGCGATGGAAATTTATGTGGCCTACAAGGATTACAATTGGATGATGGACTTCACGGAGCGCTTGTTGGAACATTGCGCGATGCATGTAAATGGAACAACGAAGGCCACATTTTCTGGACACGACATCGATTTCAAAGCGCCATATAAGCGTGTTAGCATGCGCGATGCGATTCTTGAATTCACTGGCTTTGATATTCATCAAAAAAGTGAAAACGAATTGTTTGAAGCAGCCAAAGGTATGGGCCTTGATGTCAATGCAACCATGGGCAAAGGAAAACTAATTGATGAAATATTTGGCGCCAAGTGCGAAGGAAATTACATCCAGCCAACATTCATTACCGATTACCCGAAAGAAATGTCGCCCTTGTGTAAGGTACACCGCGACAATCCTGAACTCACCGAGCGTTTCGAATTGATGGTCTGCGGGAAAGAAATTGCCAATGCCTATTCAGAGTTGAACGATCCAATCGATCAACGGGAACGATTCGAAGAGCAACTTCGCTTGTCTGAACGTGGCGATGATGAAGCCATGTTTATCGACCAAGATTTCCTTCGTGCTTTGGAATACGGTATGCCACCCACAAGTGGACTTGGCATTGGCATGGACCGATTGATTATGTTCTTGACGGACAATCCATCCATTCAAGAAGTCCTGTTCTTCCCACAAATGCGCCCAGAAGTGAAATCGCAGAAGTTAGAGATGTCAGAAAATGAAAAACTCATTTATTCTGAAGTTGAAAAGTCAGGTGAAATCGAGTTGAACGCACTGAAGAATGCTGTAGGATTGAGCAACAAGCAGTGGGATGTGAGCATCAAGTCATTGACAAAGCAAGGAGCCTTAAAGGTGACTAAAGCGGATGAGGTATTGACGGTGAGCTTGGGATAGCTTTTGTTTTATTTACGAATTTGGTGGCTACTCCGCAGCTGACATTTACGGTTCTAGAAGTTTGTTTTAAATTACGAATTACTATTCAGAAAATTTCATCACTTCGTGAATTTGCTCCTTTCAGGAATTTGATGCCTGCGGCAATGGGGAGGTGTAAATAATTAATTACGAATTACAAGTTGCTAATTACGAATTAGGTGTCTACTCCGCAGCTGACATTCACGGTTCTCGAAGTTGAGTCCAACTCGTCATTCGTAACTCGTAACTCGTAACTTTTTAAAATCTATAGTTAGTGCGTTCCTCTAGGAATAAAAGTGCACGAAAGCAGCAAGTGTTTTCCGGGATTTTGTTTTTCATCCAAGCGATGCACCAAGCGAATTACACTTTCCTCAGCAATTGTTTTTATTGGTTGACGAAGCGCTGAAACGGGTGGATAGAAATACTCATATGCGGGGTGATCATCGAAAGAAATCAAACGTACTTCGCGCGGCACATTGACCAGCAGCCTTCTAAATGAGGCGATGAGCTGAAATGCAGCGATGTTGTTCAAGGGAAGAAAGGAGTCTGTTCCCTTCATCAATTCCTTCGTTACCAAACGATCAACTGCTTGTTCATCAGCGGGTAACTGGAAGATTTCATACGCTATGTCATCCTTTTCACAAGCCTCTTTTATCCCCTCAATGCGCATCAGGATTGTTGAAATATGTTCTTCTTTCTTGACAAACGCCGCCACTTTTTTGGGTTTTTTCGAAAAAGATGCGATCAGCTTATGGGCCTCCATTTGATGGTCAACCCCTACAAAATCTGCCTCCTCATCACCAGGGCGATCAGCAAAAACGACTGGAATGTGTGTCTCTCTTAAAATGGGAATAAGGGCGTCGATGGTGTTGCACGGTGCGATGATCATTCCATCGATGGAACTATGAATGAGCTCCCGCATCAATTGAAGTTCCAGGGCGCGATCATCGTTGGTATTTACGAAAAAGGTGTTGTATCCACGTTCGTGCAGTGCCTCTTGAATGGTCTTGCACAATTCGGCATAGAAGGCATTGGTGATGTCGGAAACAACCAATCCAATTGTTTTTGTGGCTCCTTTTCGTAAACTCTTTGCAAAAAAGTTAGGCACATACTGCAACTCCCGCGCTTTCTCCGCAATCAGACGCTGTTTTTCCTTGCTGATATTGAATTCATCTCCCTTGCCATTCAGCACAAAAGATACCGTCGCCTTAGAAACTCCAATGGCACGGGCGATGTCATCCAATGAAACGCGTTTTTCTTTCATCGGTTATTTTGGAAGTTTGGCAAGCATGGCTTTGTATTCCGTAGCAAAGGTATTTTCACCGGTGCAGCCCATGGTTGAACGCGCATTGATGAAATGTTCAATCCGATTTCCTGGATCTGGGTGCGTGCTCAAAAACTCAGGTGGTCGCGCACTATTGGAATCCATAATTTTTTGAAAGAACCCAGCTCCACCTGCCGCATTGTATGCAGTTGGGCAAAGGTAACGGACCGAACATTCGTCGGCTTGTGTTTCATGTGCACGTGAGAACTTCAAGCCTATGAGCGCTCCAGAAATTTGTTTCAAAGCTACGCGATCACCGGCAAGGACATCTAGCAGCAGTTGCAAACCAAACATTTCAGTCATTTGACGTGTTGAATGGCGCAAGTCTGCATGACCAATTTCATGTCCCAATACACCCGCCAATTGATCTTCCGAATCGAGGTATTTCAAGATCCCTGTGTAAATATAAATATACCCCCCCGGCGTACAGAATGCATTGAGTACGCTGTCGTTATGGATGACATGTAACTTCCATCCAAATTCATTGCGCAGCGTTACTTGACCGGAATTTAAAATGTTGTCACGCACCTTGTAGAGGTACTGGTATACCGATTTGTATTGGATCGAGTCAAGAATTGGATATTCCCTTTTGTTACTATCGATCTCATGCGCTACTTGCGCGCCAAGCGCACGGTCCTGATCCAAGGTGAACAAATTGAAGCCCTTGCTCTGGCTTTTATCGCCCAGCAATCCACAGGCACTAAAAAGTAAGAAGCACGACATTCCAATCAATGCGACAAGCACAAATCCTTTTGAGTTTTTCATTAAATAGGATAGTAAAAATTGACAAGAAAAGTAATTGCCGTAGCAATACCCCATCCAGTATAGACTTCAATTGGTCGGTGTTTTCCAAGGAACAAACGCGCAGAAATAATTGCTGCAGATAAAAGCACTGCCGCAGGTAAAACCCAAAATTGGTGCTCCGCTTGTTGACTTGCGTAAGCCATTAGGAATCCCGTAAAAATTCCCGCGCCTCCTGCATGCAAACTGATTTTAATCCAGCGATTAATGTAGGTGTAAGATCCTGTTACTAACACACCTGCAAGTGGAAGTGCATAAATGTATTTTGGAAGAACGCCATCTTGCGCCTTAAAGACAAAAAGCAAATACAACACAAGACAGTACGCCAACATGATGAACATGGGAATGTTTCGTTCGCGTTGGTTTTCCATATCGATGGTGGTAATGATCTTTCGACGATGCAGAATGAGGAACGAGAGTGCAGGCGCTAGGATGCTAAAGATGAAAAACATGTATAAAATTGCCAGTTTTGCCGCTTGTGGCAGGTAATATATCGACTCTTCGTTGAAGAAATAATCCTGTTCTGACGGCACATACATTGCCAATAGCAAGCCATAAACAGGCATAAATAAAGGCAAGAAAAGCCAAGATATGAGATGTGATACTACTTTCATTACAATTCTTTACGAAGACGGGCAACGGGGATATTCAGTTGCTCTCGGTATTTTGCCACCGTTCTGCGCGCGATGTTATATCCTTTTTCGTTCAGTATTTCAGCCAAACGTTCATCGGTCAGTGGCCGTCGTTTATGTTCACCTTCAATGGCTTCAGAAAGAATTTTCTTCACCTCGCGCGTTGAAACTTCTTCCCCCGAATCGGTGGAAAGGCCCTCTGAGAAAAAGTACTTCAATGAAATAATTCCATAGCCCGTTTGAACATATTTGCTATTTGCAACACGTGAAATGGTTGAAATATCGAGACTAACAATTTCCGCAATATCTTTTAAGATCATTGGACGCAAATTGGCTTCATCTCCTGTTAAGAAATAGGCACGCTGGTAATTCATGATGGCATTCATGGTCAGCAATAAGGTGTTTTGCCGTTGTTTGATCGCATCAATAAACCATTTGGCACCATCCAATTTTTGCTTCACAAACATCAAGGCATCTTTATCTGATTTTGATCGTTTTGCCCCTTCAGCATATGACCTCAGCATTTGCTCGTATTCACGACTCACCTTCAATTCGGGTGCATTTCTACTGTTGAGCGTAAGTTCGAGTTTACCTTCAAATTCGGTAATTAGAAAATCTGGGATAATTTGTTGGTAGTTCTTTGCCGTTTCCTTCATTGAACCACCTGGCTTTGGGTTCAATTTTAGAATTTCATCGATGGCTTCCTTCAAATCTTGGTCTTCAATCTCGAGTTTCTTCGTAATTTTATCGTAGTGCTTGCGTGTAAATTCTTCGAAAAACTGCTCTAATATAATCTTGGCCGTATAGCGTGTAATGTCTCCATCTTGCTTGCGGTTGATTTGAATCAATAAGCATTCTTGAAGATCGCGTGCACCTACTCCTGCAGGGTCAAGCTCTTGAATCACCAACAATACTTCTTCAATTTCCTGTTCGGTCACCATGATATTTGCTGAAAAAGCCAAATCATCGACAATCGATTCTATTTCTCTATTGAGGTACCCAGATTCATCCAAGTTTCCAATGATGGTATCAGCTATTACGTATTGTGTATCATCGAGATCCAACAATTGCAGTTGTTCGGTCAATTTCTCCTGAAAAGTAGATTCACCAGACAAAGGAATTACGCGTTCCTCATCGTCTTTGCTGTGGTTGTTGGCCTTGGTTTTATAGTCAGAGCCATCTTCATCGATGTAATCTGAAATGTCGAAGTCGGGATCGTCGTTGTCGAACTCATCCTCGTCATCGGAGGCATTGTCGTATTCATCCTCTTCAAAATCAGCACCTTCTTCGAGTGCAGGATTTTCCTCGATTTCTTGTTTGATCCGTTGATCCAATTCCATGGTTGGCACCTGCAACAATTTCATCAACTGAATCTGCTGGGGAGACAGTCGCTGTTCGAGTTTCTGAACAAGGTATTGTTTTAGTGCCATGGTTTTTTTGAGCAATAGTGATTTAATCAACTACAGTCCGAAGGTAGTAAGAAAAGTTTAAAGTGCTGAGAACATATAATCTCTAGAAAAAAAGAAAATCGAAACCTTTGACCTCACATTTCTTAACTATTGACCGAGGCTTGTTAACTAAAATCGCACCTTTACACAAAATTTGAAATTCATGTCATTGCCAAACAATAAAATCACGGCCGCCTCGCTATTAATTGCACTAGGAATCATCTATGGTGATATCGGGACAAGTCCCTTGTATGTGCTTAAAGCCATTATTGGTGACCGACCTATTAGCGAGATGCTGGTGTATGGAGGTATTTCTTGCGTATTTTGGACCATTACATTTCAGACCACCTTTAAATACATCTACCTTACCCTCAAAGCCGACAACCATGGTGAGGGGGGCATCTTTTCCCTTTATGCCCTTGTGAAACGCTACGGAAAGTTCTTACTGATCCCTACAATCATTGGTGCATCCACCTTGTTGGCAGATGGAATTATTACCCCACCTATTTCGGTTTCTTCCGCTGTTGAAGGACTTTCGAAGTTCGAAGCCTTGAAGGATATTCATACCGTTCCGATTGTTATAGTGATTATCTCGGGATTGTTCTTTTTCCAGCGCTTTGGAACACACGCTGTTGGCTATGTTTTTGGTCCAGCCATGATGGTGTGGTTCTCTATGTTGTTTGTCCTAGGATTTTCAAAAATTCTCGAAAATCCAGAGATTCTCAACGCGTTGAATCCAATGTACGCTTTCAATTTTTTAAGCAAGTATCCGGGGGGCTTTGTCTTGTTGGGCGCGGTATTTCTTGCAACTACTGGTGCTGAAGCCCTATATTCTGACTTGGGTCACTGTGGAAGAAAGAACATTCGCATCACATGGGTTTTTGTCAAAGTTTGTCTTGTCGTGAACTACATGGGACAGGCGAGTTACCTGATGGGATTAGGTGAAGGTGCAACCATGCATGGACTCAATCCTTTCTATGAAATCATGCCAGAATGGTTCTTGATTCCTGGGATCATCATCGCAACGTCGGCAGCAATCATTGCCTCTCAGGCCTTGATTAGTGGAAGCTACACCCTGATCAATGAAGCCATGAACTTGAATTTTTGGCCGCGTGTGGCCGTTCGGCAACCGTCAAACATCAAGGGCCAAATCTACATTCCAAGTGTAAATATTATTCTTTGGGTTGGATGTGTACTGATGGTACTGTATTTCCAAACCTCATCCAACATGGAGGCGGCCTATGGATTGGCCATTACCATTACGATGATGGTGACAACCTTCCTACTCACCATTTTCTTGTGGTATAAATTGCGTTGGAATAAATTGTTGGTGATGCTTCTCATGCTTTTGTTCGCCTCCATCGAAATCACATTCTTTATCGCTAATATTCAGAAATTCCCAGAAGGGGGCTACATCACATTAATCATCTCATCCATCTTCTTTTTCATCATGTACACCGTTCATCGTGGCCGACGAATCACAAATCGATTTACGAAATTTGTTGACCTCGGTGAACATGTGCCGATGATCAAGGAATTGATTGATGATGAAGAAATTCCAAAATTTGCAACACATATCATTTATTTGACAAAAGCCAATGTCAAGCATGAGATTGAAGAAAAAATCATAAAATCAATCTTGGCAAAAAAGCCGAAGCGCGCAGATGTTTACTGGTTTTTGCACCTTCACAGGACAAATGAGCCTTATACACTCGCCTTTGATGTCAATGAGCTCGTGGATGACAAGATTATTAAAATCAACATTCATGTAGGGTTCCGTGTGCAACCAAGAACTGAATTGTATTTCAAAAAGATTGTCCAAGATTTGATTAAAAACAAGGAACTCAATCTCCACAATCGACCGGATGGTTCAACGAAATACAACAATGAACCAGACTTCAAGTTTATGGTCATTGAAAAATTCTTGTCGGCTGAAAATGAATTCACTTTGCGCGAAGGAATCTTCTTGAATTCGTACTTCTGGTTGAAGCAGCACAGTTTAAGTGACCAATCCGCATTCGGACTGGACAAATCAGACGTCGTTGTTGAACAGGTGCCACTTGTGTACCAGCCCGTTCACAACATCGAACTTGTTAGAAAAGAAGATTAAATGGTCGATTAAAACTCTGCGTTTTGTGGCGTGCGTGGGAAAGGAATCACGTCGCGGATGTTTGACATGCCCGTTACGAACATCACCATGCGCTCAAAGCCCAGTCCGAAGCCAGCGTGTGGGACGGTTCCGAACTTTCGGGTATCAAGATACCACCACAATTCCTCCTCAGGAATATGAAACGCAGCACATTTTTCGCGCAGGACATCCAAACGTTCTTCACGTTGTGAGCCTCCTACCATCTCTCCAATTCCTGGGAACAAAATATCCATGGCAGCAACTGTCTCACGACCTACTTCACTGTGGTCATTTCGACGCATGTAGAATGCTTTGAATGACGCAGGATAATCGGTGATGATCACAGGACACTTGTATTCCTTCTCTACCAAGAAACGTTCGTGTTCACTCTGCAAATCTGTCCCCCATTCCACTTCGTATTGGAATTTCTTCTTTTTATAATGGTTTGAATTGCGCAACACATCGATGGCTTCAGTGTATGTTATGCGCTTAAATTCATTCGACACCACAAATTGCAAACGCTCAACAAGCCCCATTTCACTGCGCTCATTTTGTGGCTTCGTTTGTTGTTCTGCCGCCTCACGGTCATGTAAAAATTTTAAATCATCCGGGAAGTTTTCCATCACATAACTGCAAATGTACTTGAGCATCTCTTCCGCCAAATCCATGTTTGCATGAATGTCGTTGAAGGCTACTTCTGGTTCAATCATCCAGAATTCAGCCAAGTGGCGCGATGTGTTTGAATTTTCAGCACGGAATGTTGGTCCGAAGGTATATACTTTTCCAAGTGCTAGCGCCGCAAGTTCGGCTTCAAGCTGTCCAGATACCGTTAGGTTGACTGGCTTACCGAAAAAATCTTGCTTATAATCAATTGCACCATCTTCTGTCAATGGTGGGTTTTGTGGGTCCAAGGTTGAAACACGGAACATTTCACCTGCTCCTTCCGCATCAGAACCAGTAATGATTGGCGTGTGGATATAGTAGAAATTCTGATCGTTAAAAAACTTATGAATGGCATACGCCACAGCGTGACGAATTCTAAAAACTGCACCAAACGTATTCGTACGGAAACGCAAATGTGCTTGTTCTCGAAGAAACTCCAGGCTGTGTTTTTTCGGTTGCATGACAGTACGCTGCACGTCATCAGGATTCGCTTCACCAATGATTTCGATCGCTGAAACTTGCAATTCCACTGTCTGACCAGCACCTTGAGACGCAACGAGAGTTCCTGTTAATCCTACCGCTGCTGCCGTTGTAATTTTCTTTAAAAGCGCCTCGTCAAATTGCTCAAAATCGACCACTGCCTGCAAGGTATGTATGGTAGAACCGTCATTGATTTGAATGAATCGATTGCTTCGAAAAGCACGAACCCATCCTTTTACACAATAGTTTTGGCCAATTTCTGGCTGTTTAAGAATCTCTGCAATTTCTGTACGTTTCATGTCCGATTGGAATATGCGTAAAAGTAGGAAGAAAAGTCAAGAGGGACAATTCACCTTCGCTTTTTAAGCTTCGGCGAATAAAAAAGACAAAGGACACTTCTTCGCTCTTTGAGCTTCGAAGGACAAAGGACCGCTGCGCTGATGGAGACACGACAAATACGCTACTTGGCTTGTTCGTAGAGCGTTGTTCCTTCGGAGGAGATTCTCCATATGCCTTTCACCATTTGAAGCGACAACATCATTCCGTCAGCATCTGAATAATAGCTTGAGTCTGGTTGTTTTTCAAAGAGAAAAGTGCCCTCTTTGAGGAAAACCTCTGCCAAGGATTTGTTTTCTGACAAAATCACTCCTGCCGAATATTTTGTTCCTGCAGCAACCGAATGCAACTGGATTTCGAGTTCAAAGGAACGCACGCATTTATTGGTTAATTTGCTCCATTGGTAGCCCGAAGATGGAATGCACCCATGCTCATCAAGATCATTTCCAGTTATTGTAAGTTCCTTGTGTGAAACACAGGAAGTAAATACTGTCATTAAAATAAAGGAAAAGATAACGCGCATTTTTTTATATGTATTACTTATTGTTCCAATTGGTCATGGTCATGTTTAGTCCTATTGTCGCATAACTTTTAACAAACTCCTTCGCAATATCAATACGTTCAGACAAAGTTTCTTTCTCCTCTTCTGTCCATTCACCAAGCACATAATCTACTTGTTGACCTTTAAAGAAATCATTTCCTACGCCAAAACGAAGGCGGCTATACTCTTGTGAATTCAATGTGGCTTGAATATCCTTGAGTCCATTGTGGCCACCGTCACTTCCTTTGCCTTTCATTCGCAATTTTCCGAAAGGCAGGGCCAAATCATCGGTAATCACGACTATATTTTCCCGTTGAATTTTCTCAGCCTGCATCCAATAATTCACTGCCTTACCTGAAAGATTCATGTAGGTCGTTGGTTTAATCAGAATAAGTGTTCGGCCTTTAAATTTCACCTCTGCAACCTCAGCTTGTTTGTTCAATGCAAAGCTTCCTCCAAGCTCTTTCGCCAAGGATTCAACCACCTTAAACCCAATATTATGTCGGGTTTCTGCATATTTGTCCCCTGGATTACCAAGGCCTATGATCAGGTATTTCATGGTGCGAAGATAGAAAAGATGTCTAGATGTTAAGACATCAAGACTTTAAGACAACAAGACTTTAAGACTGAGCGCGTTGTTTAGTTCAGCCAGACGCGTTATAAATAGTAGTATTTCGAAGAAGAAACTTGTCTTAAAATCTTAATATCCTGATATCCTAACATCCAACCCTAAACCATATCCCAACCCTTCACAAAAAAAGGAGATGCTATTTCTTTTCCTTCATTCTCCAAAACAACAACATCAACTGGGGCTGCACCAACGAGTTTGTGAAATATACCCCAGTGCACTTTATTCTTGACACTTTTGTACAAGTCCTCTTCTTGATCGGTCCACCAAAGCATTAAATACAATTTTTCTTCATGAAGGATGGCGGAAAAAAGTTCTTGCAACACGTCCGGATCATTTTCTTTAGACCACACACAATCGGGAACGATGAACTCGTGATCTTTTGGTTTGATCAATTTTCGCAAGAGCGGTAGGAATGGAATTAATCTTGTCAGCACGGCACCATATCTTCCGGGGAGTCGTTCAATTTGCCAACGAACAGTCATGATATGCGCACCGGCAATTTGTTCACCTTGCTCATCCAACAATACATAAAAGGGTGGCGTAGAAATCTGGGCTTCATTATAATGCCTATGGGACGAAAAGTTTTGTCGAATTTGACTCGAAACTGCATTCCAATCTTCAATTCTTCTTAGCTTTTTTGATTTCTTTGGGTAAATGCGGCTAAAGCTTTGTGTAACCAAGTGCCCTGCAATGCGAAATCCAAAGTTTTCACTCATCCATTTGCTCCGTTCATTTTTCGGATCGATATAGGCATAAAATGAGCCGATTTGTTCTTCACCAAGTCTCCCGGTTAGCTTTTCATTAAAATATCGGGACAATTCTTTTTTAAGGAGTCCTTGTCGTTTTGTTGAAGAATGACTTTCTCCACTTGCTTGAAGTGCACCTTGAAATGCAAAAAAACGGATATACCATTCTGATCCGCGTCGGCAGAAGGTCACATTAGCCAACACTTTACTCGACCTTTCTAAGGTCAAGAAGAGAGGATGGTCGGCGGAAAACACGCGATTTCTAATGTCCAAATGTCGATAACGGGCCCCACTCGTTCCCAATACGGTTTCATCCAACAAGTCAAGTAGATCTTCTGTTGGTGATTCACGCAAATAAAAAGGTGGGTTCATTCGGTCTAGATCGATTGATTCACAATGGCTTCGAGATCATTCAATCCAATGGCTTGACGTTCACCCATGGCTGTCCACCCGCGTTCATCGAAGCGCTTTCGGATGATTTCAGCGACATGGTCTGTATCGGCGGTGTAGGCTGAAAGTTTCGTGTCAACTCCCAAGGATTGAAAGAACGCTTCTGTTTTATCAATGGCTTCACGTGCAATTTCAGTTTCTGAACCTGAAAGATTCCAAACACGCTTTCCGTATTGGGTCAATTTTGCCTGCTTATTGTTAAATTGATTTTCCCAAAGGCGCGGCATAACTATCGCTAGAGTTCGCGCATGATCAATGTGATACAACGCAGTGAATTCATGTCCAATCATGTGCGTGCACCAATCGGTTGGAACACCACAACGCAGGTTCCCATTCAACGCATTCGTCGCAGACCACATAAGGTTTGCTGCTAATGTATAATCATCTGGTGAATCAATAACCTTAGGTGCTATTTCAATCAATGTTGACAATATCGCCTCAGCTTGACGCTCTTGTAAAAAGTTCTGACTTGGAAAGGTCACATACTGTTCAAGCGTATGTACAAAAGCATCAATGATCCCATTGGCAATCTGTTTTTTCGGTAAAGATGCTACCACTGACGGATCACAAAAGGAAAATTTAGGAAAAAATAAAGGTCCACCCATCGCACGTTTTTCAGACAATTCTTCTCTGCTAATCACAGCACCAGAATTCGCTTCTGATCCTGTCGCCGGCAACGTTAGAACTACACCAAAAGGCAAGGCTTTTTCAAATACGCAGTTTTCCTTCCGGGTAAGTACGTCCCATGCATCTCCTTGATAGTGGAAAGCACCTGTCATAAATTTCACTCCATCAATCACAGACCCCCCGCCCACCGCAAGAATACAATCCACAGTTTCCTTTCTTGCCAAATCGACACCCTTCATAAGCGTTGTAAATTGAGGATTGGCTTCAATCCCGCCAAACTCTACCAAATGAAACCCTTTCAGTTGTTCTCTGATTTTATGCAAGAGTCCGATTCTCTCTGCGGAACCACCACCATAGGCAATGAGGACACGTTTTGAGGGACAATATTCACTCAATAACTCTGGCAAGCGATTCAACTGATCCCGCCCAAACACAATCCGCGTAGGATTGACGACTTCAAAATTCAACATACCTTAAAGGTAAGCACAAAAAAAGCCCGAACAAACTGTCCGGGCTTTTTTACGATTAAATCGTTTTAAATATTTCCATTATCTCTTACTGCGTAAGCGATAGTCAAGGCATTGATATCTTGCAATTCTTTACGAATGTCAAAAATCAAACCTGAAGGCGCATTTCTATCCGCTTTGAAACACGTAATAACGGCTTCAATTGGCGCCGTCATGCGCGAAGGTTTTTGGTCGAATTTATCTTTCTTCCATTGTGCAACGGCATTCGTTGTGTACAATCCATCAACAGTAGGTTGAACAACATTGTCCAATGATAATGCGTAGCCCATTTTAAAGTCAGCTGCACGCATTGGATTCCGTGGTTCACCTAAATAAAGGAAGTCAACTTCCGAACGTTGTTTGTAGGGTGTAAGTTCCGTTGTTTTGGTTCCTACAGGAGATTCAACCTTTACAGTTGGATCATTTTCCTTACTTGTTGTTGCCACCATGAAGAAGAAAAGAAGCATGAATACGATGTCTGGCAGCGAGGAAGTATTTACTCCCGGCATTGGTCTGCTTCCGTCTTTTTTAAACTTTGACATAACTTCTTATTTTTTCGGTGTTACTTCGATGATTCGCGCAGGGTACAGGATTTCAAGTAAATCCATCATGGCCTGATCTTCTGCCTTCTTATCTTGGTCGAAGCGACGTTTCAAAACACTGTAAGGCATACCAAAAAGGCGCTCACATTCACCATTTCTCAACTCAAAAATTGCTTCTTCAATTTCCGATTGCATTTTAGCGAAGATGCTGTAAGCAGTCGCTTGTTGCACTTCAATACGGATATTCGCTTGAACATGGATTTCAGGAAGTTCGTTATCACCGTATAATTTCAGTGCGCGTTTCTTCTTTTCCCACTCGTCCAATTGATTGTACTTGAAGTTAACAATGTCCGCTTTCATTCCTGCCTCTTCCATCTGTTCAATTTCGGCTTCAATTGCTGCAATATTTTGATCAATTGCAGACATGGAAATGCGCGAATACATCGGGAAGTTATTCGTTGGATCGTTCTTCTTCTCGTTCGTTTTATAAAACTCCAAAACGAAATCAGAGATCTTATTCGGATCTTCGAAAATCATATCACGAACCATCAATTGGTTTTGATTGTTCGCTTTGATGGCAAGTATGTTTCGTTTTTCAACATCTACAGGCTTGCTCACCTCGACTTTCTTAGGGATATTCCGAATATAGGCCTGATCCTTGTCCATCGTAGTGGTTACAAGGAAGAAAATCAGAAGAAGGAAGGCGATGTCCGCCATCGATCCTGCGTTGATTTCTTCTATCTCTCTTTTAGCCATAATTAGGATTTCTTATTTTCTGAATCTTCCCATAAAAGGACCTGCAATAATCACAAGCGCACCGATAAGCATACCTACCATAATGGTCCAAATGCCCGCTGTTGTTGTGTTCACAATTCCTTGAGAAACAGGATTCTTTAGTAATAATGTATCAGTAGTGTCTTGTGTACCTGCCGAAAGACAGATCAAGTAGATGACTAAGGAAACCATAATACCAGCAATCGCAATCACTGTTTTCTTTGTGTCCGTAATAATCTGCACAAGGAAGAACGCAACTACGATTGCCAAAAGGGCAAACATTAGAATAATTGTGTACCAGATGGCATAGGACATTTGTGGTCCTTCACGGTATGCTTCTACCACTTCCGTTCCTTCCGATACATTCGGAGCAGCGAATAGAAGTAAGCTCAGCACCACACCAACACCGCCGAGGCCGTACTTGATGATCGTCATCAATAAATTTGTGTTTTTAGCACTCATGTCTAAAGTATTTGAATGAAAGAATTCGGCGAATTAAGCTACCGCTTTATTTTTCAAAAGCATATCGATCAAAGAAATCGATGCATCTTCCATTTCATTTACAAGACCATCGATTTTTGACAAGATGTAGTTGTAGAACACCTGCAATACCATCGCTGAAATCAGACCGAATACTGTTGTTAAAAGGGCTACCTTAATACCATCCGCAACCGTAGTTGGTGATACCTGACCATCCTTAACGATTTTGTCGAAGGCCTGGATCATACCGATTACCGTTCCAAGGAATCCGAGCATCGGAGAAAGTGCGATGAACAATGAAATCCAAGAAAGACCTTTCTCAAGAAGACCCATTTGTACACCTCCATAAGAAACGACTGATTTCTCAACCATGTCAATTCCCTCACTTGCGCGATCAAGTCCTTGATAGAAAATAGAAGCAATTGGTCCACGTGTATTGCGGCAAACTTCTTTTGCTGCTTCAACACCACCGCTTTTCAATGCTGCCTCTACTTGAGTCAAGAATTTGTTTGTATTAATGGTTGCAAGGTTCAAATAAACCACACGCTCAATCGCCAAGGCCATACCTACGATCATACAAATCAACACTGGCGTCATCCAAAGTGGATCTCCCTCGATGAATTTTTGCTTCATTGTTTGAACGAAGTCAAGTTGCGGCTCTTCATCGGCCGTTGCTTTGGAGTCCGTGCCTCCTTCTTTTGCCGCATCCGTTACTTCGGTTTGTGCAGGCGTAGTTTCAACATTTGTCGAATCAGCAGAAGAAACATTGGCAAAACCAAAGGTCATAACAGCTGCGATTGCGATAGAACTAATTACTTTTTTCATGTTCTCAAAAATTAATATAATCGTATTCAGGTTTAAATGTGTCCCAAAAATAGTAAAAATCATGCACGCAACAAGGTCATGAAAAATTTCAGTGCAAATTCATTGAAAAAATTCTTTTTAACGTAACATATAGACGAACTAGTTTTAGTTACTAATGACGAATTACGAGTTACGAGTTACCAATTACGAATTACTAGTTACTAGTAAAAGATGTGAATCACGAATGACATCTTAATGCGTAAATTACTTGATCTCTACTGGGGATTTAATGACTGCGACTGAACCCTTCGGGAATTTTGAATTCTTTCAGCGAAGCGGCCCCGGAAGTTCAGAGTGAGAGTGAGAGCGAGAGTGAGCCCCGAAGGGTCGGGACAAGAATGAGGATCAATCCAACTCGTCATTCGTAACTAGTAACTAGTAACTTTTTAAAGTCTTCCATCGAAGCGGCCCCAGAAGTTCAGAGTGAGCCCCGAAGGGTCGGGACAAGAGTGAGAGTGAGAGCGAGAGTGAGCCCCGAAGGGTCGGGACAAGAGCGAGGATCAATCCAACTCGTCATTCGTAACTAGTAACTAGTAACTTTTTAAAGTCTTCCATCGAAGCGGCCCCAGAAGTTCAGAGTGAGCCCCGAAGGGTCGGGACAAGAGTGA
>CALPWQ020000046.1 GCA_943327315.2 Chitinophaga pinensis
AATTTTTGTCTGGTTTAGATATCGACGCCATTCAAGCCCACGAGAAGGATTTGGCGCATTATGCACAAGACTTGCTCGATACCTTCGAAGGCATGCGCATCATTGGCGAGGCCAAGAAAAAAACAAGTGTTGTTTCCTTCATCATGGAAGGTATCCATCCGTTTGATCTCGGAACCTTACTGGACAAACAAGGCATTGCCGTTCGAACTGGTCACCACTGCACCCAGCCCTTGATGGATTTCTATGGAATTCCCGGAACGGTGAGAGCATCGTTTGCTTTTTACAACACGCGTCAAGAAGTCGATATCTTCATCGAAGCCGTAGAAAAAAGCATTCAAATGTTAAAATAAAGAGGGAAACATTGCTGTTACCCATTCAAAAAAAACAATAGTCTCCAAGTACGTTTCACATGACCTTCGCAGAAAAACAACAAGACATTATCGATGAATTTTCACTATTCGACGATTGGATGGAAAAATACGAATACATCATTGACCTCGGAAAAGAGTTGCCCGCCATTGACCCTACTAAAAAAACGGACGATCGCTTAATTGAAGGATGTCAGTCGCGTGTGTGGTTGGACTCCTCATTAGACCATGGAAAAATGATGTTCACGGCTGACTCTGATGCCATCATCACCAAGGGAATTATCGGATTATTGATCCGAGTCATGAACAATGAGACACCCGAGGATGTTGCAAAAATGGATTTGTATTTCATCAATGACATCGGATTGCAAGAACACCTGTCACCTACCCGTTCTAATGGTTTGGTAAGTATGGTCAAACGAATGAAAATGGAAGCTGTAAAACAATTGATGCATTGATTTTGCATCGCGTTTAAGACACAAGAAACATATGGAACACGAAATAATTAACTTGGAAAACAAGGTTGTAGAAATGCTCAAAACCATCTACGACCCTGAGATTCCTGTCGACATCTTCGAACTCGGACTCATTTATGAAGTGCGCATTAATGAAGACAAACATGTTGACATCGACATGACCCTCACCTCACCCAATTGTCCAGTTGCGGAGAGCATGCCAAAAGAGGTAGAAGATAAAGTGTCAACGGTGGAGGGCGTCCTTTCGGCCAAAGTGAACATTGTTTTTGATCCACCTTGGGACAGAGACATGATGAGTGAAGAAGCCAAGTTAGAATTAGGCTTCCTTTAATCCACCACGAACACACAATAGAGATTTATGAAAATGAAGCGCGTAGTGGTCACAGGAATTGGGGCCTTGACTCCGATTGGAAATTCTGTGGAGGAATATTGGAACAACATGAAGAATGGGGTGAGCGGTGCTGGGCCCATTACAAAGTTTGACACCTCAAAATTCAAAGTCACTTTTGCTTGTGAACTTAAAAATTATGATGCTTCCCTTCATTTCGACGGAAAGGAACAGCGAAAATACGATCCCTTCTCTCAATATGCACTTGTTGCGGTGGACGAAGCAGTAAGAAGTGGAAACATTGATTTTGACACCTTAAACAAAGACAGAATTGGGGTGATCTGGGGTTCAGGCAATGGTGGGATTCAAACCTTCCAGGACCAAATGACCGAGTTTTGTGAGGGTGACGGAACACCGCGCTTTACGCCTTACTTTATTCCACGCATTCTTGTAGACATTGCATCTGGCATCATTTCCATCAAATATGGACTGCGCGGCGTGAACTTTTGTCCCGTATCAGCATGTGCCACTTCGAATACTGCCATTATTGAGGCCTTTAATTACATCCGTTGGGGCAAGGCAAATATGATCATCACAGGTGGTTCTGAAGCGGCGATAACCGGCTCAGCCATTGGAGGATTCTCTTCTGCGAAAGCATTGTCAACGCGAAATGATTCCCCGCAAACAGCATGCAGGCCTTTTGATGTCACTCGCGATGGCTTCGTGATGGGCGAAGGGGCTGGCGCACTCATCTTGGAAGAATATGAACACGCTATTCAACGCGGGGCCACTATTTTTGGTGAAGTTGTTGGCGGTGGCATGGCGGCAGATGCGTATCACCTTACAGGGACGCATCCCGAAGGAGATGGGGCAGTACTCGGAATGAACGAAGCACTTGAAGAAGCAGGGATTTCTCCCGATCAAATCGATTATGTGAACATGCATGCGACGTCAACACATTTGGGAGACAATTCTGAATTGATTGCAGCAAAACGAATCTTCGGAGAAAGACACTCCTTGTCTGTTTCTGCAACGAAGTCAATGACGGGTCACTTACTGGGAGCTGCAGGTGCGATCGAAGCCATTGCCTGTGTGATGGCCTTGAAAGAAGGACAAGTTCCAGCGACCATCAATACCACAGACATAGAGCCCGATTTTAAAGACCTATTCCATTTTCCATTGGGGAAAAGTGTGCCCAAGGAAATGACCTATGCCATGAGCAACACCTTTGGTTTTGGCGGACATATCGCCAGTGTGATTTTCAAGAAGTTTGACTAGCACTGATTTACTTGGAGAGTTTCACTTTTTGTTTTTCAGTGACTGATTTTGAGATGATCCATGGAATGACTGCGCTAATGATCGCTGCATAAAAACACCATACCGATATTTCAAATCCGGGAAACAAGATCTCCGTAATCATCAATGAAATAAAAATCAAGATCCCGAACCAACGCATCCCCTTCATGCTACTGAAGAATGGTGGAATTACCGTTGCGATGAAATATGCAATTCCTTTGTAATTCAGATTAAATTCTGGAAAGTCCAATACATAAAGAATGTGCTGGTCATGAATGTGGGCACTCACAGGAAATGCTGCCAAGCAAAAGGCTAGATACCCACCTACAAGCACACCAATGGCCAAGATTACCCTAAGGTACCCGCGATTTTTTTCATCTTTCTCGGCAACTAAAATGCTCCAAGGAACATAAATTGGCCAAAACACCTGAGCGAAAAATAAGAAAAGGTAAATGAGCTCGTGCTGAAAATGATGAACAGAAGGTTCTGAAAATGAAAGCCAGATCAATCCCTCTATAAACTGTTGAACGGCAAAGTAAAAAGGGATGGCTGCGAATGGCAAGAATTGGCGATTGCGGGTAATGGCAACTGAAAATCCCCCTATAGAAGCAAGAACACCTCCTGCAATAAAACTGGCACTGGCTGAAAAGCACATATCTCGAGTGGTTTGCTCAAAGGTATAGGCTATGTCAACTTTAAAACAGCATCAACATCATGAAAAATTAAAATTCTTCTTTCATTGACAAGAATATTCATGAAGTTCAACGAAGTTCCTCCGCCAAATACTTCGCCGTGTATGACTTCTTCGCAAACTTTTTCACAAGTTCTTCTGGTGTTCCCTTCGCAATGATCATCCCGCCATGTTTACCGCCTTCGGGTCCAACGTCTATCACATGATCGGCAACCTTCACGATATCCAAATTGTGCTCAATCACCAACACAGAATTCCCCTCGTCGACCAAGCGTTGTAGTACCCCTAGTAGTAAGCGAATGTCTTCGAAATGCAATCCCGTAGAGGGCTCATCTAAGATATAGAAGGTGCTTCCTGTGCTTTTCTTCGCCAACTCCGCCGCAAGTTTTATCCGCTGTGCCTCACCACCTGAAAGGGTCGTTGATGGTTGACCAATTTTAATGTATCCCAAACCTACAGATTGCATGGTGGCCATTGGTCTATAAATTTTCGGTATGGGCTCGAAGAAATGTGTGGCATCTTCAATGGTCATGTCCAAGACATCAGAAATCGATTTCCCTTTGAAACGCACTTCGAGTGTTTCCGTGTTGTAGCGTTTTCCATTGCAGGTTTCACACTCCACGTATACGTCTGGTAAGAAGTTCATTTCAATCAACTTCAATCCACCGCCATTGCAGGTCTCGCATCGACCACCTGAGACATTGAATGAAAACCGTCCTGCCTTGTAACCCCGAATTTGTGCTTCCGGAAGTGATGCAAACAAGGAACGAATTTCATCAAACACCTTCGTATAGGTTGCAGGATTGGATCGTGGTGTTCGACCAATTGGACTTTGATCGATTTCGATGACCTTATCCAAGTGCTCAAGTCCTTCGATTGACTTATAGGGCAAGGGCTTTTTTACCCCATGGTAGATGTGTTGCAACAAGATGGGGTAAAGGGTATGGTTGATCAGCGTAGATTTTCCACTGCCCGACACTCCCGTGATGCAACAGAATGTACCCAATGGAATGGTCAAATCTACATTTTGCAGATTGTGTCCTGAGGCGCCTTTTAGTACAAGCTGTTTCCCATTTCCCTTTCTGCGTTCTTTTGGAATCTCAATTTTCAATTCCCCGCGCAAGTATTTCGTTGTTAATGAATCAACAGACTGCAATTGGTCTACAGGACAGGCATTCATGATTCGTCCACCATTTACTCCAGCGCCAGGGCCGATATCTACCACAAAATCTGCTGCCTCAATCATTTCCTTGTCATGCTCAACAACGATGACACTGTTTCCTGCATCGCGGAGACGTTTGAGTGATTGAATCAATCGGCTATTGTCGCGTTGATGCAAGCCAATGGAAGGTTCGTCCAATACATAGAGTACATTCATCAACTCAGACCCAATTTGTGTGGCCAAACGAATGCGTTGCGCCTCACCTCCCGAAAGTGTTTTGGCTGAACGATGAAGTGTCAAATACTCTAATCCTACTTCAAGAACAAAGCGCAAACGGTCATTTATTTCTTTCAGAATCTCCACCGCAATGAATTTCTCATCCTTCGATAAATGGCTTTCCAATGTGGAAAACCAAGGAGCCAACTCCGACAAATCCATCAGCGCCAATTCACCAATGTTCTTATTGTTGATTCTGAAGAAATGGGCTTCTTTTTTCAAGCGCGTTCCCTCACAAACGGGACACGTTTTCTTGTTCATGAAGCTCGAAGCCCAACGCTGAATAGCTGCTGTACTTTCTTCAGAGTGACGTGAAACAAAATGAATAATTCCCTCAAATATGATGGTACTGCTTCGCTTTGTGCGTTCCATGTCCTCATTGCCATAGAGAAGCACGTTCATCACTTCTTCGGAAATTTCTTCCAAAGGCGTAGTTAAATCGTAGCCTTCTTGAACCAAGTAATCTCCAATTTTATCAAAAATCCATGTGCGCTTAAACTCCCCCAAGGGAGCAAAACCACCTTTCTTCACGGAAAGTGACGCATCAGGAATAATCTTATCAATATCTGCCTCTGAAACTTCACCTAGTCCACTGCAGGCGTGGCATGCTCCATACGGCGAATTGAAGGAGAATAAACTCGGTTCTGGCTCGGGATAAGAAATACCAGTGCTTGGGCACATCAGCGAACGACTAAAATGGCGAACAGCATTTGTTTCATGTTCCATCACCATCATTGCTTTTGACCCATGTCGCATGGCGGTTAGCACAGAATCATAAATTCGCTTTCTATCGTTCGCGTTGATCTGAAGACGGTCAATGACAATCTCAATGTCATGTACTTTATAGCGGTCCAGGCGCATTCCTCGTTCAATGTCCTTCACTTGGCCGTCGATCCGCACTTTCGTAAAACCCATTTTGGCAATTTGTTCAAACAATTCGCGGTAATGTCCTTTTCTTCCTTTAATGCGTGGGGCCAACAAAATGACTTTCTTTCCCTCGTAATGCTGAAGGATCAAATCTACAATTTGCTCGTCCGAATATTTCACCATTCGTTCACCCGACTCATACGAATAAGCCGTTCCAACGCGTGCAAAAAGCAAACGCATGAAGTCATAGACCTCAGTGATGGTTCCTACCGTTGATCGGGGTGAACGTGAGACCGTTTTTTGTTCGATGGAAATTACCGGACTTAATCCTTCAATTTTATCCACATCTGGACGTTCCAGTCCTCCAAGAAATTGGCGGGCGTATGCCGAGAACGTTTCTATGTACCGACGTTGACCTTCCGCGAAGATGGTGTCAAATGCCAAGGAAGATTTTCCACTACCACTCAAGCCAGTGAAGACAACCAGTTTATTTCTGGGGATGATTAAATCGACATCCTGCAAATTGTGTTCCCTCGCACCGTAAATCCGTATAGTATCCTCCTCCATTTGCTCATTCTTAGCCATTGAATCATCCATTTTCCTATGCTTCACTTCTCATCATAACAATCCAAACACAGATTTGTGCAGGTGTAAAAAATGAATTGCTCAAAATGGAGTTTAAGTTAGAAAGAATCTGGAAAGTGGTACACCTAGACCTTGACCAAAATGCGTGAATGCGTTATTTCTTTTCAGGATAACGAAGCGTATTTCGGTATAAAAAGTAGAACACCACAAGGAAAAAGATCAGAAACATAGGCAAAGGCCAAACAACACCTCCCTTAATGTGCCAAATGATCAGTAGGGATAAAGCGAACGAAATGGCTCCAACCACTACAAACACCATCCAAACTTGAAAATCACTTTTCCCGGAATAGACCAAATGATGCGTCGTATGATCCTTGCCGCCAACCATTGGAGATTTCCCTTTTTTCAGGCGATTGATAACAACCGTAAGCGTGTCCACTGCGGCAGGCGTAAATGTAATCAAGACCAAAACAATTGCTGACCACGACGGCATGTTGACCTCCGATGGGGCATTCCAAAGATTATGAACAGCCACAAAAGCAACAAACAATCCAATAAACTGACTGCCGGCATCTCCCATAAACAATCGAGAAGGGTGAACATTGTACCTCAAAAACCCGATGACACCCCCAATCATCGACAACAATGTTAAGGACCATAAATCCATTTCCCAACCGTGCATGACAATACCACCAAAAAATGCAGACAAAAGAATAAACAGTACAGTTGTCCCCGTAATGCCATCCATATTGTCCAACATGTTCAAGGAGTTCATGATCAAAACCACCCAAACCACGGTAAATATGGCGTCAAGTGCAGGGATGTGAAACAAGTCAATGATGGTATCCGTGTACACCAAAACGATACCGCAAAAAATCTGTGCGGCCAACTTAATCAAGGGTTTTGTGTTGTAGGCATCATCTGCAAGTCCCATGACAAAGGCAAGACCTCCGGCAAAAAATAGTCCCAAATAGTGTTTGTCATGAAAAATATTTCCTGACATGGCGACCGTTTCGATTGCTATTGCGGAGAAGACAAAAACGACAAAGAAACTAACTCCCCCGAGGGATGGTTTAGATTGATTGCTCCAACGAACTGTGACATCATTTTTATTTCGAATGCCCAATGTTTGAGAAAACGAGAGCAAAAGAAGGTTGCAAATTAAGGACATGAGTATTCCTGCGAATAGAAATCCGATAGCGTAGGTTAGGTCGGTTGCAGTCACGACATTGGTTTAAAATGGTGAAGCAAATGTAGTAAAATCTACACCTAAACCATCTTTTTCCGAAACAATGGGATTGTCTAATCCCCAATCAATAGTGAGTTTTGGATCATTCCACATAACAGTCACTTCATTTTGAGGCGAATACAACTGAGTACATTTATATGAAAAAATTGTATTTTCTTCGAGAGTTGCAAAACCGTGCGCAAAACCAGGCGGAATGTAAAATTGAACACCACTTTCTGCGGATAGTTCAATGGCCACATGTTGCCCATACGTTTCAGAATTTTTACGCAGGTCAACTGCTACATCGATGACCTTTCCTTGAAGTACCGACACCAATTTACCTTGGGCTGCAGGTGGTGATTGAAAATGCAATCCACGCAGCACATTTTTCTTGGATACCGAAACATTGTCTTGAACGAAATGCACATCATCTCCAAGGAGCTCTTTATATTTTACAGCATTATAGGTTTCACAGAAATATCCTCTGCTGTCACTGAATCGTTTTGGATGCAAAACAATCAATCCATCAATGTGCAATTTTTCACGTGTCATTTCCTTTTAAATTTTCCAAAAAAGTTTTTGAGCCGTTCTGTCCATCGTTCACGGAATGATTTCACATCGCTCTCATAATAGCCATAGCCATGGCCGTAGCCGTAACCGTAGCCGTAGCCGTAGGATGATGATCCTGAAGATTTCAATCCGTTCAAAATAACATTCAATTTTTGAAGCTGATCCATTTCAAACAGTTCCTTCACGCGTTGTGCAAATAAACGCTTTGAATAATGCGATTTAAAGATATATATCGGAATATCCGCCTCGCTTAATATGCGCACACCATCAGACACCAAGCCTATTGGTGGGTTATCTATAATAATGACGTCATAAATCTTTTTCAAATCATCCACAATCTCTTTGAATCGATTGCTCAAAAGCAACTCAGATGGATTAGGCGGGATTGGTCCTGCGGTTATAAAATCCAAATGTTGAATCGATGATTTCTGAATGCATTCCGCTAAATCATATTGATTCACGATCAATCCGCTCATTCCCCTCTCGTTTGCCACGCCAAAGCCCAAGTGAATTTTTGGTCTGCGCAAATCGAGATCCAAAACGATGGTTCGTTTACCAGAAAGGGCAATAATACCTGCAAGATTTAACGCGACAAATGTTTTTCCCTCCCCAGAAATGGAAGAAGAAATCGCTATTGTTTGATAATTTGGATGAATGTAACTCAGGTTTGTACGAATCTTACGCATGGATTCTGCCAGCATGGATTTGGGGGAGTCTCCGACCACTATTTGCGAATGTTCCATTTTCATTTTTGTCAATGGCACCCCCCCTAAAATTGTTGCTTGTTCCGGCAATATTTTTTTTAAATCATCCAACATATTGATTTCATTGAATGTGAGGTAACGGAAAAACAATAGCGCAATGCCAATGATGAATCCAAACATGATAAACGTTGAATAGATCAGTTTACGGTTTGGCGAAACAGGAATGCCATTCACTATGGGACGAGAGAGAATGCGGTTATTTGATGAATACCCAGCATCAGATATTGCATACAATACTTTTCGTTCTGTCAGCAAGGTGTAATATTTTTCGTTCAGCTCTTGTACATTCTGCAAGCGACTGAATTCCATTTTCTTTTCAGGCAACTCAAAATAATCAGCATTGAATCCACCTATCTTGTCCTTCAAATTCCTGCTTTGGTCATACAATCGGTCTAGAATAACTGCGACGCTCCTTCTAACATTGCCTAATTTTGATTGAATTCTTGATTCGAGTGATTTCAACTCGGCACTCTCTGGTGTGATTTGATACAGCAAGTCTTCTTTTTTCTCAAGCAATTCATGCAGTTGACTCACCTGAACAGAGAGTGATTGCTCATAACTCTTACCGAGCATTTCAGGCAATATACGGTACACATCAAGCCGATTAGGGTCACTTTTTAGTTTCTTTGCAACCGCAGTGAGTGAGCGAATTTCATCATCAACGAGTATAGATTCATCTTGCAATTTCGTTATGTTAGCTGATAACGTAGCCCCCTGTACTTCTGGGTCGGGCATATTGCTTTTCCGTTGAAAAAACATCAAACTATCTTTTGAATTTCTTAACTCGCCAACCAATGAATCAAGTTGTTGGTCGATAAACAAAAGAATGTTTTCGGACCCTCGCTGTTTCTCCTCGTCCGTATATTCAATGTATTCTTCAGCCACCGCCAATGCAATATCATGACACATTTGTGCATTGTTGCCTCGAAACGTAATTTGGATGGTCTTTGCCACAGGATCAATAGGAACAACTTGAAGCGAGGACAAGTAGCGCGATGCGAACGATTGAATACTATTAAATGTAAAATAAAGTTCGTTTTCTTCCGCATCAGCTTTCAATTCCGCAGGATTAGAAGACTTTACGACAATATCTAATTGCTTATTTTGAATGTGCTCATTGAGTAAGCCTTTCAATCGATTCTCTCTACCATTGTGATTGTACTTCAACACGACAAATGTCCCGTCGAATTCGACAGCTATTTGAACACCAATTAAGCTAGAATCCTTCAGCGCATAGGGCAAAATATTCAACTCCGATGAGTTGAACTTTTCTTCGGTCAACACGCTACCTTTTGAAAAAATACTGACATTGTAATTGATTCTCTGAATCGCTCGTTCAAACATGAACTGAGAACGCATCAATTCTACATCTGATGAAATATCCTCTTTGATGTTGATGTTTTTCACTGCAAGGACTTCAGCTGCATTGTCTTCATTATCCAATTGAATCATCATAGAAGATTCATACACTGGCTTCGTGTAGCGCAAGAAGAAATAAGCCAAGGAGGCAAATAAGCTAATAAAAACAATTGGCCACCACCAATTTCGCTTTAGTACCGTTCCAAGAATAATTGGATCGAAATCTTTGTTTATGATGAGGCCTTTCTTGTTCAAAATTCTAAAGTTTTCGGAATATGGTGAAAATTAAAAAAAGACTCGATATACCTGTAATAATTGGCGTAACTTCTGACAGCACTCCCCGAACCAAATTAGGTTTAGGTTCAACGTAGATGTAATCATTAGCTTGAACAATCATGTCACTGTATTTGAGTCCTTCAATGGTTGACAAGTCGATTGTGTACACCTTTCTAACCCCATTCTCTTTGCGCATCAACTTGACACTTTCAGCCCTGCCACGCTCCGCAATGCCGCCTGCCTGTGCGATGACCTCCATCAACGTTGTATTGTTGTTGCTTAAAGGGATCACATTTGCATCGCTTCCTCCTCCTGGAAAAACAATGACGCGCTGGTTGGTGACTTTGACCTGAACAAAGGGATCTCGGTATTGATTGGAAAAATAATGTTCTAAAGTATCCTCGCATTGACTAATGGTAAGTCCACCCACATAAACTTTACCCAGCACAGGAATCTCAATGAATCCTGGGTCACGCACTAAAAATTCTTGAGAAGACTTATCACCACCCCCACCTTGGTTGATGCCTCCCATCGCTTCGATCATCTTTGTACCATCGTTGGGCGCAAGCGTAAATGTGATTTTATCATCAATTGAAAGCTGATATTCCTTCGCTGGTGCCATTGGAATTGAGTCTGAATTTGCATGCTCACCCACTGGGGACTTAAACATAATATTGCTGTTTACTCCACACGATGTGAGGAAGATACCGCACGAAAATGCCATGAAAATTAGGGCAATTGAACGACTCATTTTTTTTTGGTTGAATTTAATAATTCTCTGTAGTAACTTTCCATGTTGGCTACCAATGTTTTATAACTGAATTTGGCTTCTACGAACTTCCATCCATTTTGTGACATTTTTTCTCGTTTTTTTTCATCCTCTACCAACACAACTACCTTATCAGTAAACATCTCAACTGCGTTTAAAGGTGTTACGAAGCCTGTTTCTCCTTCTAAAAGAATATCGCGAACTCCACCAACATCTGTCGAAACAACTGCAACTCCAGAGGCTTGAGCTTCAATCAAACTTACTGGTGTACCTTCATTCAATGATGTCAGACAGATCACGTCCATTCCAGGATTAAATGAACTGATGTCCTTAATCCAAGAAGTCATTTCAACGCGAATAGTTTCCGATAATTGCATGGACGAAATGCGTTGTTCAATGGCCGTGCGTTCTGTCCCATCGCCAACGATAAAAAATCGTACTTTTTTTGACGTTCGCTTCGACACATGCTCAACAACATCCAAAAACATGCTGTGATTCTTCACTGGAGCAAGTCTCCCGATAATCGCTACCGCCACCTCATCGTCTAAAATTGAAAATTTCTCGCGTGTTAGCTTTCGTTTTTCCTCACGATTTTCATGAAATTTCTCCAAGTCGAAGCCCAGATTGATGACCGAAATTTTATCGGGTGAACAAATGCGGTGAATGCCTGAAAGTTCTTGTTTTTGAATGGCTGAGATCGCAACAATTCCAGTTGATTTCTTAGCCAATGAGCGCTCAATCTGTTTGAAAACTGCAGTTTTTAACTTGCCGAAATACGAATGAAATACATGACCATGAAAGGTGTGAACAATGATAGGGACCTTCATTTTTTGTGCTGCACGTCGGCCTAAAGCTCCAGCCTTGGCGGCATGCGTATGCACAATGTGTGGCTGAAATTCTTTAATGATTTGTTGAATTCGCTTATAGGCTTGGTGATCGCTGCTAAACGAAGGCTCTCGCTTCATTTCGTGAATCAGCAAAGGCTCAACATTGTATTCAGCAGCAATGTGCAAGGAATCTGACTCTCCATCTTCGGGCAATCCTCCCACAAGTAGCGTTTCAAAATCATCCGATAGGTAACGTGACAAAAACACTGCATTATAGGTTGGTCCACCAATGTTGAAGCGATTGATAATGCGCAATACTCGAATCTTTTCTTTTACTTCCATTGAAGCGCGACACTTTTATTTTTTTGATGAATGAGTTTTATCCTTCGTAATATGTTGAAAATTAATTTCCAAATCATCCATATATTGCGCCCAAATGTTGAATTTAGCTTCAAAAACGAATGCCTGCAAAATTACAAAAATTCCTGCTTTTATTGCTGACTTTTCATTGCCATCTTGGCTTTGGACAGAATGCGGTTCAACTCATCGTTAATCAAGTCGCAAAAAGCCAAGAGATGGTGGGGGCAAGCTTTTCCTTTTGTGCCATTGACCTTGCCACAGGGGGAGAAATTGGTGCAAACAATTCGAACATCTCTATACCAACAGCGTCAACAGCAAAATTATTTTCTACGGCAACTGCCATTGAGGTTCTTGGGGCAGATTACCGCCCTGAAACACGCATTTACCTAGAGGGATCCATTTCTAAAGATGGAAGATTGGATGGGAATGTCTGGATTCGTGGAGGTGGAGACATGACCTTGGGGAGTCGATTTTTTAATGAAAACGGGCATGAACGCGACTTTCTCAGTGCATGGGTTGATACCTTAAAAAAATTGGGGATTAAAAGCATTTCGGGCAGCATCATCGCTGATGGATCTGAATTTGGCTACGGGGGAATTCCGGATGGTTGGAGTTGGAATGACATGGGAAATTATTACGGTGCAGGTCCTTCTGGCATTTGTGTTTTTGACAATGCGATTCGTTTCTCGTTCAAAACAGGTGCGGCCGGAAGCCCTACTGAAATTAGTTCTATGTCACCTACTGTGCCTGGCATGACCTTCCACAACTATGTGAAATCTGCCGCTATTGATGATGACCAATCCTACATTTTTGGCGCCCCCTACTCTTTGGACCGCTTCGCTACAGGATCACTTCCCGCCGGAAGAGCCGCATTTGAAGTGAAGGGGAGTGTTCCCGACCCAGAAATTCAACTTGCGTATGAATTGGCAACAGCATTGGAAAATTCCGGTATACACATCTCTAAAGGATATAAAGGAGTTCGCAGAGATGACCTGATCCAAACCTCAAAATATGGCAGCGGATTTTCACTCGTCTTAAGCCACAAAGGGCAACGGGTAAAGGAGATTGCCATACTCACTAACATGAAGAGCATTAATCTTTTTGCAGAAGGTTTACTTTGCCTTGTAGGCTATAAATTAAGTGGAAAAGGAAGCACTGAAGAAGGACTGAAGCAGTTGGAGAAATACTGGAGCACAAAGGTTTCATTTACCGGGCTCTTCTTGAAAGATGGAAGTGGCTTGTCTCGATCAAATGGCATCAGCGCGACACATTTCTGTTCGCTATTGAAAGCCATGAACAGCTCCAAGAATTACGCGCTCTACTTGAGCACATTGCCCGTGGCTGGAAAATCGGGCACCTTAACCGGTTTGTGCAATGGTCAAGCTGGAGAAGGAAGAGTCCTTGCGAAAAGTGGCACAATGAGCAGAATTAAATCATACGCCGGTTATGTCAACTCAAGGTCGGGAAAGAAGATTGCCTTTGCCATTACGATCAACAATTTCAATGGAAGCAGCAGTCAGGCGACAGCTAAGATTGAACAGATCCTAAACGCCCTTGCTGTTTATTGAGGCCATTCAATCGACATGATTTCACGCCAAAATTCTGTGATTGTGTTTCCATCACATTGAATCATTTGCGGAACGATGCTCGCTGGTGAAAAGCCCGGAGTTGTGTTGACTTCGATGACATGAGGCACATCATTTACCACCATAAAATCAATGCGCGCAACCGATTTCAATTGCAATAGATCATAGATTCTTTTGGCTTGCTTTTGCACCTCGCTGCGCACCGCATCAGAAACTCGAGCTGGAGTAATTTCCTGTGATTTACCTAAGTATTTGGCCTCGTAATCGAAGAATTCATTTTCAGAAGCAATCTCCGTGAGCGGCAAGGCATAAACTCCATCAGCACGACGATAAACCCCGCAGGTTACCTCTGTTCCATTCAAAAAGGACTCAACAACAACGGTGCGCCCTTCGGCGAATGCCTTTTTAAGCGATGGCTCAATATCTTGCAGTGTCTTCGCCTTCGAAATCCCGTAGCTCGAACCAGAATCTGCTGGTTTTATAAACATCGGCAATCCGAGCGATTCAAGCAATTCTTCAGGAGTCATTCGATTCACATCCGTCAACAATTCAGATTTTGCAACCTTAAATCCAAAATTATGCAAGAATTGATTGCAATACCATTTATCAAATGAAAGTGCAGATGCAAGCGGCCCCGAATTGATGCATGGAATGTTCATCATGTCCAGAAAGGCCTGCACCTTTCCATTTTCACCTGGGTCCCCATGAATAAAAACAATGGCCGCATCGAGTTTAACGGTACCATCTAATTGAAAAGTCATGGTATTTAAGTCCAATGGAATACGCTCCTCATTGCACAACGCAAACCAACCTTCATGATTCAATAAAATCCGAAAAACTCGGTATTCAACAGGAAAATGGTCTTGAATGGTCAGCGCACTTTTCATGGAAATCTCCCACTCCGAAGAAAAGCCACCGCAGATAAGTCCAATCGTCTTCATTTTTTCTTTTTTTGCGAAAATACACGCACTTGGTTCATCAAAAACATCGACACTAAAAAGTTATTGGTCAGGTGAATGTTGATTCATTATTAATCGACTAAAAATAAATTGTTGAAAAGCTAGTCTTTAGAACTGAACAGAAACCCTTTCCTTGAGTTATATTTACAATTCTTTACTAAAAATGCTGTTTACCCATGTTTAAATACTACCTGCTTTCCATGCTGACTATGGTCTGTTTGACCGTCTCCAGTCAAGCATCTCTCTATTCCAATACCTTTGAGTCACCGATTTCCGATTGGACATTTTCCGGTGACCTTACTCCTAACTCATGGATTCGAAATGCCTGTGCAGGAAATGGTCCAAGTACAACAGGAACGAATTCGTTGTACATCACCAAAGGAGGAACAATTGCCGGTTGTGGAGCTACTGGAACTGAGCAGTATGCTTATGCGAATGCTCCTGCAGCTACTGGTATCGCCATCGCTTCGACCACGATTGACGCCAGTTGTGTGACAACCATCAATGTTCAATTCGATTATAAAATTGATGGCGCCCTTGGTCAAGATTACCTTGAATTGGTTTACAGCACGAATGGGGGAACATCATGGACAGCAGTAGGCGGAGCAATGGCTTCCTCGAATGGCTGGAATTTCCAAATCATTAATCTACCCAACACCCTTCTTGGAACAATTTTCAAATTAGGATTTCGGTTCACGTACAACAACGCGACCATTACCGGATTTCCTGCTGCTATTGACAACCTTTATGTGACCGGATTTGACGCACAAAATCCATCAATCACATGCCCAACGCCCACAACCGTTTACCTCAATTCAAGTTGTCAAGGCGCTGTTCCCGATTATACCACTTCTGTTGTTTGGAGTGACAACTGCACGACGTCATCGTCGCTAATGACCTTTACTCAAACGCCTGTTGGTGGAACATTGACATCGGCAAATCAACAGGTAACGCTCAGCATCACTGATCCATCTGGAAATTCATCCACTTGTTCGTTCAACCAACCGATGCTCGACACCATTTCCCCAAGTTTAGTTTGTCCTCCGAATCAATCTGTGCCGTTCACCATTGGATGCAACAGCGCACTGAACAATTACATCCCCTTGGTGACAACTACAGAAAATTGTTTTTTCGGTAACAATGTGACTTATACACAATCTCCGCAAGCGGGGATACCATTTGGCGCAACACAAATTGTGACCATAACAGCTATTGATGCGGCAGGCAATGATGGCTCATGTAGTTTTACCCTAACACCAAGCGATCAAACTGCCCCAACAATAACTTGTCCGAGCAATGCCACGGTGAATACAAATGTAGGCTGCACGCACGTTCTTTCTGCAGGAACACCTGTTTTGATTGCTGACAATTGCACCCCTGCCGCATCATTGATTCTTGTTCAATCGCCAGCTCCAGGAACAGCATTGTCATTGGGAGCGCACACCTTGACTTATACCATCACAGATGCCGTAGGACTCACCGCATCTTGTGCTTACCAGCTCACGGTAACAGATCTTTCTGCTCCCGTAATCACTTGTCCATTAGGTCAAAATGTAACCATTAATGCCGCATGTAGTGGTGTAATAGGCAACTATGTTGGACTTTCCGCGGCCTCAGACAATTGCACCGCTACAGCACAGTTGACCTTGACACAAACGCCACCACAAGGCACAACGATTTCTGCGAACACGCCCATCACAATAAGCACATCGGATGCGGCCGGAAATGTTGGGACATGCACATTTACTGCGGTCATCATCGACAACATCAATCCTGTGATTAGCCAATGTCCGACAAGCGTGGATGTTGTCATTGACAACTCGTGCGGATACCTCGTTCCGAATCTTGCCACTGCGATTGTTGGAAGTGACAACTGCACGGCAACTTCCAATTTAACCATTACTCAAAATCCACCTGTCGGGGCCACAGAAATTGGACTCACCGCTGCCCTGATTACATTGATTGATCAACAAGGAAATTCAGCATCTTGTGTGACGCTTCTTACACCCGTCGACAATGTTGCCCCTCTGATCACTTGCCCAAATCCACAACCAGTGAACAATGGGGTGAATTGCAATTACACATTGCCTTTTTATGGATCAACGGCTTTGGTGCTAGACAACTGCCAAAACTACAGCATCACACAAACACCAGTTCAGGGAACAGTTGTTCAGGCAGGTGTGAATAACATACAACTCGAAGTGATGGATGCAGGAGGAAATATTGGGCAGTGTTCATTCAATGTTACAATCAATGAGATCGTTTTGCCGACAATTACTTGTCCCAACGACATTGTGACCTGTGACCCATTGATCAACTATACTGCACCTAGTTTCACCGACAATTGCTTGGCTACCTTAGCACAAACAGACCTAAGCGGTTTTACAGCTGGCAGCACATTTCCTGTTGGAATCACAAACCAGGAATACACAGTAACAGATGCCAGTGGCAATGCTACTACGTGCAGTTTCCAGGTACAGGTCCTCGAATTTCCTTCCCCCGCATTGATTCTTGACGATACGATATCAATTTGTGGTTTAACAAGCGTGGTGATCAATGCAGAATCGGCAGTATCTGGTGTAGGTGAATGGTCATTAATTAGTGGTCAAGCTGCATTCAATAATCAATTTGCAAATTCTACGGGCGTGAATAACTTGGCCTATGGAACGAGCTACATCGCATGGACGATTACATCACCTTCCTGTGGGGTTAATTCCGACACACTTGTGCTCATTGCTTCACATATTCCGCTTCCGGCAAGCACACAAGACACCATTTATACTTGTTCAGATGACTCATTGGTCCTTCTTTCAAATGTCCCGCTATATGGCACCGGTCTGTGGTCCACGAATTTAGGAGGAATCATTTCTGATCCATTGAGCGCTTCAACATCTGCAACCGAATTGAGCAATGGCTGGAACGATTTTATTTGGACAATCACCAGTGGAGCCTGTCCGAGTAGCTCCGATACCTTGCGTGTTTTTGCCCTAACAAACCCGATCATTTCCCAAGCGGACACTTCCATTTGTATGGAGAATGGCCTTTTGAACTTGAGTGCAAGCCTACCCATCGATCAGCAAACACCATCTTGGTACTTCATTCAAGGTGGAGGAGTTATTGATGGGCAATTCACAAGCAACCCATCTGTAAACGATTGGGTCATTGGCAACGACGTGTTGGTTTACATTCTTGAACATCCCATTTGCGCCACGGTGTCCGATACATTGGTCGTTGCTGCTTCCCTGTGTGAAGGGTTCAATCCTATATTCCCAACGATGATCACACCAAATTTTGATGGCTTGAACGATTTATTTGTGATCAATTACCTTGAAAAAGTTTATCCAGAATGTGAAGTGACCATCTTCAATCGCTGGGGAAGTGTTGTGTTCAAATCCATTGGCTATGCGAATCCGTGGGACGGAACACACAAAGGAGAAAAATTGCCTATTGGGACATATTTCTACAACATCAATCTCAATGACGACAACGGAAAAGAATACCATGGATCAATCAGTATTATTTATTAATCATTCAAGGCAGAAGATGAAAACTATTTTCAATACCCTAATGCTTACCCTAGCGCTTGCCTTTGGATCATTTGCGCAACAAGAATATCAATTTGCAAATACAGCATTTAACCCGTATTTGTTGAACCCTGCCGCTGGTGGGCTTACAGATGTTGCACAGTTTGACGTCATAGCACGCACCCAATGGTTAGGATATGATGGCGCACCACGCACCTTTTTAGTAAGTGGATCGAGCCAGCTGAACTTCAGTCCAACTGGAGGGCTCAGCGAGTTTAATGTTCGGGATGAGGCCCTTTTCAAATCTCCAAAAATCACCATTGGAAAACCAAAACATGTTGTTGGAGGGAAGATGTGGAGCGATGCGATTGGACCATTCTCAAAAACTTCCGTTCAACTCAGCTATGCTTATCACATTCCGGTTTCCCGAACTTTTAGTGTTGGAGCGGGCCTAGGCATGGGGTATAGCCATTTTCGACTTGACCCGTCGAAAGTTGTGTTGTACCAGGAAAATGACCCCACATTCAATCAGTTTCTTGGAGGAACATCACAGCAAAGTATTTTCGACGCACAAGCGGGATTGGTTTTGTATAGCAAGAACGTGTTTTTAGGGCTGAGCACCACACAAGCATTTAAGAACCAAGTTCGATTAAACAATGTCGCATTGGAAAGTAATTTCAATCGCCATTTTTTCATTGTTGCCAAGTACCGCATAGACGTTCATGATGGCTTGGCCATTGAGCCGATGATGGTATTCAAATTTGCACAATATAGCCCCATGTCTGTGGACTTTGGCGCGCGAGTCACAATGAATCAAAACCTATGGTTCGGCCTTCAATACCGCACAAACAATGCCTTGGTATTTCAGTTTGGAGGCAACATCATTAAGAATCTCTATTTGAATTACTCTTATGAGCAATCTGTCGGAAGAATTGCTACGGCAGGAAATGGATCCCATGAAATTGGAATAGGATACTACCTCGGGAAAAACCGAAATGTTGACAAAGAACTTCGACAAAACAAAAAGGAAGGTGATACAGAGGTCAAAGAAAGCGAAAAGATAAAAAAACCGTAATCTTTGTCCTATGATGCGTTTTTTTTATCTGATCTTATTTTTCACACTAAAATATAGCCTGCGCATTTTCTATCCAAGAAATAAAAGCATCAATAGTCCCCGCGAATGGTATGGTCGCACCATCTATGTAAGCAATCATGCGGCATCTTTCATGGACCCACTCACTTCTGCTAGCTTGCGGCGTCCCATAGTTTTCTTCATGACGCGATCAGACGTGTTCACCCCTTTTTCGAAGCCATTTCTTTGGGCGGCACACATGCTTCCTATTTACCGCCAACACGATGGTGGAGATACCAAAGATAAAAATTTGAAAGTCTTTGACCAGTGTGCCCGCATTCTTTCCTTTGGCCGAAACCTGCTTATTTTTGGCGAAGGATTTACAGATGATGTGTTCATTCGGCGGTTGAAACCCATAAAAAAAGGTTCTATCCGCATTGGATTTCATGTCTTAGAAAAAATCAATTGGACGAAAAAAATCTATATCGCTGCCGTTGGCATCAATTATTCCGACCCCAACGAAATGCGCAGTGACTGTCTCGTTTCCACGTCAGAAAAATTCTGTTTGAACGATTACAAAGAACTGTATCTCGAGAATCCAAACAAAGTAATCACGGAACTAACAAAGAAAGTTGAAGACCTACTGAAGACACAGATTACCCATGTCGAAGACATTCAGTGGTGCACGTTTCATGAGCAGGTGATGATACTCACGCGCAAAGGGATGAATGCGGTCCATAGTGATCATTCCATTGCACTTGAAACACGTTGGCGCTATTCTCAAAAATTAGCCCTTTGGTTGAATGAAAAAACACAGGAAGAGAAAGCCCATTTAGATCCCCTAAAAGATAAAATGGCGCATTACTTCACTGCCTTAAAGAAGGACAAGATCGATGAAAATTACGTGAACGAAATGGCCAATCACGGAAAAATTAACCGAAGGAAGGACCTCATTCGACTCACAATCTTGTTTCCATTTATGCTCCTTGGCATGGTTCACTGCGCAATACCCTATATTTTTGTCAAACGTTTTGTGGAGAAATCATTTAAACGACGTGTATTTTGGAGTTCGGTAAAAATGATTCTTGGGATGATTTCTATTGGCTTACTGAATTTACCCGTCATCTTCGCCTTTCACGCTTTTATTTACCCCAGCTATCTGCTAGGAATACTTTACTATCATCTTATAGGTCTATTTGGCCTCGCTGCCTACATGTGGTTTCGACATCTCAAGCGGTATAAAGAAAAAGGTCGTGTCAAACAGATGGATTTGCAGACAAGGGTGCAGCAGCGTTTTGAGCTATTGACAGAAATTCACGATCAAATCCCGGTAGCTTAAGGTCTAAACCAATAGATGATTCCTAGGGCCGTTGCCAATGAAAGAAGAATGTTGAACACGGCCAAAGCCATATTGCCCGAAGTCATCAACTGCACCGTTTCATGACTAAAGGTGCTAAATGTGCTGAATCCACCACAAAATCCAACCACGAAAAGTGGACGAATCCATGCCTCGGTGTTTGTTTTATCATGAATAAAATGCGCAAGAATCACCAGGATGACACAAGACAACACATTGCTTATGAACGTCCCCAGAGGGAAATTCCCATTGTACATGCGCAAGGCAGCCATACTAAAACCATAACGCGCCAAGCTGCCTAGTCCACCGCCAATAAAAATAAAGAGCCAAGTCATTCGGATGTGGTTTTCGCGCTAAATCTGCAATAAATAAATCGGTAGCTTGCATAACCAATGCACGAGCCAATGAGCCCTCCAGCAATTAAATCCGACAGATAATGCACACCCAAATAGAGTCGGCTAAAACAAATGAGGATGGCCGCAGCAAATACGTAATGCCTCAGATTTGGGAAGCGTGATTGAAAAACCTTACCTGACACCATGGCAAGTGCAAAGAAATTCGCGGCATGTGAAGAGACGAATCCGTACATCCCCCCTTTGTAGAACTCCCCAGGTCTTATTTCATAAAAATGCAATCGGTTGGTCAAAAGGGCATTGTGCGATGGACGGTAACGCATAAAAACTTCCTTAAAGCAATACACAGAAATGAGATCCGCGAGAATTACTGCAATCAATGCCGAAAGAAGGTAATAGACAAATGCGCTACGCTGAAGGTTTTTAAGTCCCAAATAAAACAACAAGACATAAAGTGGTATCCAAGTTATTCGTGCTGAAACCCACCACATCACCTCATCCAGCCAGGGAGTATTCCAGCTATTTACAGCAAGTACAATCGCCCGATCAATGGATTCTAAGGTGTCAATCATGGTTCAATCGTTCCCAAATCAAATCTTTCAATTCGACCAAGCCCATTTGAGCGAGAGAAGAAATGAACAAGCACGGAATTTTTGGCAATGCCTTTTTCATTTGACCAATCATCACATCATCCAACATATCCGATTTTGTAATGGCCAAAATACGTTCCTTGTGCAACAATTCAGGATTGTACAACTTCAATTCATTCAACAATACCTTGTATTCCTTTTTGATGTCCTCGCTGTCTGCGGGAATCATAAACAAAAGCAACGAATTTCGCTCAATATGGCGCAAGAACCTCAATCCTAAACCTTTTCCTTGATGCGCACCTTCGATGATCCCTGGAATATCTGCCATGATAAAAGAGCGATAATCACGGTATTTCACGATGCCCAAATTTGGGCGAAGCGTTGTAAATGGATAATTTCCAATTTCAGGTTTAGCTGAACTTAAGACAGAAAGAAGTGTGCTTTTTCCAGCATTTGGAAAGCCAACAAGACCAACATCGGCCAGTACTTTCAATTCTAGAATTTTCCAACCTACCAGACCAGATTCACCCGGTTGCGCATAGTGTGGCGTTTGATTCGTCGGTGATTTGAAATGGGTGTTTCCAAGTCCACCGCGACCTCCAGGTTGAATGATTATTTCCTCACCATCTTTGGTGATTTCGAACATCACTTCTCCTGTTTCTTCATCACGAGCGACTGTTCCCAAAGGTACTTCGATGTATTCATCTTGACCTTGGCCACCCGTTTTTAGGTTCCCTGAGCCATGCGTACCATGTCCGGCTTTGATGTGTTTTTTGTATTTCAAGTGAAGCAAGGTCCACAACTGTATATTTCCTCGAACGATAATATGTCCACCACGACCACCATCCCCACCATCGGGACCGCCTTTTGGAATGTACTTTTCCCTGCGGAAATGGGTTGATCCACCACCACCATTGCCAGAGGCACAATTAATCTTTACGTAATCAACAAAATTGTCTGAAGCCATGATTTTAGATGTACACAAAGGTAGGATAAACCATGAGATAAAAAAAGCCCACCAAAGTGGGCACTAATTAAATAGGACTTTAGTCCTTTTCAATGGTTTCAAAGAGTCGTTGCGTAATGCCATCGATAGACCCAATGCCATCGATAGATTTAAACTTGTTTTGTGCCATGTAAAACTCTTTCACTGGAGCCGTTTCGTTGTTGTAAACGCGTATGCGATTTTCTATGATGGCTGGATCAGCATCATCAACACGTCCGCTCGATTCTGCACGCTTCATCAAACGAATTTTCAATTCAGATTCTTCCACCTCCAACGCCAACATCATGGTTATGGGTGCGTTTAATCCTTCCAGCAAGATATCCAGGGCCTGTGCCTGCGCATTGGTGCGTGGAAAACCGTCGAAAATAAACCCTTTAGGATTTTCATGTTTCAACACCTCTGTGCGGAGCATGTTTATTGTCACTTCATCCGGCACCAATTTCCCTTCGTCCATAAAGCTTTTTGCCAAAACTCCAAGTTCCGTTTCCCCTTTAATGTTGGCACGAAAAATATCACCCGTTGACAAATGCACCAAACCATAGCGCTCAATTAATCGTTCCGACTGTGTTCCCTTACCTGCTCCTGGAGGTCCAAATAATACAATGTTCAACATGACTTCAATTATCAATCTTCTTTCAACTTATATATATCGCGTAAATTTCTTCCCAACTCATTGTAGTCAAGGCCATAACCCACAACAAACAAATCTGGAACTGAAAATCCAATAAAATCTGGTGTCTTTTTGCCTTTGAACGCATCCGGTTTAAACAACAGTGTACAGGTCTTCACCGAAGCAGGTTCCGACACCGACAAAAGCTTCAACACTTTATCAACGGTTACACCCGTATCCACGATGTCTTCCAAGAGAACAATGTGTCTGTTCCGCACATTCGTATTTAAACCAATGAGCTCATCTACACGGCCAGTAGATGCTGTGCCGTGGTACGAGCTTACCTTCACAAATGAAATCTCGCATGGAATAGACATCGATTTCATGAGATCGGATGCCACCATAAAGGAACCATTCAAAACAGCAATAAATAAGGGGTTTTTGTCGGCATATTCATCCGACAAGGAAGCACCAATGGCACCAATTCGGTCCAAGATCTCATCTTCTAAAATGAAGGGCTCAAATACTTTATCGTGCAGGGTTATCAATTGGCGACACAAAAAATAGTTCTCAAAGGTAAGGTTTTATGCAAGACCTTTTTGAAATATTTCCTGCGAAAGTTTTGAACGGCTGTTGATTTCGCGCGTATCTTTGCCCCATGAAACAACAATGGTATGGCGACACTTGCCGATTGGGAATGGTTGGAGGAGGCCAACTCGGAAGAATGTTCATTCAATCGGCAATTAGTTTTGATGTTCATGTGCATGCCCTCGACCCAGATCCAAATGCTCCATGTAAAGACATCGCCCATTCATTTACTGTAGGAAGTCTTCATGATTTTGACACCTTGTATGCCTTCGGTTGCGACAAAGATGTAATTACC
>CALPWQ020000047.1 GCA_943327315.2 Chitinophaga pinensis
CACTTGGTTGCAGCGCCGTTCATTCGATCTCTGTTACTCAGCCATCGACAATCCAAGTGGTGGCTTCTTCCACAAATACCAGTACGGACGTAGCCTGTGATGGCAGCGCGAGTGTGAGTATTTCAGGTGGAACGGCACCTTACACCGTTTTATGGAGTAATGGTCAGACAACAACTACAACGACTTCCACCTTATGTTACGGATCATATGGTCTAACGATTACTGATGCAAATGGCTGTTCGATCACCACCATGGTTGTGGTCAACAAACCGAGCTGTTCAAGCTTCAATGCCAGTGCAACAGGAACATCGGTTACTTGTTATGGAGGGAATAATGGCACTGCGAGTGCCACAGCAGTGGGAGGAACAGCTCCTTACACCTATTCTTGGAACACCACGCCCCCACAAACGACTGCCACAGCGAACCTGCTATCAACAGGAACCTACACCGTTTTTGTAACTGATGCAGGTGGCTGTATTGACGCCTCAACCGTGACCATCATGCAACCGAATATCCTCACGAATACCATTACCCATATCGATGTCACATCAGTTGGAGGCACTAACGGGAGCGCAACAGCCAATCCACTCGGTGGAACGCCAGGTTACACATACCAATGGATGCCAGGTGGAATGACTACTCAAACGATAGCCAATCTGAGTTCTGCCCCTGGAGGTGTTGTTTATTACCTCAACATCACTGACAGCCGCGCGTGTACAATTTCCGACAGTGTGTTGATCAACGAACCACCATGCAACGAATTTATGATTGCTGTGAATACTGTTGGAACAAGTTGCAATGGTGCTTCAAATGGATCTGCTACAGTGGTTGTAGGCGATGGTGTTGGTCCTTACACCTTAACGTGGTCAACTGGTGCGACGGGCTTGTACACCATCAACAATCTCAGTGCAGGAAACTATTCTGTGACGGTTACAGACGCGATGAACTGTACCACTTTTCAGTCCTTCGTCATTCAACAACCGAATCCTTTAACCATCTCATTAACCCCAACAAACATTACCTGTTCCAATGCTCAAGACGGCACCGTTGACCTCACAATTGTTGGTGGAACAGGACCTTACACCTTTGCTTGGTCCTTTGGAGGGAGAGTGATTGCTTCCTACCAAGACCTTGTGAACCTTGGGCCAGGAACCTATAGCGTTGTGGTTGTAGATGCCAACGGATGCACAGTTTCGGGAAGCATTGGCATTACGCAACCTACACCACTTTCATCTACTTATACCTACACCGATGCCTTATGTTTTGGCAATACCAATGGGACCATCAATGCCACACCATCGGGAGGAACTTTGCCTTACGTGTATGCGTGGGATGGCCCAGGGACCTTCACTGCAAGTACACAGGATCTTTCTGGATTGAGCAACGGATTGTACGAACTTCAACTGAGCGATGCCAATGGCTGTGATTTCGGTCCGATGCAGGTGTACATCAATCAACCTGCGTTACTTGTGGCGACAATTGCCATTGCAGACTCCGTGTCATGTGGTGGTCAAGCCGACGGAATTCTTGACCTCACCACGGTTGGAGGAACACCGAGTTATACCTACTTGTGGTCAGGACCTTCAAGCTATACAAGCACAAGCCAAGACCCAACAGGACTATTAGCTGGCGGCTATTTGGTGACGGTAACGGACCAACATGGCTGCACGGCAACGGCATCACGCAATCTTCCAACAGTGCCTGATATCACGAAACCACTCATTACTTGTCCAGGAAATCAAAGTAGCACCACCGCTTCAACGTCGTGTACCTATACACAAATTGGCGCAGCATGGAATGCCTCAGCGACTGACAATTGTCAGATGGCTACTTTAACCGCTGTGCTTACAGGTGCGACCAGTGCAACTGGGTTGACTACATTAAATAACGTACAATTCAATAAAGGCATTACCACTGTGACGTGGACAGCCGCAGATGCTTCGGGCAATACCGCAACGTGCTTTTACACCGTAACGGTAAGCGATGCAACCGCACCTGTGATTTCATCGTGTGGTGGTAGTGGAATTGTTTCCGTGAACACCAACCCTGGAAACTGCAGTTACACGGTGAACGGCATCAGCTGGAATCCAACAGCCACCGACAATTGTGGGGGCGTGTTGACAGCGAATTACACCATGAGTGGCGCAACAATCGGCAGCGGTGTTGGTACATTAAACAATGTATCTTTCAATCTTGGATTTACCACCGTGCTTTGGACGGTCACTGATGTTGCCGGAAATGCAAGCACCTGCCAGTTCCAAGTAAATGTGACAGACAATCAAGCACCATCTATAACCTGTGTGACAGGAGGACCGTTTACTGTCCCATCCAATACAGGAACGTGCACCTATACGCAAACAAGTAACGCATGGAATGCTAGCGCAAGTGATTTGTGTGCGGGAACCGTTTCAGTTTCTTACACCTTAAGTGGCGCCACGACGGGAACGGGTACATCGCTCAATGGTCAAGTATTCAACAGCGGAACGACTCAAGTCCTATGGACAGCAACTGATTTTGCAGGAAACACAAGTACGTGTTCATTCAACGTGACCGTCACAGATACACAGAATCCAATCATCCTTACTTGCGGACCTTCCACAACACCAATTGTCAATGTCAATGCTGGATTGTGTACCTACACGAAAAGTGGCACAGGATGGAATCCAACAATTAGCGACAATTGTGGAACATATACCATGAATTATACCCTTTCAGGAGCAACAACAGGAACAGGAACTTCACTTTCTGGTGTCCAGTTCAACCTCGGAACAACAACTATCTCTTGGCTTGCTGCTGATGGAAATGGAAATACTGCAACTTGTACCTTCCAAGTGAATGTTGTGGATACGCAATTGCCGATCTTTACCGATTGTGGTCCGATAGGAAACCAACAGGTGGACCTCGATGCCGGCGAATGCAACTACACCGTTCAAGGATCAGGTTGGGATGCCAATGCGTCTGACAATTGCTCCGTAGCCAGCATCACCTATACCCTGACTGGCGCAACCACAGGTACGGGGACTTCATTGCAAAATGTGAATTTCAATCTTGGATTAACAACAGTTCTCTGGACAGCAAGCGATGCGAGTGGCAATTTTACGACATGCAGCTTCCAAGTGCTGGTGCGCGACATGCAATATCCAAGCATTACGAATTGTTCAGCGCTGAATACGCAAGTGCTTCCCGGAAATCAAGGGGTATGTACCTATACCAATACCTCTTCAGCGTGGAACGCCATTGCTACAGACAATTGCACCGTGAGTCAATTGACCTATACCCTATCGGGGGTTACCACGGGAACGGGAACAAGTTTAATCGGAGTAATTTTCAACCCTGGCACCACCAATGTGCTTTGGACGGCTACAGATATTGCCGGTAATTCAGTTACCTGTTCGTTCAGTGTTCAAGTGACCGATAATCAAGCACCCATCATCACAAATTGTCCAAACGATATTCTCGTGAACAGTGCTAGCGGTCAATGCGATACCCAAGTCACTTGGACAGCACCAGGATTTAGCGACAATTGCGGGGCAACAATGACTGTAAATATTCCATCTGGAAGCATATTCCCTATCGGTACAACAAGCGTTGTTTACACCGCGACAGACGGAAGTGGCAATTACACCTTGTGTTCATTCACGGTTACTGTTACGGACAACCAAGTACCGATTATAACCTGTCCACCAAGTGTAACTTCATGTGATCCAATTATCTCGTATGCCTTCCCAACGGCAATAGACAACTGTGGCATTCAATCTGTTCTACAAGTGTCAGGAACCTTAGGTAGCACTGGCTATCCCATTGGAACGACAACGGATGTATATATGGCCACCGATATTCACGGAAATACCGCTACCTGCGCAGTCGATGTGACGGTGTATGAAATACCTTCCATGAACGTAGGCGTATCCCAAGTAAGTTGCTATGGATTAAATGATGCCGTGATTGATCTCATTCCATTCAATGGAGCACCACCTTACACGTATCAATGGAACAACGCATGGACACAAGAAGATTTATTCGGAATTCCTGCAGGAACCTACAGTGTTGAGATCTCTGACATCCACGGATGTTCGCGTGACACAAGCATTACAGTAAGTCAACCGGACCCGTTGGCGCTTGAATCGAGTCAAGATGAGGTGCTTTGCGCTGCAGGAAGCAACGGTTCAATTGCCCTGAGTGTCTTTGGTGGAACAGATCCATACAACTTCAACTGGAGCAATGAATCCACAGAAAGTCAAGTGAATGAACTTTCAGCTGGTACCTATTCAACAGTCATTACGGATGCCAATGGGTGTGTGATCAACTTTGAAACCACATTGACAGAGCCAGACACCCTCGCGTTGGCAGCAACCATTGAAGATGCGGCGTGCAACGCTCCAAATGGCGCCATTCTCGTTGAAGTCTCTGGAGGAATAGCACCCTACAACTATCAATGGTCAGATGGCAGCGCAACGGTCAACCTCATCAATGTACCACATGGCATCTACAGCTTAGAAGTTACAGATTTGAATGGCTGCAGTGTTTATTACATGGATACCATTCAGAGTTTAAACAACCTCAATGCGTATTCTGTCATCAACAATGCCACATGTTTTGGTGACACGAACGGACAAATCAATGTATTTGTACGAACTGGAAGTGGGCCTTTCACTTTCGAATGGTCAGATGGCAACACAGGAGCGATCAATGACAGTCTTGCGGCTGGCGATTACAGCGTCTTGATTACAGATCTCTATGGATGTCAAGCCATCGTCACCGCGAGCATCACCCAACCCGACTCCATGACTTTGCTCCTCGGAAGCCCAATGTTTACAGGGGGATACAACGTAAGTGCAACGGGAGGAAATGATGGAAGTATCCTAGCGACAGTCAATGGAGGCACTTCACCTTACATCTACCTATGGTCGAATGGTGAAACGACACCAAGCATTCACGACCTCAACGAAGGGATTTATTCGGTAATCGTTACCGATGAAAATGGTTGTCCGATTTACGGCACCATTCGCCTAAGCGAACCTGATGTATTGGAAATGCCCAATGGCTTCTCGCCGAATGGTGACTCCGACAATGAATACTTTGTGATTCATGGCCTCGATGCCTACCCTGAAAACCATTTCGTGGTGTACAACAGATGGGGAAACATTGTGTATGAAAAACCCAATTATGAAAATGAATGGCATGGTGTCAACAACACGGGAGAAGTTCTCCCCGACGGCACCTACTTTGTGATCCTCACGGTGAACAAAGGTGGTGAAGAAAAAGCACTGTCTGGCTATGTCGACATGCGACGCACGCATTGATTTCACGATAAATAAACCAAGAGAAAATGAAAAAAATTAGTCAACTCATCGGCGCGCTAGGGATTGTCCTAGCCGCCCATGGCCAACAAGACCCCATGCTCAGTCAGTACATGTTCAACGGCCTCTTCTTGAATCCTGCCTATGCTGGTTCACACGATTACTGGACATCCACCCTCACCTACCGGAATCAATGGATTGGGCTTGATGGTGCACCTCAAACGGTTGTTGCCGCTGCAGATGGCCGCATCACGACAAAAAACATGGGACTTGGCGTCATCTTGATGCACGACCGCATCGGTGTGACCAAGCAAAATACAGCCATGGTGAATTATGCCTACCAGATAAAAACAGGGGTAAATTCTAAACTTGCGTTGGGCATCAGCGGCGGACTTTCTCAATTCAGTGCCGACCTTACTCAGTTAACTGTTTGGGATCAAGACAATGTCTTCAACAACGACCTAACGGGACGTGTCATTCCGCGTGTTGGTGTTGGCGCCTATTATTATGCAAAAAAATACTACGCCGGCATTTCCATTCCAACACTCGTAGCCTTTCAAAAAGGAAAAAGTTTCAACTTCGACATCAATCAAACCACCTTTCTCCGTCGGCACTTTCTCTTTACCGCAGGCTACATTTTTTCAGTCGCTAAGGATGTCAAACTTCGTCCATCTATTTTACTGAAATACGTGAAAAATGCTCCTTTAGAAGCCGATTTAAATTTGAGCGCGGTGTACAAAGACATGGTATGGTTGAGCTTTTCCTACCGCACGGGCGATGCCTTGGCAGTGATTGCAGAATACCAAACCAATGCCCATTTCCGGGTAGGTTATGCTTATGACTTTACCTTCTCTACGCTCAGAAAGTACTCCAGTGGTTCGCATGAAATCATGATTGGATACGACTTTGGGAAGAACCTGGTTAAAGTGAAAACACCCCGATATTTTTAAAATTCTACACCATGAAAACCACATTATTCTACATCAGCATTGGGATCTTCACCCTACTATTTGCTGGCTCATGCATGAACTATCACGTTCAAAAAGGAGATATTTCCTACAACAATTTGGCCTATGCAGACGCGATTCATCACTTTGAAAAATCGTACAGAAAGGGTTTTGACCCCGAAGTTGAATTAAAATTGGCCGACTCCTACTTTAAGGTGGGGAAAATAGACTCTGCTGAGGCATTGTATTCAAGGAATATAGACAATGGCAACAGACAACCAGGCGTGCTTTTCAATTACAGCAAAGTGCTCATGGCCAATGGGAAACATGCCATTGCTTCTGTTTATCTCCGTGAATACCTCCTCGCCCATCCCAAAGATGCCGTCGCAAAGATGATGCTTACCGCGTGTAATTCATTGGTCCAACGCTACCGAGACACCACTCTTTTTACCTTGAAACCCATTCAAAACGATGAATTTGTCAATGCCTTCAGCATCATAGAATACCAAAACGGCGTTGTATTCACGGCGGATAAAAAAGTCTTTTTCGGTAGAAAAATAGCCGCATGGACCGGCAATTCATACCTTGATTTGTACGCAATGAATAAAGATGTCAACGGAAACTGGATGTCACCAGAACTATTAAAAGGCGACATCAATGGACGCTTCCATGAGGGTCCAGCCACCTTCACCGCAGATGGAAAAACAGTGTACTTCACACGAAGCAACTACCTCAAGCGACGCATGGATGTCAATGCTGACCATGAAAATAATTTGAAAATTTTTCAAGCTACCTTAATTGATGGTGAATGGAAAAACTTGGTTGAATTCCCTTACAACAGCGATGATTTTTCGTGTGGACATCCCACGTTATCTGCCGACAATAAAACCCTCTATTTCATTTCAGACATGCCCGGTGGCGAAGGAGGCACAGATCTATATGCGAGCCAATTGGAAGATGGAGTTTGGTCCACCCCTATCAATCTTGGACGCACCCTCAACACCTCAGGAAATGAAATGTTTCCTTTTATTCACGACGATGGTGCCCTGTACTTTTCTTCAGACGCACACAATTCGATGGGTGGACTCGATGTATTCATCACCTATTTCAATGGCAAGCGCTGGATGCAACCCGAAAACCTGAATTATCCACTCAACTCACCCAAGGACGACTTCGGATTTTCACTCAATCGCGACAACCACTCCGGATTTGTCTCCTCTTCACGGACTGAAACAGATCAAATGTTTGCCTTTGAAAAACATCCGCCTAAGTTTAATTTGATTGGCACCGCGCGCTATAAAGGAACCATCAATCCAGTTGAAGGAGTAATCGTTGAAATTACGAATGCCAAAACCGGAGAAGTAGAAACCGTAATGAGCGATGCCAATGGCAACTTCAAACTCAAACTACAGCCTGAAATGGCCTATAATTTATACTGCACAAAGATGGGGTGTTTCTCACGCACCGATAAAATCAGCACCCTTGGGCTCAAGTATTCCGAAGACTTTTATGCCAACTATGAGGTCGAGCCGATTGTTATTGACAAACCGATAGTTCTTGAGAATATTTATTACGATTTCGACAAATGGGACATTCGTCCAGATGCCGCAAAGGAGCTTGATAAATTGGTGCAATTGCTGATCGACAACCCTAAAATAGACATTGAAATGGGTTCGCATACCGATGCTCGGGGCAGCGACCAATACAATACCGTTCTTTCTGACAAGCGGGCGCATGCTGCGGTACAATACCTCATCTCAAAAGGCATTGATTCGGCGCGACTCACCTATCATGGCTACGGCGAAACAATACCTGTCAATAGCTGCACAAACGATGTGGATTGCACAGATGACATGCACCAACAAAACAGGCGCACGGAGTTTAAAGTGAAGCGAATAAACAAGTAAGAAATGAACCCCGGCACCGTCCGGGGTTTTCTTTTTGTCGTATCTTTCGGCCACAAACAAGGCCATGCGTTTTTTTACATACACCTTCTACTGCCTATTCATACTCAACTGCTCTTTGTCAATGGCGCAAGAAGTTATTGCGACTTCCGGTATGTTTGGGACACATTCAACAGGCTCCTTATCCATCACGATTGGCGAAACAATGACTGAAACAGCCACAAGCAACAGTGGAATTCTCACCCAGGGGTTTCAGCAAAATTACGAATCAATTTTGGCCCTTCCTGAAAATGAAATCGATGCCATCCTCCTCTACCCGAACCCCTTTACGACTCATTTTTTCGTAGAAGGAGATTTCGAGGAAGGTGCTCGCATCTTCATATATGATGTTTCGTTCAGATTGATTGAGCAAAAAACGTTGAACAGCGGACCTACTTGTCAAATGGACATCGGCGACAAGGCCTCTTCAGAATATTTTATTTATCTGTCACAGCCAGATCAACTTCCTCGTTTTATCGGAAAACTAATCCACACAATCCCATGAAATTGCGCCATTATTCCGGGTTGATTTTTACCCTGTTTTTCATCGTTTCAATCGGCCATGCTCAAGTGCCTCAGCGCTTTAAATACCAATCCATTGCGAGGAATACTTCTGGACAAGTACTCTCCAATGCATCGGTTGGCATACGCATCAGCATTCACGACGAGACACCAAATGGAACAGTCGTTTTTCAAGAAACACACAGCAGTACCACCAATGAATTTGGACTTTTCACCCTTTCCATCGGCGGAGGTAGTCCAGTCATCGGCGCAATAAATGCGGTGGATTGGCCCAACGGTGCGAAGTTTATTGAAATAGAAGGCGATCTGTCTGGAGGGACCAATTACAGCAGTTTCGGCACCACAGAACTTTTGAGTGTACCTTACGCTCTTCATGCGGGCACATCGGGCGCACCACTCTTACCCAATGGAACACAAGTGGGAAATACCACGTTTTGGAATGGAAATGAATGGGTAGTGGACGATTACAACCTTTTTAATGCTGGCGGAACTATTGGCGTAGGAACGAACAATCCACTTCAAAAACTCGATGTCAATGGAAACATTACCATCCCTTTGGATAGCAGTTATATGATCAACAACAAGAAAATCCTTTGGGCGCGTGGAACCGGAAATATCATTGTAGGCAACAACGCTGGTGCAGCTTTATCAATCGGTGTGAACAACTCTTTTTTTGGATTTAATGCCGGATTGAACAACAGTGTTGGTTCTCAAAACACCTTCCTTGGGACAGAAACGGGGGTAGCAAACTTAGACGGAATGATGAACTCCTTTGTAGGACGACGTGCTGGCTTGGCCAATACCAATGGCAATGAAAACACCTTCCTTGGTGCCTATGCTGGACAGTCAAACACAGAAGGGATGCACAATACATTTTCAGGGGTAACCACAGGCAATTCAAATACCTTAGGTTCAGAAAACGCATTTTTCGGAGCGCATGCAGGATACTTTAGTACCCTTGGAAATAACAATACCTTCATTGGAAATTTTGCAGGTCAATTTAACTCAACCGGCAGTTACAATACCTATTTGGGATTTGGGGCCGATGCCTCATCTGGATCCATTAGCAATGCCACGGCTATTGGCTATGGGGCAATTGTCTTAGGAAACAACAGTGTGCAAATAGGAAACACCGCAGTTACCGTAATTGGTGGACCAGTGAGTTGGAGTACGCTGTCCGACAAACGCATGAAAGACCATGTTCGTCCTTTGACTGCTGGATTGGATTTTGTGCTGCAACTTAAACCTGTGACTTACACGTACATCACGAAAGGACAAGAAGGCATTCGTTATTCAGGCCTTTTGGCGCAAGATGTAGAGAAAATCATGGACAAGATGGGCCTTGAATTTAGCGGGATCGTAAAACCTCAGAATGAAGATGACCACTATTCCATTCGATATGCAGAATTTGTTTTGCCCCTCATCAATGCCGTACAAGAGCAGCAAGCCATAATTGAAGCTCTCCTAAAACGCATCGAAGCGCTAGAGGCGATTGAAAAAAAATAAATTGATGATGCAACAGATCAGATTTTTTTTCGTCTAGACTTTGGTTTTTATACCTTTACGTTCAAACTACTAATACAGAAATGAGAAAACTACCGTTCCTCCTCGTGCTTATCTTGAGCATTTTAGCCCCCAAAGCCAACGCATGTTCTCCATGTGGCGCCTTGTCCAATGTGACACAAACCATCAACGGTAATAGCTTAGAATTGACATTCACATCCAATGCGGGATGGCAATGTTGCTATACGGTGAACGTAGAAATCGTCTGTGCCAATGCCAGTTTTTCAGGCGCCGCTAACCATTTCTCTTCTGAAATTTGCATAGGTGGTGGAGCGTGTTCATCATGTACTAACAGTACACCTGTTCCCTATCCAACGACAATTATTGACCTTTCTACACTCTGTCCGGGAACGTACAAATGGAGAGCTTGGGAAACATCGTGTAACATCTATACCACGGAACAAACTTTCACGGTTGCTGGAGCTAGTCCAATTCAAGTTGGAGTGAACATGTCCGAAGATACCCTTTGCGTCTCAGAATCGTCACAGTTCACAACCACTGCAGTAAATGGATGCAGTGGTGGAACCTATTCGTATGCATGGTCACCTGCCACAGGATTGAGCAATACAGCTATTGCCAACCCAATTGCGACTCCATCAGCCACAACAACCTACACGGTAACTGTGACCGAAAATGGGTCATGTACTGCACCTCAAACAGCTGCTGTTACATTGAACGTGGCACCAATGCCGATAGCTACCATTGATCAAAACGCTGCCTTGTGCGAGGGGTCAGGCCCAAATCCTGTCATCAACTTTACGGGTTCATCAGCGACAGCGCCTTACATCATCAACTACACGCTCAATGGAATTGCGCAGCCACCGCTTATAACCATTGGCAATTCAACGTCGATTACCTACCCCACCGACACGCCAGGGACTTATGTCTTCTCATTAGTAAACGTTACAGAGAGCAGTGCAAATCAATGTTCACAACCACAAGCAGGATCAGCAACAATTACCATTTGGCCGAATCCGGTGGTAAATGCCGGTCAAGATATTATCTTGTGCGAACCCGGAGGAACGTCTCCTTCTGATGTGACCTTAACGGGAACAGGTGCAACAATCTATACGTGGGACAATTCAGCTGTAAACGGTGTTCCATTCACACCACCGGCAGGAACGACTTTATTCACTGTTACCGGTACAGATGCTAACGGATGTACAGATACAGACGAAGTTTCAGTGACTTCACTGCCACAACCTGTAGCCAATGGAATGCCGAGTGATACCTATGGAAATGTGCCAATGGTCATTGACTTTACGAATCTTTCGACTTATGCCTCCAATTACCTTTGGGATTTTGGAAATGGTCAAACTGTAGACACAAATACCTTGACTACTGTCACAGCAAATTTTAGTGTACCCGGAATTTATAACGTAATTCTCACGGCATCCAATGGAATTTGCACCGATACGTGGGACACGATTGTTGAGGTGTTGCCTCCAATGATTGTGACTCCGCCAAACGTGTTCACACCAAATGAAGACAGCGCCAATGACTTGTACTTCGTCGATGTCAAATATGGTGAACAATTCGAGGCCATCATTCTCAATCGTTGGGGAAATCTAATGGCCACACTCACTGGAGTCAATCAAGGTTGGGACGGTAAGTCAAGTGGAAAAAACTGTGAGGAAGGGGTCTATTTCATCAAGTACAAGGCAATTGACTTCAACGGAAATGAAGTTGAAGGCCACACGTATTTCCAACTGTTCCGCTAACGTTTAGAATTTAATGTGTCCATCCTCCATGTGAATGATGCGGTCCGTGCGGTTCGCAAAATCTTGATCATGGGTGACAACCAACAAAGACAAGTGATTCTCTTTTGAGAGTTCCTTGAAAATTCCAAATACAGTATCTGCATTTTTACTATCTAAGTTCCCTGTCGGCTCATCGCCCATGATGATGCTCGGATTGTTAATCAAGGCACGGGCAATGGCGACACGTTGTTTTTGCCCACCAGAGATGCGGCTAGAGATTTTCAATGCTTGATCTTGAATTCCGAGTAATGTCAGCTTGTGCATGGCATCGGCTTCAATTTCTTCGAGTGATTTAATTCCCAATTTCTTTGCAGGAAGCATCACGTTTTCGAGTACAGTAAATTCCGCCAATAAGTAGTGAAACTGGAACACGAAGCCAATCTTCTCGTTGCGCAGGCGTGCCAATTGATTGCTTGTTTGTCCTGTAATCAATTGTTCATCAAGAAATAGCTTCCCCTCATAATCGGTATCCATCGTCGACAAAATGTACAACAAGGTCGATTTTCCACAACCCGATTTACCCATGATCGAGACGAACTCGCCTTTATCAATGGAAAAAGACACATCCTTCAAGGCCTGAAATTCAACCGGCTTTTTGAACGACTTACTGATATTTACTGCTTCGAGTATTTTCATCTTATTGTCCGCGAATGATGTCAACAGGGTCGATGCGCTCTGCTCTGCGTGCCGGTAAATAGCCCGCAAAAAAGGTGGACAGCATCGCAAAGACAATCCCAATGATGTAGTACTTCGGTGCATACATTACCGGGTAAGTTTTAATTGTTGGCAAGGCAGCTGTATCAAATGGTGTATTGTCAATGATGACACAAACCCCGTAACCCAGCAGTAATCCGAGAATCCCTCCAATCAAACCGATGATGATGGCCTGACTGATAAAGATGATTTTCACATCTCTGCCCGAAAATCCTGTGGCCTTTAAAATAGCAATATCGTTCATTTTCTCGTAGATGAGCATGTTTAGGATGTTGTAAATACCGAATCCAGCGACGATAAGTAGAGTGATGGACACTGCATAGGAAATCAATGTTCTGACAGTCGACCCAGTTTCAAATTGCGCATTGGCCGATTGAACGCTCACTGCCGCAACATCAAAAAGATTAGCCATATCCTCGGACAATTTCGGAGCGCGATTGAGATCATAGAGTTTAATATTGATGTCGGTGATGAAGTTGTCCTTCTCCCCCATGAGTCGTTGTGCTGCCTTTATGTTGATGTAACTCTGCACATTGTCAATGTCAGAAAGTCCACTTTGGTACAAGCCCACGATTTTTAAAGGCATGATTTCACCTTTGGCAGATGACACTTGCACGATATCCCCTACCATCATGGCTATTTTTTTTGCAACACCCGCTCCGATGATGATTCCGTTTTCGTTCTTTGCCAAATCAAGTGCTTGTCCTTCGGTGATGTAATCGTTCAGGTTGTACAACTCCGCCTCCTTCATGATGTCCACCCCAATCAAGACACCATTCAACTGGGTAGATCCCGCAAGATAAAAGGCTTGCGCTTTCACTTGAGGGGTGGCACCACGCACGTAGTTTTGCTTGTTCAAATAATCGATGAGCGGCAACGCATTGTGAATGCGTGTTTGATTGGATTTCGGCTTGATTGAACCAACAACCTTGATGGTATTTTCCCCTCCTTGCCACATATCAATGGGCTGAATGCGTGTTGGTTCGACCTCATTGTACAGGTGAATGTGAGGCGTGCGGTTCAAAATCAATCCATCCAGTAGACCATTCAATCCATTCATAAACCCCATCATGATGATGTAGGTGCCGATACCGAAAGTGACACCCAAAGCCGCAATCAAGGACTGCTTTTTACGGGAAGAAAGGTGCGTCCGAGAAATGGAAAGTAGAATCCTTAGCTTTTTCATTATTCAGGCATGTAAATGACTGTTCCCTCTTTCAAGCCTGAGAGGATTTCCACATAGGTCCAATTCGAAAGTCCCGTCTCTACCTTCACCAGGCCTTGGTCCGTTTCTACCTTATTGCCCGGTTGCAAGTACTCCCTTGGGATGACCAATGCCGATTTCTTCTCTTGGATGATGATGTTGCCTTCACCAGTGAGGCCCATATATAAGTGAGTTGGCGGATTCACGAATTTCGCTTCAATCTCGAACGTTTGTGTGCGTTCATCCATCTTTGGGGCGATACGTGTCACCCGTGCTTCAAACAATTTTCCTTTGTAGGCTTCCAAATTCACCAACACTTTCTGTCCAATTTGCACCTTAGAAATATCCACCTCATCGATCAACATCTTCAATACAAATTGTTTCGCATCACCAATGATGGCCAAAGGTTCTTGCAAGTTGACCAAGTCACCACGCTCTTTAAATGTTTGGTATACCTTTCCCTTCATGATGGATTTCAACACGAAATCATTGCTGCGTGAAGTGCTTGTCTCTACATTGTTTTGCAGCTGTGCCAACTGATTTCGAAGTTCTTTCTCTTTGCGCTGCACTCGTTTGCGCAATGAACTGAGATTATTCGACGACACCTCTGCCGCCAAGCGCACATTTTCAAACTCCGTTTCGCTCACCGCCTTTTGATCGTACAAAACCTTAAACCGCTTGAGGTTCAATGAATCATTTCTCATTTTAGAAAGTGATGAATTCAGGTCAACACGCATTTCCTCCAGAATATTCGCTTCCCCGCGATAAGAATCGTATGCCAGTTGGTAACTGAGTTCGGCATTCTGTAAATTCATCCGCGACGCCACATCCGAAATAACAAACAGTACATCGCCCGATTCGATTAGTTGACCTTCCTCCACAACCATGGATTCCAAGAACCCGCCTACCGACGCTTTGACTTGATACATTCCCAAGGGTTCCAAGCGCACACTGGAATAGACCGCAACGGTCATTTCTTTGCGCACTGGTTTTGATTCCGTCTTGCTGTCTTTACATCCTAACAGGAAGACAATCAGAAAAATAGTTAGATACCTCATACCTTAAATTCAACGATTAAAAGTACCTGCCTTGAAAGAATTAAAACATGACGAAAATCACGAATACGGATACTGACAAAAAAAGTGTACATTCGAAAAAAATCAAGCGCAAACATGGAAAACACGAAGCCAAAAATCTGGAAAATGCTACTCATTTCATGGCTTTTTGTATACCCTGTGATCAACATTATGTTTGCGCTTATATTTCCCTTGGTTCAGGACTTTCATCCGCTTTTAAAAACATTAGTATTCACGGTCATTCTTGTTCCACTGATGGGGATTTTCATCCCAAAATTGCATCATTATTTTAGAAATTGGATTCGCAAATAAAAGGTAACATATGAAACCAGAGAGGATAATAAAACACTGTTTTTCAATCATTTTAACCCTACTACTTGCCTTGCAAAGTTCAGCTCAATCCAATACGGTGAGCACTGGCGGAGAATGCATTGGAGCTGGCGGTTCGGCTAGTTATTCCGTTGGACAAATCGACTACACAGCGATCGATGTTGCTGCAGGAAGTGCCTACCTCGGAGTTCAACAACCCTACGAATTGTTTTCTTTGAGTACGCTAGATGAAAACAGTGCTTTTACTCTTGTTTTAGGACCCAATCCAACAATCGGTGAACTGACACTAGTTGCTTCCTCCAAACTTCCGATGAACAGCTATTATGTGCTCTTCGATGACGCAGGAAAAACGCTTTTAACGCAGCCGATTCTTAACGAAAGCAGTTCCATTGCGCTCAATTCACATGCGACAGGCATCTATTACTTGCATGTCATTTCAGACGAAAAAACCCTTCACACCTTTAAAATCATTAAAACTCAATAATCATGAAGCACATCCTAACACTTTTAGCGCTCCTTCTAGTTGGTGAACTTTTCGCTCAAGCACCACCATCAATGACCTACCAAGCAGTCGTTCGTGATGCCGCAGGTGCATTGATCAACACCGGTAATGTCAGCATTCGCACCAGTATCTTGCAAGGTTCAGCCACAGGAGTAACCGTTCAAACCGAAACCCATGCGGCAATAACCAACACAAATGGTCTTGCGAGCATACAGATAGGAAGCATCAATCCACTTTCTGTTATTGATTGGTCCAATGGTCCATACTTTTTGAAAACTGAAATTGATCCGACCGGAGGTTCCAACTTCACCATTTCTGGCGTGTCTCAATTGTTGAGTGTGCCTTATGCCTTGTATGCGGAAAGCAGCGGAAATGGCGGAGGCGGTGGAACTGCCAACACCCTCGATCAGGCCTATGACCAAGGCGGTGCAGGACTAGGACGCAGCATCACTACAGATGCCGGTGCTGTTCAAATCAACAACGCTGGAACAAATGCCACAGGGCTTGAGGTGAACTCTTCAGTGGCGAATTCAACCGCTGTACTTGCGAACGTAAGTGGTGTCGGTGTTGGATTTCGCGCAGAAAGCACCAATGCTGGGAATACCTTTGCAGCCATGCAGGCCAATACCAACAGTTCGGGCGCCAACAACTCTGCCATTCTAGGGAACAATTCCGGGGCAGGTTATGGTGTTAGCGGACAAATTCCAGCAACAGCGACAGGTGCTGCAGGCGTGTATGGATCCAACCTTAGAACTGCAGGAGGTTACGGTGTTTTAGGGGTTGGATTCAACGGTACAGTAGGACAATCCTCTTATGGAGCGGGTTATGGACTTTACGGAAGCAATTCAGGAACAACAGGCTTGGGTATCGGCACCTATGGTGTTGGGTTCAATGGCGTATATGGACAAACCACCAACACAGCAACAGGATGGTCGGGCTATTTCACGGCGGACATCGGCGTGGAAGGCGCAGGCTTTGCCATTGGAGGGTGGCAATTGGCTTCCGACCGTCGTTTGAAATCGAACATTGTTCCCATCAAAAATGCATTGCAACAATTGAGTTTGATTCAAGGAACGCATTATACCATTACGACACCGACAACGCTAACCAATGGCGAAAAGAGCAGCATACAACGTCAGCAATACGGTGTCATCGCTCAAGATGTGGAGCTGGTATTCCCTGAACTCATCAAAGAGAAAGCACTTTTCATCAACCAAGGCGACGAGACCGTATACAAAACCGTCGATTACATTCAGTTGGTGCCGGTGATGATCGAGGCAATTAAGGAATTGAATCTTGAGGTAGAACGATTGAAAAAGGAGTTGGAGGAGATGCAACAGCGTTAGGTTATTGACGAATGATTACGAATCCTTCAACAGGACCAAATGTCATCATCTGCAAGTTGCAAGAAATTTTTCTCACCAATGTTTAGAGATAAAAATTATCCCTGAACAACATTCCGATTTGTTTGTTGACCTTTGACGTACATAGAAAAATCCAATGAACAACGATATCCTCAACGACCTCCAATGGCGCTACGCGACCAAAAAATTTGATGCCAGCAAAAAAATAAATGACCAAGACCTCGAGACACTGCTTGAGGTGATGCGTATGTCTCCTTCTTCGATGGGGCTTCAAACAACGCATGCACTGATTATCACAGACCCTGAGGTTCGGGGACAATTGACAACACACTCCTACAACCAACAGCAAGTCAAGGATGCTTCTCACCTCATCGTGTTGTGTTCGTATAGCTCATTGGATGAAAACTACATCCAAAGCCACGCGCAACGTACTGATGCAGCGCGCGAAATGGGTGAAGAACGCGTCGGAAAGATGATTGAATCGATTGGAAATTTCATCGGTAACAAATCACCTGAAGCCATTCAGCATTGGACATCCAACCAAACGTATATTGTGCTCGGACAGTTGTTGAGTGCCTGTGCTCGACTAAAAATTGATGCGACTCCAATGGAAGGATTCAATCCAAAAGGGTATGATGAGGTGTTGCATCTGTCGGAGAAAAATTTAATCGCTACAGTAGTTTGTCCAATCGGATATCGCTCAGACGAAGATGCTTACCAACACTTGAAAAAAGTGCGCAAATCGAAAGAGTCGTATTTTACCTTTATCTGATTACTTGATTACAGGCAGAGCGTAACGGTTTTGACCTGCATCGCTCTCCCACTCCATTTGGTAAACGCCAGCTGAAACTGCTGTCAAATCGATATGAATAGTTGCTTGCTCTGGCTTAAGTGTCATCACGACTGCACCTTTCATGTCGCGAATTGTCAAGGTGTTTGGGATTTCCATAAAATCGAGTTCAAAGCTTCCGTTTCCAAGCATTTTCACGGTTAGTCCAAGCGCATTACCTTCATTCATTCCCGCACTTTGAATGGTGATTTGCTGAATCGTCGTATCGTTTCCACATTCGCTCAATGCGATGAGTTCAATCGGATAAGTTCCAGCTGCCGTGAACCCATGCGTTGGATCCACATTTACACTCGCACCGCCATCGCCGAAGTTCCACATAAACCCTTGTGCATGTACACTCGAATTGGTCAATTGCACGGTTTGACCATTTACCGAAGCGAGAAAATCAGCCACAGTTAAATCGGCCTTGCCTTTCAAGAACCAGGTGTCAATGCTATCGAGCACAGAGAGATCCGCAGCGGTCTGAAGAATTCCGGCTGTTGTCGGATCCAATCCTGCCGTATAGGTTGCTCCGCTTGAATTTTTACGGTAAACGCTGGCATAAAATGTACAGGCTGCCAAATAGGTCCCTTCCAAACTTGGGTGAGAACCATCAGCCGAATACAAATTGATCGTCGGATGATTGTCGATGATGTACTTCCATGCTACCCCTACTGGCGCCACACTGGCATTGGCAGAATCCGCGATGCGCACATAGGCATTGCGCAAACGGTTGTTCATTTTGTAAAAGGTATTGATGGAATCCCATTGCGGGTCACCCACCTGACGCCCCCAGGTCATAAAGTACATGGTTTGCCCACAAAAGGCATTGGCATATACACTATCGGCAAGAGATACGGCCGGTGGTAAGGTTTGAGTATTCACCTGATCAAAGGGAAAGGACGGCTCTTGACTTTGCCCTTGAAGCACCACATAATCCCACGGTTTTGCGTGAATCTTTGTCATGGTCAGTGGATCCACCAAATGATTTTGAAACGTAAATCCCCCATTGGTTTTTGAATCTACGGTCGCTTCGTCGCCCAGTGAAAGCGTCAATTGGGAAAAGACACTGGGCAAATCATTGACATAGGTGTAACTGTTTCCAATGAATAATACAGAAACACTATCCTGTGCTTGGGTATTGAACGAAAACAACAGCGTGCAGAGCGCCATCATTTTCACCACTAAATTGCTTTTTTTCATCGTGTTTTAACTAACTTGGTAGCATCTTTCGACAATCGGAAGACAGGCAAAATTAACCCATAGTGGATAATATCATGCGGAATTCGACCAAATTTCTTTTCGTGCTTCTGTTCTCCCCCTTCTTAAGTGTGGGACAGTTCAATTTTGAATACGATGATTCTATTGGTGTTCGCATCGGTACAGACACCTTAGCACATGCGTGGGCAGGCGGATTGAATTATGCGCAATTTTCGGATATAGACATTGATTTTGACGGCGATCTGGACTTGTTTGTGTTCGACCGCAGCAGCGACAACATCCGCATTTTTAAGCACGAAAATGACGGCGCTGGCCCCTATTACAAGTACCTCTATCGCGGAAAAACACAGTTGCCTTCAGACATTCGCTACCGCGCTACAGCTATAGATTACAACGCAGATGGCGCCAAAGATTTGTTTGTATATGGTGTAGGTGGAATCAAAGTGTACCGAAATACTGGCAATGCAGTCAATGGCAACCAATGGGAAGTCGCAAAAAATTTATTGTATTCCGATTATTCTGGAGCGAATCTGAACTTGTATGTCAGTTCGGCTGATATACCTGCCATTGTTGATGTGGATGATGACGGAGACATTGATGTGCTTACGTTTCACATTGGCGGACAACACATGCAGTACCACAAGAACATCAGCATGGAAACCTATGGCGTTCCCGATTCCTTGGAATTTGTCTTGAAAAATGAATGTTGGGGGAAATTTCGCGAAGACATCACCACGAGTGTGCTATACCTCAACGACAATACCGGACCATGTGTATCCAATGTTCCCAACCCCGAATATCCATCACACCCTGAGGATCTGAAGTCAAAACCCTCAGAAAGTTATCCAAAACACTCTGGATCTACCGTTTTAGCTATAGACATGGATAACTCGGGGGCGAAGGACCTCATTTTAGGTGATGTCGCTTTTTCATCCATGAGCTTATTGATGAACGGAGGGACCGATGTCAACACCAATTCTGCGATGACTAGTCAGGACAATGCCTTTCCAAGCAATTCACTGCCGGTAAACATTCAATTGTTTCCTGCCGCCTTTTGGGTAGATGTAGATTTCGACCAGAAAAAAGACTTCATTGCAGCACCCAATGCCAAGAATATATCGCAAAATGAAAAGTGCGTCTTGCGCTACAAAAACCTTGGAACCAATGCCCTTCCAACCTTTGTGTACCAAGAAAACGATTTTCTTCAAGGTGAAATGATTGACCACGGAACAGGCAGTATCCCTGTGTTCATGGACTTCAATAACGATGGACTTGAGGACATGTTCGTGACTTCATTCTACCGTTATAAACCAATCTTGGACAAAGAAAGCGGCATATCCTTCTACAAGAATACCGGAACAGCGACTCAACCCTTTTTCACTTTCATTGACAACGATTTATTGAATTTAAGCACCCTGCAAATTGGACTTCGGAAGGTGCCAACCTTTGGTGATTTGGACGGCGATGGCGATAAAGACATGATTTTAAGTCTCGAAAATGGAGGACTTTCTTACTACGCCAATACAAGTGTTGCTCCGGGCATTACGTTCGCCAATCCTATCATCAATATGGCTGACAATACAGGTACTGTCATCGCAACCGGTGCGTATGCCACCCCACAACTTTTCGACTTGGACAAAGACGGATTGTTGGACCTCATTATAGGTAAAAAAACGGGAGAGTTGGCCTACTACCGCAACACGGGTTCTAGCACAGTTCCTTCATTCACCCTAGAAAATGACACCCTCGGAAATATTGACATTGCGACCACTTCACCTGATGGGTATGCGGCACCTCATTTCTTCCGTCACAACGATACAACATTCCTTTTCTTAGGGAGCATCGACGGGAAATTGCATTTCTACACCGACATCGACGGACACCTCACATCTGGCGACACCTTTTCTTTGTATTCGGACAATTTTCTTGACATCGATGCCGGTGCCTACAGTTCATTTTGGGTGAATGACATCGACAATGATGGATTTTTAGACTTATTCATAGGGCAAGATTTGGGGGGCATTACCCATTTGGAAGTCAAGCCGGGAAGTACTGCTGGAATAGGCGAGGTAATCAAAAACTTTGACTTGAATGTGTATCCAAACCCTAGTACAGGTCTTTTTCATGTGGTAAGTCCATCAAGTGCATTCCGCTTCGTGCTGAGCGACTTGTTTGGAAAAACCATTCTCATCGACGACCAGTTCACCTTAGACAAGGACATTGACATCAGTGGTCATGCTGCAGGAATGTATGTAATGATGGTTGAGGACCAAGAAGGAAATCGCACTGTAAAGCGAATTGTGAAGAGGTAACTTAGACGCTCAACACTCTTTCCATCAAAGATTTCTCGTCTTGAAACGTCAAATTTGGCTTGGTTGAATAGATCCCAAACATAGTCGATCCACTTCCCGACATGGCCGCGTAAATAGCTCCTTCCGCGTAGAGCTTGTCTTTTATTTCTTGAAGGATTGGATGTTTCTTGAACACCGACGTTTCAAAATCATTTTTTAGCTGACCATTCCACTGTTCAATTTCTTGATCCAAAATAGAAGCAACAGTTGGAGCATTTGGATTCGGAACAACACCATCGTATGCTTCTTTCGTTCCAACGTGTATTCCCGGGTTAATGATTTTGATAGACATTCCTGATAAATCAAGCGGACACGGCGATAGAATTTCACCCCTTCCATGAGCGATTTGTGATTCATTCTTTACAAAAAAGGCACAATCACTTCCCAAGCGTGCTGCATATTCTTCCAACTTCGATGTCGGGATGTTCAACTGAAAAAGCGTGTTCAAACCAGTTAGCACATACGCTGCATCCGACGAACCTCCACCAAGTCCAGCACCCATAGGGATTTCCTTGCGCAAGTGCATGTACACAGGAGGTAAATTATACTCCCCCTTCAGTAGATTGTAGGCTTTTACGCAAAGATTGTCATCGGCTGCTCCATGAATTGTCAGTCCCGTTTGGTGGTATTCAAACTCATCTGAAGGAAGCAATTCGAGTACATCACACAGGGGAATAGGCACCATGCAGGTATCGAGATCGTGATACCCATCTTCCCGCTTTCGCAGCACATTGAGTCCGAGATTGATCTTTGCGGGAGGAAATAATATCATAGCGCAAAAGTAGAAGAACTGATCAAAAATTCGTACATTTGACGGCTTAAATCGAAAGAAAATGTCAGTATACTTAGATTTTGAAGAACCATTGAAAGCGCTCGAGGAGCAAATCGAGCAAACAAAAGAAATCGGTGCTACAACGGAGGTTGACATGACCGATAAAATCAATGAATTGGAGGGAAAGCTTTCTGAAAAAACGAAAGAAATTTTTTCGGGACTCACACCTTGGCAGCGTGTTCAATTGTCGCGTCACCCAGACCGTCCTTACACACTCGCTTACATCAACGCCATCACTGACAACACATTCCAGGAACTTCATGGCGACCGGAGTGTGAAAGATGATAAAGCGATGATTGGTGGTTTCGGATTAGTGGATGGGCAGTCTGTCATGTTCATTGGTCAACAAAAAGGAATCAACACCAAGATGCGTCAATACCGAAATTTTGGTATGCCAAATCCGGAAGGATATAGAAAAGCACTTCGACTCATGAAAATGGCGGAGAAATTCAATAAGCCTATTGTAACGTTCATCGACACGCCAGGAGCATATCCTGGTTTGGAAGCGGAAGAACGCGGACAAGGAGAAGCGATTGCACGCAACATCTACGAAATGATGCGTTTGAAAGTTCCTGTCATTTGTATCATCATTGGTGAAGGAGCTTCTGGTGGAGCTTTGGGAATTGGTGTTGGTGACAAAGTGGTGATGCTCGAAAACACATGGTATTCTGTTATTTCACCTGAATCTTGTTCTTCTATTCTTTGGAGATCATGGGACTACAAGGAGCGTGCAGCCGATGCCTTGAAATTGACCTCTGAAGACATGTTGAAAAATGGTTTGGTCGATGATGTCATCAAAGAACCAATCAATGGTGCACACCGCAACCACGAAGAGATTTTTTCTATAGTTAAAAGCGCCATCAAAAAGTACATTGAAGAACTTGACGGTAAGGCTGTTGATCAACGCATCAACGAACGCATCGAGAAGTTCAACAACATGGGTGTGTGGAATTAAAGAGGCATGCCTCGATGTCTTGGAAGTTTTCAAGGTGTTCGTGGTATTTCTTTTTAGTTGCACTTTTGTCCTTTTCTTGCGCTGAAAAGAACACCAAGGAGCCCAAGAACTTAAGTGATTTTTCGGAAGCCTATTTGCGTTCCATTCAGCAGAACGAAAACACAAGCACCTTTCAGGACTCATTGACGTATTGTTCGATGAATTCACTCATTGAATTGACGAACGACACAGATGCGCATTTGACCTTTTGGCTCAATATCTACAATGCTTCTGTGCAAGTTCAACTTCAAAAAGGATTGGACAACTATGCCGACAAAGACCGCTTTTTCAACCGTCGTTGGATTAAAATTTCGGGAGAATCAATCAGCTTGAACGACATCGAACTAGGGATTCTTGGGCGAAAAAGTAAAGAGGGAAAGGCATCTCTCATTGAAAAGATTCGAAGTAAAACCAAGGATCAA
>CALPWQ020000048.1 GCA_943327315.2 Chitinophaga pinensis
CAACGTGGAATGATTGTCGCTCAACCAAAAACTGGTAAAACGATGTTATTGAAGGATGTGGCCAATGCAATTGCTGCAAATCACCCAGAAGTTTATTTGATCGTTTTATTGATCGACGAACGCCCTGAGGAGGTAACCGACATGGCGCGCAGCGTTCGTGCCGAGGTTATCGCTTCAACGTTTGACGAGCCCGCAGAACGACACGTGAAGGTGGCGAATATGGTTTTGGACAAAGCCAAACGTATGGTTGAATGTGGACACGATGTTTGTATTCTCTTGGATTCAATCACACGTCTAGCACGTGCATACAACACGGTTTCTCCTGCTTCTGGAAAGGTGCTTTCTGGAGGTGTTGATGCCAATGCATTGCACAAACCAAAGCGTTTCTTTGGTTCAGCGCGTAAAATTGAAAATGGAGGGTCATTGTCCATTCTCGCTACGGCATTGACGGAGACCGGATCAAAAATGGATGAAGTTATCTTTGAGGAATTCAAAGGAACAGGCAACATGGAGCTTCAATTGGATCGCCGAATCTCGAACCGCCGCATCTACCCTGCGATCGATATCATTTCTTCTGGGACTCGTCGCGAAGATTTATTGATGAGCAAAGATGTGCTTCAACGCATTTGGTTGATCCGCAAGTTTATTGCCGATATGACACCTGTTGAAGCCATGGAATTTATGAAATCACACATGGAAAACACCATTTCAAACGAGGAATTCTTGGTCTCAATGAATAGCTAAATCAATGAAAATAACGGTTAAAGTTGGAATTCTCAGCGCACTCATTTGGATTGCGATTAAATACATCTTGTTTGTTTCAGGAATATTTCCGGGGCAAATGGCACCAACCGTCATGTTGAATATTTTGGGGCTACTGTCTGCGATATCAATCGGGCTTTATCTTCAAAAACGACGTGATACCATGGAGACAAATGCACTTTTCGACATGAAAAATGCAATGAGCTCTGGTCTCCCCTATGTGCTGATTGTAAGTAGTTTTATCTATTTGTTTTATACGCAGATCAATCCTGAGTTTATCACACATCAAATCGCTGAAGGCGAAGCGACCATTGAAAAGATGATCCATGATCCCAATCAAATGGCAAAATTCCGAAAAGAAAATCCAGATGCGGAGGTCATGACGGACAAACAAATTGAAAAACGTTTAAAAACAAACAACAAAAAGGGCGCGGATGCTGGATTTACCGCAACACTTAGTGTATTGGCCCTACTCCTTTTAGCTACCTTGTACAGTTTGTTGGTTACCTTGATCTACCGTCAAATCGTTTTTCGACCGCTCAAGAATTAAAGATTTTTTGAAATCTCCTCCCCCAATTTATCATAATCTATTCCGTCAAAATTCCCTGAGGACATCATCAACAACACTGAATTGTTCCATTGCTTTGATTGAATAAAATCGAGCACCTCTTTCGTGCTGTTCATCACAGTCACATTTCCCCCAAAGCCTTCCAATACAAGTTCTTTGGAAATTGGTTCCAATTTTTTATGCGCGACCACATCTGGACTGTAATAAACAAGCGCTTCGTCAGCCATCTGCATGGAATTGAGATAATGTGGCAAGAACTCTTTTTTAAGGGAGGAAAAAGTATGCAACTCCATACAGGCAATCACTTTCCGTTGTTTGTATTGATCCTTCACGGCCTTTGTTGTTGCCTTCAATTTTGATGGAGAATGCGCAAAATCTTTAAACATGACAAAGCTCCCGATTTCCATTACCTTTTGAAGCCGTTTTCCAGCTCCCGTAAACGATTGAATGGCGGTCAAAAATTCGTGTGCTGCAATACCGAGGGCTTCTCCAATGCGCATTGCCCCCATTAAATTCTGCAGATTATGTTCGCCAAAAACCCGCAGTTCATAGATCATTCCTTGATGAAACAAACGTGTTCCTGTTTCCGTCACTTCGTAGGTTGGAACGCCGTAAGGGACGGTTCGCAGGGTGGGCCCGTATTTTTGGCCTAGCCTCTTCACTTCGGCATCATCTTCATTGTAGATCAGCGTACCGTCTTTTTCGATCAAGGAACAAAATATATCGAACTGATCTACATAATTTTCAAATGTTGGAAACACGTTGATATGGTCCCAGGCGATGCCACTAATAATGGCAATATTGGGTTTGTACAAATGGAATTTTGGACGACGGTCGATGGGTGAACTTAAATATTCATCCCCTTCAAGAATCATAATTTTTGCTGAATCAGACAGTCGTACCATACAATCGTATCCTTCCAACTGAGCACCGACCATATAATCGACATCCATTTTCAACTCATTCACCACGTGCAGCAGCATCGATGTGATGGTTGTTTTTCCATGCGAGCCTCCTATAACCACCCGGATTTTATCCTTGCTCTGCTCGTACAAATACTCTGGATAAGAAAAAATAGGAATCTTTAATTCGTTAGCTTTCAACAATTCTGGGTTATCCTCCCGTGCATGCATGCCTAGAATAATCGCATCAAGATCGGAAGTGATTCTTGTGTTATCCCACCCAAGCTGAACAGGCAAGATCCCTTGTTTTTGCAAGCGCGTTTTTGAGGGTTCAAAAATCTCATCATCTGAACCTGTAACATGAACTCCTTTGCGGCTCAGAGCAATGGCGAGGTTGTGCATGGCACTTCCGCCGATGGCTATAAAATGTACATTCATGAGTTCGAATTTGATTTTTTCATAAGGATAATCGCATCTGCAACAGGAGGCGCAATTAAAAACAAGGTTCCAAAGTCCGTTGCCAGATGACAGAGGTGTTCATTTCCTGCATTCATAATAGATACTGGAATCATGATGGACAATAATCCGATGTAATAAACCCAGTCCCACCAATGATTGGCGTCAGAATATTTCCGACTAAACATTTGTAAACCAATATAAACCACGGTAAGTATCAACAACCACAAGGGTAAGTTAGTCACCTGACTCATTGTTGTTGCATTCCAAAAGTAAATACAGATGGTACATGCAATACTAAATTTGCCGACAAGGGCAGGGAGAAGAAGTGCCTTCATAAAGAGATTTATTGGTGAAAGTACCACAAACGAGAAGGTAGATTCTTTAGTCCTTTTGAAATTTCCAACAATGGACTATGAATTACGAGAAATCAATAATTCTTCTTCAGTTGAGCACCTTGTGTTTCCTTTTGCCAGACATATTCTGTAGTGGGCTGACCATTTTTGGAATAGGTTAAGTCTGACAAGGTTTGTGTACGCACATAAACGTTTCCTTGTCCGTTAATCACGACCACTCTGCGCGTTACAACAGCGACCATCAAACCATTCTCGTCATTTTGTTTAAAGGTTTCTTGAGACACACCTTCTGGGTATTCCTTGCCTAAGGAATTTGCGACTCTCACCTTCACCGGTTGGGTAGTTTCGATATTGTCTAGTTTCTCTTGTGTTTCTTGAGCTTTATCTTTTTGATGTTGATCACGATTCGTTGCTTGTAAATCCGCGGCAACATGAACAACATTGATTTTATCTGTATTTTTTTCTTGACGTTCTGTTGATGCATCAGCATTTTCAGCCATTGACTGATCCATGATGTTGATGCGTTCATTGGCACGTTGACGTTGTTGGTCATCATTTTGAATAGCGATATCATCTATCGTTGTAGTATTCTGTTCTAGATCATTCATTTTCTTCAATGATTCCGTTTTTCGCTCATTCGCATTGTCTTCAGTCTCCGTTAAATTCTCTTGAATTTTAGAAATTTCAATTTTGTTTTTCATGTATTTCTCATTTTCAGTGAGGAATTCTTGGAATTGAACATCTTCAGCTGCCGTCACTGTTGTTTCAATTTTTGTGAGACTTTCTTGTCGATCAAATTCTCGCTGAACATCAACTTCAGAAATCTGCTCATTCACCTCAACCACTTTCTCCGCAATTTCTTGCGTATGGCTTTCAGATGTATTTGCAGAAGCCATTTCCGAAATCAAAATTTCATCTTCTACCCGAATCATTTCTACCCCATTCTTTGAAGACATTTTGGCATCATTTTCCACCTTTTCACCTACGCGAATATCAACTTGTTCCAATTCTGACTGCGTCTCACTGTTTTTATCCGTGAACTCCTGCCCCATTTGTTGATTCTCCGTAGCGGCAAAAACTATAATTTTCTCCACCGCAAGACCAGTTTCATGGTGTTCATTCTCCTTGTCAATCGCATCCTTATCTCGTCTCTTCTCAATTCTGGACAACTCTGTATTTGATAGATAATTCTTTTCGTCAGCTTGCAATGACCTATCCGAAAAATCGTCTTCAGAACGAATAGATACGCCTTCAATGATGGCCGTATTCGCTTGTTGCACAACACCGCGTTGCGTATAATCTACAGCTGCTTCTTGTTCAATCAAGTCTATTTTATCTTGAGAAAATTGATGTTCAGCCGTATTGAATTGGTCATTGGCGACATCCTCAGCTGACTTAAATTTCTCAACCTCTTCGATGGCAACTACCGCACCTTGACGTGGTAAATCTCTATTTTCATCATCAATTCCAATTCGCTTTTGCACATCATAAATCTTATTGGTTGATGCAATGTTTTGTATTTCATTCGTTTGATTTAGCTCCGACTCATCATTTTGAACGTTATCAATTTGATCTTGCATTTTTTCAGTTTTCAGATTTTTTCGTTCCAAATCTGCTTTTTGAAGTGCCGCAAAGCCATCCATCACTGAATTGTCATATGGTTCACCCAAATCCTTTAGTGCACCAACCTCGACAAACGCAGGATTCAATAGTGCTGTAATTTCAGCCAATTTCTTTGCGGGATAAGGGTCGTTGGGGCGCTTTGATTCGGCAAGTTCAAAAGATTCCTTTGCTTTATCGTAACTTTTTGAATTAAAATAGTCATCCCCTTCTTTTAGAAGTTGTTTATATGCCTGTTCTACTTCGGCGCTTGACTTTTCAACATTTTTACGTTTCGCATCATCTAATTTGACTCGAACAAATGAATTGTTTGGATCAATTTTAAGCGCCTCTTCATAGGATTTTTCGGCAGCCAAAAAATCTTCACTCCCCACTTGAGTGTCACCTGAACGCACCAGTTCATCAAATTTATTTTTTAGCTCTGTCTCATTTTTTCTGCTGTTGGCAATATCGTCAAGAATGAGCTGTACCTGTTCAATCTTTTCCAAGGCTGTTAAATCATCCTTTTTAATCGATAGTGCATTTTGAAAATGAACCAATGCTTGCTCATAGTTTTCTACACCTACACTATTGATCCCTTTTGACATGTAATCTTGGAACAATTGATTTTTCTGCGCTGCATTTGCTGAATCATTTTGTTGCTGTGTCAAATCATCAATTCGTTTTTGAGGCGCTGTTTCTTCTGGATTGATTTGTTTTGCTTGCTCAAAAGCAGCGATTGCTTTCGCGTAATTACCTGAACTTGCAAGCAACTCTGCTTCCTTCATTTTTGCAGCAAAATTTCTTTCCTTTTCTTCAATTTGTTCCACCTTCTTCAACAGTTCTTGCGGGCGTTTATCGTCTGGCTGTGCTTTCATTGCTCGATCGATATATTGTCGTGCGTCTGCAAAATCTTTGTCATCAATTTTTGATTGGGCAGCCGCCAAGATATTCTCAAAAATCTTATTCTTTTCATCCAGGTTGTCCTTGGCCAAGCGCTCAGCTTCAGCAGCTTTGTCTACCGGTTCTTTTTCTGCCGGCTTCAATCCATTGGCATTGTTGTATTCTTTAATTGCCGCCAAGTAATTTTTTTGGCCCATGAATTCGTCACCTTTACGCATAAAATCAGCATACTGCGTATCTATTTCTTTTTGCTTGGCCAGATTTTGTTTGATTTTTTGAAGTTCCGCAATCTTATCTTTTGGTTCCTGTTCTGTCGGTTTCTTTTGTTGCGCTTCGGTATATTTGGCAATGGCTTCATCCAATTTATTTGCAGCTTCAGCTGATTTGGCGGCAGTCAATATATTTTGATACTCTGTTTCATTTTGCGTCAAGGCCACATCTGCCTTAATTTTATCCTCTACCTCTTTCAATTTCTGTGACACCAATACGTCTGAATGAATTGCCAAAGCTGCAGTTAATTTCACTTTTGCATCTGCCCATTTTTGGTCTGTAGCCAATTGTACCCCCTCTGTTTTTAACTGCTGAAATTCATTTTCAAGTTTCAGTTTTTGTTCAGCGTCGGCAATTTGTTTAGTGACATTGTCCAATTTCAACTGCACGGCTTGATCTTTCTTGAGGTCTATGGCCTCTTCATACTTGGCTTTCGCTTCCGTCAGTTTAAGTCCTTTCGTTGCGACATCTCCCTCACCGACTAACTTATTGAATTTCGCCTCCTTGGCTGCAGAGTCTGCCACTTCAGCAAGTTTCACTGCAATGGCATCCAACTTTGCCTTTGCGTCAGCATTGTTTTCATCGAGAGAGATAACCTCATCGAACTTCACTTTTGCTTCGTTCCATTTGGATTGATCAAAAATAGAATTTCCTTCAGTCAATAATTTTTGAATTCTTGCCAAACGCTCTTGTTCCTTCGCTGCTTCTGCAATTTTTCCGTCGCATTCAGTCATTTGGTCAACTGGGTAGGTCGCAGCAGATTCAAACTGCAGAGCTTCAGCGTATTTTACTTTTGCGTCTACGTACTTTCCTTCAGTGAACAAAACATCAGCTGCAGCTATGGCATCATCGTATTTTTGTTTTTTCTCCTTTTCAGCCGTTGCAGCCATCATCTTTTTTTCGATATCTGCCAATCGAATGATTGGATGCTGTTCTGCAGGCTTTAAATCTTTGGCAATTAAATACTTTTCCTTCGCTGCCTTCCAACTTTTTTGATTGTAGAACATATCGGCTTGTTGAATTGCCTCTTTGTACTTTAAGTCAAGTTCAGCTTTTTTCTTCTCCTCATCGACAATTTTCTGCAATGCGGCTGCCTGATCTTTCGGGTATTGTTCTGCTCGTTTCGCTGCTGCCTCAGTGTATTTTTCAATCGCTTGCTGGTATTTATTTTGATCACGCAAAACATCGGCAGCTTTGATTAGATCATAATATTCTTGGTTTTCTTGCTGATCGACGAGTTGCTCAGTTTTCGCTTTTTGATTTAATTGATCCATTAAATCAATTTGATCCGTGGCATATTTGTCGTTCTGCTTATAACTGAGGGCTTCCTCGTATTTAAACATCGCCTCTTCGTATTTTTTCTGGTCGCGCAATGCATCTGCAAGGGAGATGGCTTTGTTGTAATTGGCATCATTCGCGGCGCTGTTCCCTTTTGCATCAAGAATAATTTTGTCAATCTTCGCTTTTGTTTTTGCCTTGGCTGCAGCATCGAGGTCCGGCGCAGCTTTCGCACTATTCCATGTGTACGTTTCTACAGCTTCAGTCGATAAAAATGAGAAATCACCTCCTGGTACGGGCTCAAACAATGCCACATTTAAATTGGGAAGTGGCTGATAATCTGCACCTGCAGGCAAATCGTCTTCGACAAGCGAAACATAATTGAAATTGATGCGTTGCGGCACCAAATCGGATTTTGAAAACACAACGGAGAATGGTTTGCTGTAATTCACATTCCCTTTTACCGTGTACTTTCCATCTGAACCCGAAACTGCAGAACTTATGGTGCTGCCCTCTTGAACGATGGCTACTGTTACACCCGGCACTATTTTTTTGGAATTCGTATTGGTGATGTTTCCCTTAAATAGGAATGAGACAGATTGTGCATTTGAAAAAACACAGCAAAGCAGAAACCCGAAGACCAGCAAATATTTCATACGGTTGGAATAAAACGACATCTGATACAACGCGTTACAGAATTGGTTTAATTTTGAACTCAAATACTTACAAAGATGAAGAAAAATCTTCACATGAACGCAAATTGAGATGCTGAACATAGAACAATTGAGTTATTGGGAACGGAGTCAATATTTTGAAGGGATCGACTTTTTAATCATCGGCGCTGGAATCGTTGGATACAGTGCTGCATTGAAATTGCGTAAGGCTCATCCAAGCGCGAAAATTGTGATCATGGAGCGTGGTTATTTACCTTCTGGTGCAAGCACTAAAAATGCTGGATTTTCCTGTTTTGGCAGTGCGAGCGAGTTGCTGTCAGATTTAGAAACCATGTCTGAAGAAACGGTTTGGTCGACGGTTCAAAAGCGCTGGCAAGGATTGCAACGACTGACTGAAATTGTTGGCGATGGTATGGAACATGAAATTCACGGATCTTGGGACTTGTTTATGCCCTCGGAAAAAGCCGTTGCGTCGAACGTAAGTTCTAAATTGAATTATTTAAATGCGAAGATTAAAGAAATAACTGGAGAAGAAAATGTGTATTCCATGGACCAACATGTGGCTGAAAAATTTGGTTTTGCAGGCATCGAATCGAGTTGTTACAACCGTCTTGAAGGACAAATAAACACTGGAAGCATGATGCATTGCCTACACCAGAAAGCTGTCGCATCAAATGTCCTCATTCTTTTTGGTGTCTCCATAGAAGCTCTTCAGTCTGCATTGTATAATGTACAGATTCAAACATCGGCTGGATTCATTACCGCGGGGAAAGTCTTGATTTGCACCAATGGATTTGCACGGCAGTTTTTGCCACAACATGATGTTCATCCAGCCCGTGCACAAGTTTTGGTGACAAGTCCCATTGATGACCTTCAAGTTAAAGGAACATTCCATTATCAAAGCGGTTACTATTATTTCAGAAACGTCAATGACCGCATACTCATCGGTGGCGGTAGAAACTTGAATTTCGAAGGCGAAACAACTACAACTTTTGCCAATACAGCACAAATAACCGATGCGTTAAAAGAAATGTTGACCTCCATTGTTTTACCAAACACTGATTTCTCAATCCATTACGAATGGTCAGGGATTATGGGGGTTGGAAAAACAAAAGCGCCTATTGTAGATAAAATAGACCAGCACATTGGCGTTGGTGTCCGTATGGGAGGAATGGGCATTGCCATTGGAAGTTTGGTCGGCGAGGAGCTTGCTGATCTGTTCAGTTGATAATGGTCCCTTAAAAATGCTACTTTTGCACAAAATATATTTAAAATGAAAAACACTGCCCTTACAGATGTACACATTGCACTTGGAGCGAAAATGGTTCCATTTGCTGGTTATAACATGCCCGTTCAATACGAAGGTGTGATTGCCGAACATGAAACCGTGCGCAATGGCGTGGGAGTTTTTGATGTTTCGCACATGGGAGAGTTTGTTTTAAAAGGACCAAATGCCCTAGCCTTGATACAAAAATTTTCATCCAATGATGCTTCAGTCTTGTTTGATGGAAAGGCACAATACAGCTGCATGCCAAACGGAAAAGGTGGAATTGTCGATGACCTCATTATTTACCGCGTCAATGCTGAAGAGTATTTTATCGTCGTAAACGCATCCAACATTGAGAAAGATTGGAATTGGATGAGTTCTCACAATGACATGGGAGTTGACATGCATAACCTGTCCGACCAGTATTCATTATTGGCCATTCAAGGACCTAAGGCGGCAGAAGCAATGCAAGCATTGACCGATGTTGACTTGACGAATATGGTCTATTATACCTTCACCCATGGCACTTTTGCCGGAGTTGAGAATGTCATGATTTCTGCTACCGGATACACAGGATCGGGAGGATTTGAGATCTACGTGAAAAATGAAGATGTAAAGCATGTTTGGGATAAGGTATTTGAAGCCGGTGCTTCTTTTGGTATCAAGCCAATTGGACTAGCCGCTCGCGATACCTTGCGTTTAGAGATGGGATTCTGTTTGTACGGAAACGACATTGATGATACCACGTCACCATTAGAGGCAGGACTTGGATGGATCACGAAGTTCACGAAAGATTTCGTGGATTCAGATTTCTTGAAAAATCAAAAAGAAACTGGGCTTACACGCAAACTGGTTGCTTTTGAAATGGTTGATCGTGGAATTCCACGTCACGACTACCCTATTCTCGATGCTTCAGGTGCCGTTATTGGAAAAGTAACATCAGGAACGATGTCTCCTACAATGAAACTAGGAATTGGTTTGGGATATGTAACTGTAGATCATTCAACCCTTGACTCAGAAATCTTTATTGAAATCCGTGAAAAAGGAATTAAGGCGAAGGTCGTTAAATTACCCTTCTACAAAAAGTGAAATCATTGAATGATTATAGAACAAAGGCTTGGGTTAACTCAGGCCTTTTTTTTATGCATCAACATCTGTGTTCTTCGGCACTCGAAACAAAAGAAGCAATCCAATGACAAAGAATCCAACAAGCGCGATTACTGAGGTACGGATATCAGCGAAAGACTCGATAAGACCAAAGGAGAAAGTACCGATCGCAAGACCAATTTTCTCACTCACATCGAAGAAACTAAAATACGAAGCATTGTCATCCGTCTCCGGCAACATCTTGGAATAGGTCGACCGCGCAAGCGATTGAATACCTCCCATGACCAATCCTACGATTCCAGCGGCTATGTAAAACTGCCAAGGTTTATACACAACAAAATAAACATAGACACACAGAAGAATCCATACGCAAATGGCCAACGCAATTCCCTTGATGTTACCAATGCGTGAGGCCAATTTTGAAAATAAAAACGCACCAAGCATTCCCACAAATTGAATGATCAAGATGCTCACAATTAAATCTTGTGTTTTAATGCCTACGATTTCCTTATTCGCAAAAGCAGTCGCCATGATCATAACCGTTTGAACAGCCATGTTAAACATGAAGTAGCTTGCGAGGTAGCGTTTAAGAGCGACTCTTGAACGAATGTCCAACCACACCTTCTTCAATTCACGAAACCCACTGCTCAGCAAATGTCCTTTTTCCCCTTTTTGTGCCGTCACATCTGGAAGTCTACGAAATGTATAGAATGCGAAGGAGATCCACCATAACCCTACCAAAGGGAAGGCATATTTGATGGGCATAATCTTCGTGAATTGGGTCAATACAAGTATGATAATGAGCAAAATAGAACTTCCTAAATAACCCATTGAAAACCCACGTGCACTGATTTTATTGTGATCGGCTGGTTCAGCAATTTCAGGCAAGTAAGAATTGTAATACACCAAGCTACCCCAGTAGCCAATGCTGGCAAAAAACAAAGGGAGAATGGTCAAACCAATGGCATAAGGGGTATAATCGACACCGCCATTGCTTGGGTTAAAAAAGTACAGAAGGCCGCTTGAAATGGCACCAAGAAAACAGAAAAACTGAAGAAAACGCTTCTTTTTCCCTGAATAATCTGCCATCCCAGAAAGTAAGGGTGTGGTAAATGCAACCACCAAATAGGAAATTGAAACCAAGTAGGCATAAAACTCCGTGTTTTTGAAGTGCATACCGAAAAATGAAACCGTGTCGTAAACAGTCTTGCCGGTTTCCTCATCCTTGATGCTCGTCAATTTCTCAAACATGATTGGGAAAATTGCAGAGCTGATAATCAAGGGATAAACAGAGTTTGCCCAATCATAAAAAACCCAACCTCGGATCGTACTTTTATCTCCCTTCATGGCGTTCAATTATTCATTCCCATCAACATACGGCTGTAAATATAGAAAATCAGATGTAAGTTGTCCTTCAAAATTTGTTTCGCTACCTCTCGCGATGATTGCATCAGGATCTTCAACCAGTAATGCAGGAAGAATGTACTTCATGAGTTCGTTTCCGAAATCCTCCGAAGCATCTTTGGGCAATTCACAGGGTAAATTATCCACCGCCATCACCGCGATGACACCCTCTTTCATGAAATCATCCTCCTCACCAGTGCTTGGGTTGTACCCATAGATGGGATCTGAAATTTTACTCGGACGAATCGTTGAAGCAATAGGTCCAGCGATGTCACAAGAGATATCAGCAACCACGGAAAGGCGACAATTGCCTGCCAATAAATCGTCGGAAGTAATGATGTTTGGTGAACGGTTGCTCCAAAAATGGCATGGAATGTACACGTCAGCGACTGATAGATAGCGAGAAAATGTAGATTTATACAATTCTGGAGAAGAGTAGAAGCTTGATTTCTCAAATGCTGTCCCATCTTTCGGTGCGAAATAATCCTCGAGTTCAAGATGTGTAAACACCGCTTCATTGAAGTTATTGACCAAGAATTCATCCGGCGAAACTTCTTTGATTGGGAGTTGATCCACAATTTCTCGGGCTCCATGCCCTACTCGTCCGAAGCCCGTCAAAACGATCCGCATGTCTGGTCCGGCAATGATTTTTTTCATCTCTTGCTCCATCTCCACGCGATCAGCACAGGTGTGCGCTGGCTTTAACTCATATAATCCGTGCTTCAATCCATAGGTTCTGAAAGCATTGTAGGCACCCACAATCCCGGCATATCTACCGAAGCCAATGACTCGCTTGTTGTGCTTATCCTTCAACACTTCATAATCGACCAATCGGATTCTTTTTTCAAGAATGGCCCGAAGCAAATCTCTGTTGTATGGTTGTTTTTTAATGGTATGAGAAAAAAATAGGAAGGTTTTGTTTGGAATCAAATCCTCAATCTTTACCTCTTTCACCCCCATGATGATGTCACACTCCGACAGTTCATCCGCCAACTTCATTCCAGCAGCTTCATATTCTTCGTCCTTAAAGGCGCGAATGGGGCTCCGTTGAACAATGATTTCGAGATTTTGAAATCTCGATTGCGCAGATTTACATTGCTCAGGGGTCATTGGAACGCGGTGATCAGGTGGAACTTTCCCTTCTTTGATCAATCCTATTTTAATTTTGCTCATATCTTTTTAGATGGGTTGTTTTAATAAAAATGAATCAATGAACTCACGCACACAACCATCACCACCTTTTTTAGTGAGAATGACATCTACATTGGTTTTTACATTTGGGACGGCATCCGAAGGGCACGCTGAAAAACCTACGGCATGAATCATGTCCAAGTCATTGATGTCATCACCAATCACTGCGACATTATCGAATGTTATCCCCAACTTTTCGCAAAGTTTCGTCAAGACATCCATCTTTGGTTCACGCGTCACTTCACAGTGCTGAATCCCCAACATTTTACAGCGGGAATTCACAACACCTTCCATAAATCCAGAAGAAATTACAGCCACTTGAAACTCCATTTTTACCAAATGTTGAATGGCCATCCCATCTTTCGTATTGTACTTTTTGATGTGGTCGCCATTTTCAGTGAAATACATTCCACCGTCGGTCATCACACCATCCACATCCAAGACCAACAAACTGATTTTATTCAATTTCTTGTTCCATAAGTCGGTTCGAAACATTGGTTTAAAGAGCAATGACATCAAATCGACGTTGTATTCTTCACATACCGCTTCAAGGTCGTACAATGTCAATTCATGCACATCGTCGACATCTAGGTCATCCAAAAATTGATTGAACTTGATTCCGAACTTTGCGCAAAGTCCTTTGATGTTTTGTTCTAGTAACATGTTAAACGATTTTATACCCGACACTCGCCGCAACTGCGCGCAATTGTCCAAGCAATTCGGTAAATTCTTGATGATTCAACTGTTGAGAAGCATCCGATTTTGCCACACTTGGATCGGGATGCACTTCAATGAGCAAGCCATCTACTCCCATGGCCACACAGGCCTTAGAAAGCGACGGAACACCATAGGCATAACCCATTGCGTGTGATGGATCAAGAATTACAGGTAAGTTCGTGTATTCCTTTAACCAAGCCACTCCGCATAAATCCAAGGTGAATCGTGTTGCTGTTTCAAAAGTTCGAAGTCCGCGCTCGCAAAGAATCACATTTTCATTTCCTCCGGAGAGCACAAACTCAGCCGCCTGAACAAATTCCTGCACCGTTGTTCCAAATCCTCTTTTAATCAATACAGGCTTATTTATTTTGGCACACGCACGAAGAATACCCTGATCGTACATGGCTTTGGCCCCCACCTGAATAACATCCGTGTATTCGATAATTTCATGAATGTGTGTCGCATCACGCGCTTCGGTAATTACACTCAGCCCATATTCTTCGCGCATCTTCGCCAAGAGTTTTAAGCCTTCAAGCCCCAATCCTTGAAACGAATAAGGACTCGTTCTTGGCTTGTAGCATCCACCACGAAGTGTCGTCAAGCCAAGCCCGACAAGCAATTCCGACGATTGACGAATTTGCTCCTCTGATTCAACAGAACAAGGTCCACCAATCAATATGGTGTTGTGCGTGTCTCCACCGATTTCGACATTTCCGATTTTAACCGTACGCGTCTCTTTTCTGTATTTCCTCGACGCCAACTGCATATCGTTTGGAAAAACCCAAGAATTATCGGTGTAATTTTCCAATGCCGCAGGCACCTCTTTCACCCCACTTCCAAGAATCAAGACATTGACTCCTTCAGAGATGACGTGAAATGCATTGGATTGCGTTGCTAATGTCGCCGCAGCTTCAGCTGTGACTGATGATTTTAAATGTATGATCATAATTCTCCTTTGATCAGGTGTACAAAATTTAGTATGCCACAAGCCTTCCCTTCGCTGTCAATGACAGGCATATACATGACGGGGAAGTTGCATTTTTTAATGAGTTGAAGCATTTCAACTACCGTGTTGTCTTCAAATAAATGAACAGGATTTTCATTGATCATCGTTTTCGGATTCAATTCCGAATGTTGGTCCAATGACTTCAGCAAAGCTTTGCGAATATCTGCGGATGAAATAATTCCCGATAACATGCCGTCCTTGTTGCACACCAAACAGAATCCTAGATTTCCGTTTTCAATGGTTTCTAGAGCCGCACGAAGATCAATATTCTCCAAGTGAACTACAGGACATTCGTTGATCGGAATCATGAAGTCACTCACCTTGAAGTGCGACTCGATTTCACGTTTCGTCAAGTTCATAAGCGCATGTCCGACACTTGGGGCATTAAACAAATACGAACCAGAGACCGAAGAACTCACCCCCATATTGCGAAGAATAAAAGAAACTTCTCCATTCACCCCACCGTCCACATGAATGGATTTAGCAGGGAAGCGGCTTCTAAACTGGCGAATTTTCGTAAAGTTAATGCGGTCAAAGACACCTCCACTCTGCCCTGGAACCGTAGCCATGATTAAAATAAAATCAAAATCACTGTAGTCATCAAACACCTCAATGGGTGTAGGCGTAATCACAGCCAGACCTTTTTTTCCTGGAATGTCAGAAGGGATGACCAATGCAGAAGTTAAATCCTCAAATTGAAAAGTCACGTAGTCAACAGGGTGCTTTCTTAATAAGTCAAAGTACTTCTCCGGTTGATCGGTAATGATATGTAAATCAATCGGAAGTGAGCACCATGATCGGATTAAAGCAATGTCATCAAATACAGATACATCATCATTGCAATCCACATGGAGCAGATCCACTTGATGTGCTTCAAGATCGCGAATTACTTCCTCTAAGGGACGTTTTTTATCGCTGTATATGGACGCAGATATCTTCATTTAGTCGTTAATCACATAATTAGGTTTAAAGCTGCCATCGCAGACAACAATGCGACAACCTATTTCATTCTTAAAAACGGTTGAATCCAATTGTTGCCGCAGTTGAATCAATCGTTTCATTTCAATGAACACCAAATCCTGCCCTTTTCCAGGATCTGAGGCAATTAACTGAACATCGTACACTCCTTTTCGATTGACGAGTCGGATATTTTGTTCCGCTTGTCCAACGAGATCGTTTTCCTTCCAAAATTTACCCAAACGTTGTGCAAGTGCTTCATCTGAGCGATCGACGAAATAAACGTTTAGGTTTTTACCCTCTAATTTATTTCCATAACCACTAGAACACGACGTAAACACGGATACGATAACAATTCCAAAAAAGAAACGATTCATTGCATGCAAATTGGTCCCCAAAGATACACATTCCCTTTTGGATTCAGGTAATTGTGTATTTTTGAAACATGACAAAGTTTTCATTGACAAACGCTTTATTCACGGGCTTTAAGGAAAGAAAAAGTCCCTTTGATCTTGAAATCCCAGATTCTTTTAATGGAAAAGTCATCGTGTTTTGTCACGGATTTATGGGGTATAAAGATTGGGGCTGCTGGAATTTGGTCCAAGAGCATTTTGTAAATCTCGGATTTGGCTTTTGTAAATACAATGTAAGTCATAATGGTGGTACAGTTGAAAACCCAATTGACTTTTCTGATCTTGACAGCTTTGCTCAAAATACCTATTCTGGTGAAATTGAAGATTTAAATGCGCTTTTAGCCACGCTGCCCTTGCACATTAAAATGCCTTACGAGGTTTGTCTCATCGGCCATTCTCGTGGCGGAGGAACAGTGCTTTTGTCGAGTCACCTTCCTGCAGTAAAAGCCATAAGCACTTGGGCAGCCATCTCTTCCATTGAAAAACGTTTTCCTAAAGGATTCGAATTGACGCGCTGGAAAAATGAAGGAGTCCGCTACGTTAGAAATGGACGAACACATCAGGAAATGCCCCAGTTATATCGTCTTTATGAAGACTTTGTTGCCAATGCTGAGCGACTCAATATTCAATTGGCTTGCGAAAAGATGACCATTCCAGCGCTGATTATTCATGGCGAAAAGGATAGCTCTGTTACTTTATCTGAAGGAGAATCGCTCTGCCACTGGCTAAACGTTGGGCTTGTTCGAATTGAAAATGCGGATCATACCTTTTGTTCGTCACAGCCTTGGAAGAACTCAAAAATGCCAAATGAACTCATGGAAGTTTGTAAGATCACGGCTGATTTTTTTCTCACTCACTAAGCAGCGCTTAAATAAACCGATTCTTTTGAGCAGCTTTTGGAGCGATACAATACCCTGCGGCAATTCGGTGTCTTCGTCTTGCAATCCATCGATAAAAAGCATTTGTTAAACATCTTGGAAGAAAACGAAAAAAGCGTAAGGCACGGTATGGATTTCGAAGAAATAGACACAGTTGAAAGGCAGCTTTGGATTCTGAATGTAGTTGACCATCAGAATAAAAATAAACGGTACTCAAATCTGGCATGACTCCTTTTCCATTTAAAAAGTGCTGAGCAAAAGGTGATTGAATGGCTGAAAAGTGGATGATCGGACTTTTTTCTTTGTCCAAAATCCATTGCACCGTGCGGTTGCAGAAGCCACATTCTCCATCATAAAAAACAATATGCTCCTCTCCTTTTGACACTTGCTAAAAGTACGAAATACCCCTGTGAATGTGCGCCACTAATCTGCATTGAATTGCTATATTTGTTCCACTAAAATTTTACGATGAAAAATATAGCAGTTATTGGTGCAGGAACAATGGGAAATGGCATTGCGCATGTATTTGCACAATTCGGACACCGTGTATCGTTGATCGATATTTCACAAGCATCTCTAGATAAAGGAATCGCTACTATTACAAAGAACCTTGACCGTCAAGTGGCAAAAGCTTCTATTAGTGAGGAAGATAAAGCAGCGACACTGGGAAATCTAAGCACATTCACATCCGTTGAGGATGGTGTAAAAGGTGTTGACTTGGTTGTAGAAGCAGCGACAGAAAATATTGATTTGAAACTAAAAATCTTCGCAAACCTTGATGCGATCACTGAGAGTCATGTGATTTTAGCGACGAATACTTCTTCGATTTCAATCACAAAAATTGCATCTGTGACTAGTCGTCCTGACAAAGTGATTGGCATGCATTTCATGAATCCCGTTCCAGTGATGAAACTTGTGGAAATTATTCGTGGGTATTCTACGTCTGATGAAGTGACGCATACCATCATGGAAATGTCCCGTAAACTATCGAAGGTTCCTGTTGAAGTAAACGACTATCCTGGATTTGTCGCCAATCGCATTTTAATGCCCATGATCAATGAAGCGATCTACACACTTTTTGAAGGTGTTGCTGGTGTTGAGGAGATCGATACGGTAATGAAGTTGGGTATGGCTCATCCGATGGGACCTTTGCAATTGGCTGATTTCATCGGTTTAGATGTTTGTTTGGCGATTCTTGAAGTTCTCCACGATGGCTTTGGAAACCCGAAATATGCTCCGTGCCCCCTATTGGTGAACATGGTAACTGCTGGGAAGAAAGGTGTAAAGAGCGGTGAAGGGTTTTACTCTTGGACGCATGGAACCAAGGAATTGGTTGTAGCCGATAACTTCAAGAAATAGAAATAACAACGAAATAAAAAAAAGTCTGCTTGGCGGACTTTTTTTATGCTCAAATTAAGCGAAAAACAGGGCTCGGAATCTTAATACCCTTTCTGCGGATCGTTTATGAACAATTGACGCATCACTCTTCCGTTGCTCACTGGGAAATCAAATCCAAGCAATTCAGCAATTGTTGCGCTGATATCAATTTGCTCGTAAGCCATGTTCAAGGTGACGTTCGTTTTAAAATCTGGTCCTATGGCGACCAAATAGATTGAGCGACATCCTTCACATTTATCACCATGACTCACGAATCCATCTTTGTGTCCGTCTAGATGGCGACCATGGTCATTGGTGATAAACAAGGTTGTTTTATCTTTATAAATGGGATCACTTTGAATAAAGTTCCACAAATTCAATGCGAGATTGTCCGTTCGTTTTAGCGCTTCGAGGTATTCTTTCCACTGGTGTTGATGTCCACGCACATCGCATTCCAACAAATTCATTAAAGTTAACTTTGGATGGTATTTCGAAAAAATGGGTTGTGCATCTCGCCAGGTATATGCGTCATTGGTATAGCCAATTCCTTTCCCATCTGTTCCACAAAATTGTGACGGACAATTTTTTCCCTTCCACTCCTTATTTTTTGTATTCGCCAAAATATTGAGCTTTCCCTTGCTCGCAATGACATAAGCTTGTGTAGAGTCAAGTCCCTTTTGCTGAAGAAAATACTGAAACATCGATGGGTTTTTAGGCAATTCGAGTCCTGAGTTATTGATTTTCTGATATACTCCTGTCGTAATGGCCGTATGTCCGGCGTTGGTATACGTAGGGCCATTGTTTCTAAACTTTGGGACAAGCACACCTTGTGGTGCCAGCACATTCGCTAAGTTCGGAATGTACTGATGTGTCGAATCACCAAATGTTTCAGTTATTCTCGGCCCGTCAATAACCAAGACCATAATATATTCTGTTTTATATTCTGGGGACTGCGGCGCCTCGGTTGATTGGTTGAAGGAGAACACCAACAACACAGCCGGCAGGACAAGTGTTGCTAGTATATATTTTTTATTCAAGAAAAGTCGTTTCATCAAGGGAATTTTGGGAATTTAGAAAAATCTCGTTTGCGTTTTTCCAAAAAGGCATTTCTACCTTCTACGGCTTCATCTGTCATATACGCCAATCGGGTAGCTTCACCGGCAAACACTTGCTGACCGATGAGGCCATCATCAATCAGATTGAAAGAAAACTTAAGCATTTTGATGGCTGTTGGACTTTTAGTAAGAATTTCCTGAGCCCATTCGTAAGCGGTTTGTTCCAATTCATCGTGCGGAACGGCTGCGTTGACCATACCCATTTCAAAGGCTTCTTGTGCTGAGTAATTACGTCCTAAAAAGAAAATTTCTCGTGCACGTTTTTGTCCAACTTGGCGTGCTAGATAGGCAGAACCAAATCCACCATCAAAGCTTGCCACATCAGCATCTGTCTGTTTAAAGATTGCGTGTTCCTTGCTCGCAATGGTCATGTCGCACACCACGTGTAAACTGTGTCCTCCGCCCACTGCCCAACCAGGCACAACAGCGATAACCACCTTATTCATGAATCGAATCTGGCGCTGGACATCAAGGATATTGAAACGATTGACACCATCCTCTCCTTTGTAGCCCGTTGTCGAGCGCACGCGTTGGTCACCACCCGAGCAAAATGCCCAAACCCCATCTTTTGGTGCAGGACCTTCGGCTGAAATCAGCACAACACCAATTTCTTGGTCTTCATGAGCGATGATGAGTGCTTCTTGTAATTCTGAAACCGTTTTTGGGCGAAATGCATTTCTACATTCTGGTCGATTAAAAGCAATTCTCGCTACACCATCGGCTTTGCGAAAGGTAATGTCCTCATATTCATTGATCGTTTCCCAATTCGGATGTTCCATCTCATTCATTTTGGACAAAAGTACTGAATGATTTGTTAAGAAGGTGGCTTTCTGTGATTACTGACCTACAAAGGTATAGCGAATGTAGCCGCTCTGAGATGCACTTGAAGCACTTGAAAAATTGAATCTTGACTTGCGTGCATATTCAGTCGCATAGCGCACCAAGCAACCGTCCGAGGAACTTTTTGCTGAATCCACACGCGCTTCAATCACATCGCCATTTTGGTTCACTTTAATGTAAATCAACACAGATCCTGACGATTCGCACAAGTAACTTGGCTTCCGGATCCACCATTCGTTGTTTTGATGCGGATTTCGTCCATCCAATTGCCATTCGGCAGCTACTGATCCTTTTACAGCGACATCACCGCTGCTTGAAGCTGTATTTTGATTGTTGCCTTTCGACGCATTTGTCCGATCCTTTCTGCGTTGATCGATTTCTTGCTGAATCTTCTGTCGCTCTTTGGCTCCGCCGGCCTCTTCAAACATTTTCTGTTCTTCCTCACGAATTGATTTCTCAATATCTCCGGCAGATTTATTCGCATACCACTTGTCATCGGATTGGCGTCGCTTGTCATTGACATCACGAGCAACATTCGACATTTCACCTGAATAATCACTAGGAACCAATATGTTATCTGGATTTAGTTCAACCTCTTCTTTTGGTATATCGATGTACGACCCTTCTGTAAAAGGCTCTATGGCTTCAAATTTTGTATAAGATTCCATCTCAAGGTACATGAATAGTCCTACATACGCAGCAACTGTCGCGATAAGACCGAATTTGAAGCGGTCCAAGAGGTCAAAAAATCTATTCATTGCCATTGGCTGGTGTCAATATGCGTTTTTCCGAAATTAAGAAATAATGTACATCGTTGTCATTCATGAGAATAAAAAATTCAGCACTTCCCTGTGTAATGCGTCGATACCGCATGGGTACGATTTCATTTCCTTGATTTGAGTAGATCCCAACCAAGTTCCCTTCCGATACCAGCAACATGTCATTTGTTAAACGTGATACAATACTATAGTTCATCGGCAAAAGATAAACTCCTTTGGCATCAATCACCCCTTGTTTTCCAGAAAACTCAACAATTGCAATTCCATTTTGAAAACTTTCAGCATAATCATATGCGGGAGCAATAAACACCTTGCCCGATAAATCTTTATAGCCCCAAAGTGATCCTTTCAAAAAAGCGGTGAGCGATTTTATTTCACCAATTCCCGTTTGACCGAAGCTAAGCACTGTTTTACCCTGTTCATTTATGGCCCCAAATTTACCGTCCTTCATGACAACTGCATAACTTGACCGAAAAGTACCGCGCTTGGAACAATTTGGAAAATACTGGTATTTCAATTCGATGATGACCTTCCCCGTTCCATCCAAATAACCAACTTGATCATCCAAAGAAACCAATGCACGATTGGAAGACAATTCACCGATGATATCGTAGATTGCTGGAACTACAACCGAACAGTTCTTTCGCATCAATCCAAAAAGCTCATTTTCCTCAAAAATGAGCAATGAATCATTGAAAAAAGATATGTTTGACTTGCAGGGCATGACGATGAAATTTCCTTGTTCATCTATAAACCCTTGTTTTCCATCAACATCAACCTTTGCCATTCCTTTTGAAAATGGGAACGCATCTGAGTATTGGAATGGGATCTTAAGCGTGCCATCTTTATCAATATAGCCGTAGAGAGAATCTTTGGCCACTAAAAACACCCCACTAGAAAGACCTTGAATATCTGAGTAAATCGGTTTCAAGATGTAATTTCCGATGCGATCAATGACACCGTACAACCCATTTTCCTGCACAATAGCTCGCCCCCCTTCAAAATCACTGGCAGATTCAAAACGAAAGGGCAGCACTTCACTTCCAAGTTTGTCCACATACCCGTAGCGTGCGTCTTTCACTGCGGTAGCCAATCCCTCGTAAAAGAATCCAAGTTGATCGAACTGTGGATCAATAACCACTGCTCCATTTCGATCCATAAATCCGTAGCGTCCATCCCGTTTAAAAGGAAATAAACTCGTATTCAACAAACTTTGCTCTTGCTCAAGTGTATTTAAAAAAGGATAGTCAGGGAAATCTGTTTTGAATTGAACCAATCTTTGCGCTGTAAAATCGATCATGTACAGCTGATAGATTTTTTTCCATGCATCTGTGACATTCTGATTTCCACTATTATTTTCAACAAAATATACGAACTCATCAAGCGTTTTTGATCGAGTACTCAATGAATAAACGCTATCCTGGGCGATTGGAGCATAGGGATTATCCGGGCAACAGGCCAAAAATGCCACGTAGGAATCAAGCGTATGATTGGCTGTTACTTCCTGATACTTCGCTATATAATAGTCCTTCAATGCTAAGTCAGAAAAAACACTCCCTGTAAAATTGTCTCGAAAGCCTTCGAATGCCTCTGAACTACCAATGGATTTAGCATCTTGATACGCGAGAGAATCACGACGATATCTTGCTAACTCCATTTCATTCGCCCATGAATGGTCATCCATAAATTTCTGATAGCCCAATGCTGTATTTTCTTTTTCTGCGCGGATAAAAAATTCAGCCGCAATAGATTGCCTAAGTTCAAGAACTGAAGACGCAGAAAATCCAAAAACAATCAACTTTTCCAGCTGCTTTTCTTTTACTTTTCCCAGCGAGGCATGCGATCGAAGGATATAATAATAGGCACTGTCAATGCTGTGAAATGGATTGTCTTTTCTTAAATAAATGCGTGCTAGTCCAAAGGACGCTGGGGATTCGTAGCGCTTTAAGGACTTTTCGAAATTGCTTTTCGCTTTGAAATAATCGTAAATCTCAAGTGCTTCAAATCCTTTTACCAAACGCGAAGCCGATGCACTGTGTTGAAAACAGAAGCAAAGGAGGAACGATAAGAAAAAGAGGCGAATATGTTTCACGAATCAAAGATAAGGATAAGGTCGATACATTAAAAGGCAATGAATTTCAAAAAAAAAGCCCCTTGAAACATCAAGAGGCCTTACATATTTTGAATGGAATCACTTCATGTGACGACCATAACGGTTTTTGAATTTATCGATACGACCCGCAGTATCCACGAATTGTACAATTCCAGTGAAGAATGGGTGCGACTTATGGGAGATATCCAATTTAACAAGCGGGTACTCATTGCCATCTTCCCATGAAATTGTTTCACTTGAAGTAGCACAAGAAGGACAAATAAACGCATATTCGTTTGTCATGTCTTTAAAAACAACCAATCTGTAATTGTCTGGGTGAATATCTTTTCTCATTTTCTTTATTTTTTGATTCTAGTCCCAATTAGGGTTTGCAAATTTACACAAACTTTTGAAAAATCAAACGCAAACTCAAATAAAATAATTCCGCTTACTTTTCGTTACTTTTGTTTCGAAATCAGAATGAAAAAAGCACTCGTACCTCTCTTATCGTTTTTTGCGCTGCTTGTGTTGTCTGCGTCTCTACAAAGTTGCAACAAATCTTCGCTGCTTTCTAAAAAGAATTTATCCTTCTCAGTGGATACGCTTGTTTTCGATACTGTTTTCACAACAATTGGATCGACAACACAACAATTTAAAATCTACAACAACGA
>CALPWQ020000049.1 GCA_943327315.2 Chitinophaga pinensis
ATTACGAATTATGAATGTTTGGTGAGTTGACACTCAGCAAGAAAAAAATAAAAATCCCCTCGTGGAGGGGCATGGGGTGGTTTATACATGCTTCCTAAGCTATAACGCAGGTGTCAATACTAGAGAAGTTCACTAAAATTCGTTTTTGATATTCCGCCCCAGCGGCTTTTTCGCAGCGGAGGTGAGCGAACAAAACCTGAACATAATTCAAAATGACCAAAAATACACTGTGCAATTTAGACAAAAGACCGCTTCGCTTAAAGACTTGATCTTTCTTCGTAATTTGTAACTCGTAACTTGTCACTAGTAACTGCTAATTTCCCCACTCCCGAAGGGAACAAATCCCCAATAACGAAGCTAGTCGTCCTACTTTCAAAGATTTTCATTAGTTTTAAGTTCACTTGACAATGGCATGATTCAAAGAATTCTACTTATTGGATTGATTGCACTGATGACATACAGCACTTCACTGGCTCAAGACATCCATTGGTCGCAGTTTAATGATATCCCCATGTTTCAAAACCCGGGTCATGCTGGGCATTTTGATGGCGATTACCGCTTTGTAGGGAATTATCGCAATCAATGGCGCAGTGTCACCGTTCCCTTCAGTACCCTTTCTTTGTCGACAGACATGCACCTGCCAAACTATCGAAACCTTGGTGTAGGCCTTCTCTTTTTTCACGATGCCGTGGGAGATGGTAAATTGCAGACAACCGAGCTTCAAGCAAACGTTTCTTATCTATTAAAACTGACATCCGACTCCAGTCACGTTCTTCGTGGAGGCATGAATTTCGGGATGAATCATCGACAAATCAATTGGAATCAGCTGAATTTTGACAACCAGTTTAATGGTACTCAGTTTGATCCAAATCTTCCAAGCAATGAGTTGTTTCAAACCGACAGAAAAACAAATTTCTCTGTTGGTGCAGGTATTTTGTACGAATACTTGATCAACAAACGCGAAAAAATCACAGCTGGCTTTGGCATGTTCAACTTGAACCGACCAAATCAAGGATTCTACACTTCCGTGATTCCTCGAGACATTCGCTACAACTTTTTTGTAAAAGGCATTTACGCCATCGATTCTGATTGGGACTTGATTCCTTCGTTCAATTTATCCATTCAAGGAAAATACCGGGAATTTATCGCTGGATCTTCACTGAAATACACATTGATCAACAAGCGAGGCGACTACAAGGCCGTATATGCTGGAATCTGGTACCGCACTTCCGATGCCGCCTATGTCAGTGTTGGCATGGATTACCAAAGTTGGTTTGTTGGATTGAGTTATGACATCAACTTTTCGAAATTGGTTCCAGCAAGTAACATGCGCGGCGGGTTTGAAATTGCTACGCGCTACATCCTGAGCCGATTTAAACCTAAAAAGATGCAACACCGCGTATGTCCAGATTTCATTTAATACTGGTTTTTCTGTGCGCATCTTTCGGGATTTCAGCACAATCGCGGCTCGCACAATACCTCAAAGCTGCGGAGGACAAATACCGCAATGGAGATTATTATTATTCCGTTGAGTTGTATGAAATGGCCATGGAACTTGATTCCAATTCCGTTGAAACGTTGTGGAATTACGCAGAAGCATTGCGGGCATTTAAGGATTACCGAAAAGCCGAATATTATTACGAAAAAGTTTATGATCGCGAAGAAGCGATGCTCTATCCAATGTCATTGATTTACCTTGGGCTGATGCAAAAATGCAATGGCAAGTACGACTCAGCATTGGACACTTTCAAAAAGGCCAAGAAAAAGTTTGCCAAGGCAAGAAAAGAATACCCCTACCTGAAAGCGAAACGAGAGATGGAATCGTGCCTGTGGGCAAAATCAGCCCTTAAGGACACCGCGAACCTTGTGTTTTCGCGCTTACCAGAAACCGTCAACACACCCAATTCTGAATTTGGCCATTCGATTTCTGAAGGATCTTTTATATTCTCCTCACTACGAGCTGATTCCATTGGTTCGGGCGAGGAGGTTTATACCAAGAGTTATAAAACACGGCTGTATCAGTCAGCACTTGATTCAGGATCTTTGGGTCAATCTCAGCGTATTGATGATTTGTTTTTTGCTGAATTCAGCACTGGAAATGGTGCCTTTTCATTAGATGGAAAACGATTTTATTTCAGCTTGTGCACCGACGAAGGGTACAATTACACCTGTAAAATCATGGTTTCGCGCTTTGAAAATGGCAAATGGACAGCTGCAGATTCCTTGGGAGAACTCATCAATGTGGATGGAAGCAACACCTCAATGCCTGCAATAGGAATGATGAATGGACAAGAAGTTTTGTTTTATTCTTCGAACCGAGAGGGAGGTGAAGGCGGTATGGACATTTGGTTTTCGGCGATTAAAAACGGGAATGAATACGCCAAGCCACGTGCCATTAAAACGATAAATTCAGTAGACAATGAATTGTCACCTTGGTGGGATCAACGAACGAACATACTTTATTTCTCGTCCTCTTGGCATGACGGTTTTGGTGGATATGACGTTTTTTCCGTTCCCTACAACACGCAGTTTGGTGAACCGAAAAATGTTGGAATACCGATCAACAGTCCAGCGAATGATCTGTATTATTTTAAATTTGGGGATACCAGTTATTTTTCAAGCAATCGTCTTGGGGTTCTTTACAGCAAAAACCCAACCTGCTGTAGCGATATCTTTTCAGCGTCACCACCTGTGCTTATTGTTCCTCCAACACCCAAAGAGACTTTGGAAGATTTGAATAAGCGCTTACCGGTCACACTTTTCTTTCATAACGATTGCCCAGATCCTAAAACACAAGACACCATTACAAAAGTGAACTACCTTACGAGTTACGAGGACTACCGGAAGTTACTGCCCGACTATCAAAAAGAATATGCCAATGGATTGAGCGGAGTAAAAGCTGAGGATGCACGCGAGGACATCGAAAGTTTTTTCATCGAATATGTCGATCAAGGAGTCAGAGACCTTTACTTGTTCAGAGATTTACTGCTGGAAGAATTGAAAAAAGGTGCACGCATTAAAGTCACGATTCAAGGCTTTGCGAGTCCATTGCACAAAACTGCCTACAACGTCAATTTGACCAAGCGAAGAATTTCCTCATTCATGAATTATTTACGCACCTTCGAAAATGGTGTTTTTGTTCCTTATTTGGATGGTATAGCCGAGAACGGTGGTTATGTCATCTTTTCGCAAGTTCCTTTTGGAGAATACACCGCCAATCAATTGACCAGTGACAACGTCAACGACCAGCGCAACTCCGTTTATTCAAGAGCTGCTGCGATTGAGCGAAAGATAGAGATACAGAGTGTTGAATCCATTCAAGACGACAGTTTAGCCTTTTACACTGAAATCACACCTACATCTGTGGATCTTGGTTCAGTTGCGCAGGGAGTAACATGGGTAAAAAATAGCGTGTTCAAAAATAAGAGCAATCAAACATTGGAACTTGATCGAATTGACTTCAACGGAAACATCGTTCAAGTCACCATGGAAAATGAGATTCCAGCCTTTACAGAAACAAACATTCAATTCACATCTACTGGACAAGTACCTAAAGGTCTATTCTCCACTCCAGTGTATATTTATTTCAAAGGATATACAAGTCCAATTACCATCCGTGTGTTAGGCGAAGGTTTATAGTTTGGATGCATCCGTGCGAATTAATACCTTTGCAGCCAAATCAACGAATCGAATGAGTAAGATACCGGTAAAGCGTCCTCGATTAATGTTCATTGACATGGCACGTTCCATCGCCATTATTCTGATGCTTGAAGGACATTTCGTAGACCAAACCTTGGGTTCAAGATTTCGAAGTCCGGCCGCTCACTTTGTGAATCCTGATTTTTTCTGGTACGACTGCTGGCACATTATACGTGGGTACACATCACCCATGTTCTTGACCATGACGGGATTGATTTTTGTGTATCTTCTATATGCCAATAAGGGCGAACCATTCTTCGGAAATGAACGCGTTAAAAAAGGATTTAAGCGTGTGGCCGAATTGCTGTTCTGGGGATATATCCTGATGCCCAAAGGATTTCACATTCTACAATGTATAGGTTTTGGAATACTCGGATTATTGCTGACATACGGCTTGTATCGTTTGATCAAAGTTATCCCACTATGGGTGTATTATTTTGTATTCTCGCTGGTCATTTTCTCCTTTTGGGCGCCATTGAGTAAAATACGCAACGAGGCAGGGGTGATTCCGTGGCCCTACGGTTGGCCTAATTTCATTCAAAACATCATTCATGCCCCTTCCCACCGTTCAATGTTTCCCCTTGCGCCGCATTTGGGGTATACATTCTTTGGTGCGGGCATAGGCGTGTTGCTGCATACTGCATGGATGAACAAAAGCAAATGGATCATCCCTGGATTTTTGCTTGCCACAGGGTTTTCGATGTTCTTTTTTTCCACCCAGTTTTTATACTTCGTTCACCACTTCATGACACGTTCATTTGGCTTTGGGATTGAGTATCTTGCAAGTGGCAATTGGTTGTTTGAAAACCTTGGTATGATTCTAATGGTATTGGGTATCTTGTCGCTAGTAGAAAAGCTTTTTACCATCAAAGAGAATTTATTCATTCGCATGGGACGAAATACCTTACCTGTTTTCGTTGTGCACATGATTGTACTTTATGGTGCCATCATTCACTTTGGGATTGCTAAATTCATTTCACGCGACATGAATCCACTGAATCCCTATGAAGCGGCAATTGGTGCAGCGCTATTTATTTCACTGTTTGCCGTGATGGTCTATTACATCAAGCCATTGACTGCGTTTTACGACCGCATTTTAGGCATAATTTTTCCTATTCGAAAACGATTTTCTAAAGAGAATAAATAATCCATCAACAATGAAACGACTGCTTATTCTGATCTTCATCATTGCGAATTTTGAATCCTTTTCTCAAAATCAAAATGTGTTGTTTATTGGGAATAGTTACACGCATTACAACAACATGCCTAAACTTTTTGAACGCATTGCAAAAGCCAACAATCAAACGGTGTATGCGGATTCAATTGCGGTAAGCGGAAGTACACTGAAGCAGCATTCTGAGCGCCCTACTACCTACTACAAGATGAAATCAAGACCTTGGAATATCGTTGTCATTCAAGGATTTAGTAGAGAATTTGCCCAAGACTCAAGCGTCATCATGACGGAAACCATTCCTTATGTGCGTCAGTTGATTGACTCAGTTTTAACCTTTAGTCCATGTGCTCAAATCTATTTTTACATGACCTGGGGATACAAAGATGGCTTTGCAGAGCAAGAAGCAAACAATACCTACGACAAGATGCAGGCGCGCATTCTATATGGATACAAGCTTTTGCAGCACGAGTTCGACTATCCCATTGTCCCTGTCGGATTGGTTTGGAAAGACATTCGTGAGAATCATCCAGAAATAAATCTGTACGAGTCAGACAATCAGCATCCCAATTTCAATGGAAGTTATACCATTGCCACGACCTTTTACACCGCATTTTATAACAAAACCTCCAATGGTGAATATTCGCCCATCAAACTGAATCACGATTGGAAAACGACATTGATTGCGACGGCAAGTAAAATTATTCGAGACAACTACAGCTACTTTAAATTGGACAGCTTGAGTCATCCCATGCCGACACCCCCCATTATGGATTTCTCTATTCATGAACATTGGACCAACATCAGCATTCAGAACCGCACGAAGTATTACAATTCGATCTTATGGGATTTTGGGGACGGGAGTGTCTCAAAGAGGTACCACCCGAAGCACTATTACGAAAAGAATGGAACCTATACTGTGACATTAACAGTGGTGCGTGATTGTCATGAATATATTTTGACAAAAAAAATTACGGTTTCGCATTCCGACAAATACGCGACCTCAAACCCCAAAAAGAAAAAGAGCTAATTCATGGCAGAACTAAAACCAAAAAAATCCGCCGACCGACTTTTTTTCATTGATGTAACACGTTCCATTTCCATTTTACTTATGCTCGAGGGGCACTTCATTGTGATGTGGCTAGATGAGCAATTCAAGGACAAAGACGAATGGGTATATTCCATTTTTGCCAGTATTCGCGGCAATACAGCTCCATTATTTCTTACCATTACGGGTGTTGTTTTCATGTATTTACTTGAACGCAAAGGCAGTGAAATTTACAATTCAGAACGCGTTAAGAAAGGGCTAGTTCGCGTGGTAACCTTATTGGGCTGGGCCTATTTAGTACAAATAAATTTCAGGACAATTGCAAAAAACACGGGTACTTGGGCAGAAGAATGGATGGCATTTACGAAAGAGTTTCATTACAACCCCTTCTCTTATTTCACACACCTTGTCGGAGATCGATTCTACACCTTTCACATCCTTCATTGCATTGCCATTGGCTTGCTTCTCACGATTGGCATTTATGTCTTCGCACATTTCATGAAGAAAATGCACTATGTTCCCTATTTTTTAGTTGGAGCGGCCTTAACATGCATTTTTATGCAACCTGTGATTGTTCAGTATTATGACGCTCACACTCAACTTCCCTTCCTACCTGAGGTGTTCAATAATTTCTTTGGGGGAGAGCATAGTGTATTCAGCGTATTTCCTTTTTGTGGGTATGTCCTCGGCGGTGCTTTTATTGGCTCCTTGATTGCCCGTGGATTTGATGCCACTTCTCGACATGGACTCCGCAACCTATTGATTGCTGCTATTTCGTTGATTGTCATTCAGGTCTTGTTTCGTTTGTCTTGTGACGCAGTTTTAAGTCACTTCATGGACAAACCCATTCGCTTTTTCCGCTTAATGGATTCTTTCTTTCTTCGTTTTTCGCTGTCTCTGGTTCTAGTTATGTGCGTGATTCTCGCAACACGCAATAAAACCACCATAAACAAAACTTTACTCGCTGTTGGACAAAACACTTTGCCGATCTTTATTTTGCACTTAATCGTACTCTATGGAGCTGTGAGTGGCTTTGGACTTGATACCATCATTACGTCGGTGAATACACAAGACCTTGAGACGTACAGACAACCGTGGATAACAATTGCATTTGCTGTTGTGTTTATTGGGATTTTCGTTGTGTTTGCATCGAAAATTACAGCATTGACCGAATTCTACCGGAAGTTTTGCAATACCTTATTTTTAAAACCTAAGAGTAAATCCCCACTTACGAACCTAAAGGCCATGGGTGGAATGTTGGTACTTGGATTCGTGTTGTATCAGCTTATTTCGCGGACATAGCCACAAGAATTCGTTTTGCAGCTTCACTCAACTCCTCCACTGAAGGGTTTAATTTTGGTCCTGAAAAGTTCATATCTGGCATCCCATCCATAGGTACCAGATGAATATGTGCATGTGGAACCTCCAAACCAATCACTGTCATACCGACCTTCTTACACGGATAAGCCAATTTTATTGCTTTGGCCACTGAAGACGTAAATTCCATCATCTTCGCCAGGTCTTCAGGTGATATATCAAAAAAATAATCGATCTCTTGTTTCGGAATGACAAGCGTGTGACCCATTCGAAGAGGATTGATATCCAGGAAAGCCAGGAAATCATCGTTTTCGGCCACCTTGAATGAAGGAATTTCCCCTGAAATGATTTTAGCAAAAATGGTACTCATGTGTTTATCGGGAAATTTCCACAACTTCAAACTTGATGATTCCATTCGGGGTTTGAACATCAGCTAAATCACCTTGTTTTTTTCCAAGCAAACCTTTTCCAATCGGAGAATCAATAGAAATCTTTTTGGCTTTTAAATCTGCTTCATTTTCAGCGACCAATGTGTACTCCATCTCCATCCCATTCGCAACATTTCGAATTTTCACCTTCGATAGAATAAGGACTTTCGATGAATCAATGTTCGTTTCGTCAATGAGTCGTGCATTCGAGATCACCGCCTCAAGTTTAGAAATTTTCATTTCTAGCAATCCTTGTGCTTCTTTCGCCGCGTCGTATTCTGCGTTTTCAGACAAGTCACCTTTGTCTCTCGCTTCAGCGATTTGTTCTGAAATAGAAGGGCGCTGAACAGTTTTCATTTGGTGTAGCTCCTCCTTCAACTTATTCAAACCTTCCTCTGTGTAGTAACTTATCTGTGACATAATTATCGTCTTGTGGTGGTATTAAACAAAAACAAGAGAGCCACTAGGGCCCTCTTGATATTTCAAAAATAGAAAATTCTTTTTATTATTTCAAATCGATTGTTGCACCGATTGTATGAATGATTCCGAAGATCCCTGCAAATCGAGCGCAGTATTCGATGCCTAAAGCTGTTTTGTTTTGACCGACAAGCGCATCAAGTGAGAAACCAGCTGTTGGTCCTACCAATGCATTTGAACGGTTCTCAACAGAAAGAATATTTCTTTCGTAAACAAAACCACCGCGAAGGTTAAATGCCACTTTTTCACCAACCATTCCATAATCCAATCCGAGACGGAATTGATCATACGAGAATGAGTTCGCTGTAAATCCTAGTGCCAAAGTCAATTTGTGTTGAGCTGCTGAAGTTTCAGTAGTTGTTCCAATCGCTGGTTTAGACTTTGGACCACCTAAAAGAAAATCATATGAACCACCGATAGACAACAAAGAAGGCATTTCAAAGTTTGCTGAACGTTCTTCCAAAGATGCCGTGAAACCAGAACTTAGGTAATCTACTTGTTGCGCAAGTCCATCTCCTTTGTAGCGCATTACAGGACCTACATTTTTCAATGCGATACCAAACTTAATTTGATCTCTTTCACCAGTTACGTAGCGAATTCCTGCATCAATAGCCATACCTGAAGATTTCAAGTTGGAAATACTAGAAGAAATCACTTTGAAGTTGATTCCCCCATAAATCGATTGAGAAAACGCACGTGCATATCCTACGTTGAAGATATTCGCTCTTGGGGAGAAGAAACCGATGTTTCCTTCAGGGTTTGCTACCGTAGTAATTGGAATGTCCCCGTAGTTTAACGATTGAACACTCACTGCAATGACATCCGTTTCAGAAATGCGTTGAGCAATACCTGCGCTATTCATTGAGATACCCGCAGAACCCATCCAGTTGCTGTAGTTGAACTTGATTTGAGTTTTATCTGTAAATGCAAGACCTGCAATATTTGTGTATGTCGCCTCCAAGCCATTTACGCTTGAAATACCAGCGTCACCAAAAGCTGCGCTTCGCGCCCATGGATTCACCAACAAGTGGGATGCTCCTGCAGAACCTACGCGGTCTTCATTACCTGCAGTTGCGATCATACTGAACGCCATTGCTCCGCCGAAAAGGATGTTCTTCATATTCATTGTTGAACTTTTCATTTCACTTTTACTTTTAAATCAATTAAGTACCTTGTAAGTCTACTTGACGCATACCTCCGAAGAATTTGAGGATCACCTCTCCTGCTCCTGGTACTTCCACATGGATTAAATACACACCACCAGCCACTGGAATACCTTTCCAGTTGTTCAAATCCCAATCCAATGAAGTAATTGGACTGTCTTTTTTGAAGGTACGAACCAACTTACCGTTTGAACTGTAGATTTTCACCGTACAACGTTCAGGAAGGTTTGTGATTTTTACACGTGTATCCAAGCGCGTACGCTCGTATTCAGAGAATGCATAGTAAGGATTCGGTACCACATTGATCAAGCTAAGTGCATCCGTCAAGGCATCAGCACTAGCTGTTTCAGTGAAGATATCATCCATTGACCAAGAATACATTGGTTTACCGTTATTTTCACCTGAACCAATGAAGTTCTTGTACTCCTTATTGATTCTCAAACGAATTTTCACATCCGTTGACAACAAGTCTTGACCCGGCGTCAGCATCGGGTAAGCCACCCAAGTTAGGCTTCCGTACAATTCACGCTTCGCAGATGAGTTGTTCGCTATGACTTCAAGGTATTTTTGATATACAGCATTCGTTGCATTGTTTTCACCTTCTGAAGGAATGTATGCTGGGAAATCGTAACCAGAAACGTAGCTATTGATTGTTGCTTGTTTGTAGCTAAATACATAGAAAGGTTGAACACCACCCAACAAAGGAGAACCGACACCATTCACAAAACGATCAGTTGGATTCCATCTCATATCAGCACCATTTTCAGCACCCAAGAATGAGCACTCACCAAAGGCCATGTACAAACGAGCACCCGACTCAAGGTCAATCGCATAACCTGGGAACCAACCCATACCTGTTCCAGTTCCATCAGGGTTACCTTCTTTGTCAACACTTTGACTTGCACGCAAGGCACCTGGCTGAGCACCACCAACATTCAATGCTGATTCGCGACCAAGTTCAATTACTGGACAACGAGTCCATTTCGATTTATCATCTGTAAGAACGATATCGACACTTGGCAAGAATGAAATTGAAGCATTGCTTTTTGCAGATCCCGGGCTTGTCAAGTTGTAATACGCCATCGGCATATAACTCGCTTGATATCCTACCAGTCTATGAGGGGCAATACCGCCATCTAAAATCTTCGCAAACTTCTTGTCATTGTCCTGACCTGACTCATCCTTATAATTACAAGGATTCAGATAATCTACTCCATCAGGTAAACAGTCCGTTGCTGGATCTGGAGAATAGTCTCCTGAACGAATCCAGTTCGTCGGGAAGAATGCATCATTGTCTGGGACAGCAGTCAACCATTGTTTTGAAGAATCTTCAAATTCAATTGTTGCATCGATCATATCTGTCACCTTAACTGAAGCATTTCCAGACGCACCGTAATACTTCTCTTGATAGATTTGAACAGAGATACCCCATTGTGGAATGATTTGTTCATTGTTACGATCAATAGCCGATTCGGAACTTACAGAATCTAAGAAGTTACCTCCTTTTGAATCGTAGCGGTAAATCACCCAGCTTGCTGTATCTGCAGAGTTTGTTGAACTCGGCACATAGTCGCGGAACTTGCATTCGAAATACCCGTTCACCAAGTTCAATGGATCTACAACTTTCACCTGGATTGGTCCTGCACCTAGGTCATAGGTTGGATTTTCCATATACCCTTGTGACAAGATTGTACTTGCTGTCAAGTCATCAAACTCAAGTGAATGGTTTCCATTTCCGTATCCATCCAAACGTGTAATTTTCGGTGATGAACCATATTCAATGCGTTGGATAGTTCCATCTGCTTCAGGAGCTGGATCGTGAGGAATTGCTGGGATTGCAGCAATCGCAGTTCCATCATAATTCAAACGAGACGAAATGTATGGTATTTTCTGACCATCTAAGAACAATGGATCAGTAGGATCGTATTTCTTAAATTGGTTGTATGCATAAGCAATCGCCACATAGTAGTATGTTTTGTGGTTGATCAAACGACGGTCACCAGATGCGAATGCATCTTCAGTTAATTTGAACGAGTGCTGTATTCCTTCATCTGAACCATCCACTTTTTCAACTGGGACAGCGAAACCAAGATCTTCGTCAAATTCGAAGTTGATTACTCGAGAAATACCATTTTTCTTATCTGTTTGAGCCACCAAACGTGCCTTGCTTGGATCACTGATATCAGCTACAGAAACATCCACAGCTTTCAACTGGTAGATTTGGTATCCTTCAAAACGATAGAAACGGTCTACCGTAGGGTCTGTAATGTTGATTTCATCTTTCTCTTCGTAGCCTTCTTGGTAGTTGTTTGAAGAAGATGGGTTTTCAATCATCAAGATCAACTCGTTTTTCAACTCCTGTATTGTTAATTTAGGCGCATCTGGAGGAGAAAGAATCTTGAAACACGCATCGAACAAGGCCTGAGCTTTTGTATCGGCGCGCTTCATTGCATTTACAGAAGAGAACAAATCTCCGTCTGTTCCACGACCGAATACGATACCTACAGTAATGTTGTTTACCGCACCAGGCTTCAATGTAAATGGTCCAGCAGACTGCACGAAACGACGGTCACCTTTCGGGTTGTTGTTCGTTGCTTCATCCCAACCGTTAGGGAAAGACGCCGAAACGTCTGTACCAGCCGTCGACCAGTTTAATGGGTCAGATGTTCCTGGGAACATATAATCAGAAGGAACAGTGTTTATTACACCGGTTGAACCTTCATAACCCAAACCACCATAGAACATTTCAGAAGCATTGGCCCAGCTACCACTCATAAAGTTGTAGTATTCTGATGCCGAAGAAGGGTCATTGTAAGGATACTGTGATGTAGATGTATAGTAGGTAAATCGACGCATACCAAAACGTTCGTTATCGATAATACCATCCGAATAACCGATACCAACACCTTTGTAAACGATACCTTTTCCAGCAATCGCTTGTATCACAGAAGGAACAATCAATGAATCCAATGCTTCATCGAAATAAGGTCCAACGTTATCAATTCCATCAGCATCTTGGTAAGGACCTTCAAAGAAGTCACATCCCACAGCTGGTGGATTCTCGCCGTAACCCAATTTACCGGAGTTTACTTCATCGAAAAGGTCACCATTGTACATGTACCCTAATCCACGAGACACATCACACCCCGTATAGTCATCCGAGAAGTTTCCAACGTCAGCATCAAGATACTGAGAGAAGTAAGTGTTGTACAAGGTCTGTGTACCTCGGTTAATCAACTCGTAGTTGTAAAATGTCATACGGTTTACTTCGTCATTCGTCGCAAAGGCAAATGCTTGAGCACGAACTTCCATTCCAATTGGATCACCATTTGTTTCCGTGTGGATGTTTCCTTTATCATTGAATACCCACCAATGCGTTTCATCACCAAAAAGTGACACACGACGGTCGATCCCACATTCGATATCGTCACGACCTAAAATATCATCGTACCAAGGGTGGTCACCATCGTCCAATGCGTTGTAGACACCATCTTGGTTTCTATCGTAGAAAGGAGCCAAATAATAATCTTGACCTAGTGAAACATCACCATGTGCTGGCCAGTTCTCAATGCGGTTCAACTCATCTGCCGTTGGATCTGTGATGTCGTCACATCCCTCTGGTTGAGGTGTAATGTTGTTACACTCCCACCACAAGTTAAAACGAATAACCTCTGACTTACGGATTGTATAGAATTGGTCATACGCGATACACTGATCTGGATCAATGTTCGCCTCACCAAAGTCACGCACTACACCTGCACCAATTGGAGCTCCCGGATCATAGTTTCCAGAACCTGGATTCACGCTGAGTGGACCAGGCCAAAAATCATTCCCAGAACGGTAACGCAACGCAGCCAATTTCAACTGACCGTTAACATCTGTACCACCCATCCATAGTGCGCCTGCAAATATTACGTGCAATCCACTTCCTTTAGGCACCTCGTACGAAGCAACAGTAGCCGCGCGGTTTTGGAACATACTTCCACCTTGCTCAATCAGACACTTTACGTCATTAAACTGAAGGATCAATTTTGCTGTAGCTGGGGCACAGTTTGCTCCTTTTTGCGTTGGCGTAACTTTCTTGCCGATATCGCCAGGCGCTAAATAAGCAAAGGCACTATTCGACAATACAATCGATACCCCTACTACAATTCCTATTATTCGCTTTTTCATAATTCGATTTTCTTATGCTATTTTTAGAAGTCAAATTTAACACCCAAACGGATCGTTCTTGGAGAACTGATGTTGTATGGGTTTTGAATTTTCATGGTATAATAATCTCTGAACGCTTGCTCATCCAACTGGTTTTGGATTGACGACTGGTTTGCAGCTGCTGCAAGGTAACCATCGTCATCCCAGTTTCCTGTAGCACGGTAAACGCTAAGCACGTTGAAGCGGTTGAACAAGTTTGTTACACGAAGGTAAACGTTCAAGAATGTTGTTTTCTTTTTGTCTTCTTTTCCGAACTCCACGTTGAACGTGCGGTCCAACTGAATATCCAAACGGTAAGACCAAGGCAAACGTGAACCGTTCAATGTACCATTCAACCCTGAGCTCAAGTTACCAATCGCATCATCCGTGATGAATGTTTGTGAGGAGTAAGGTGATCCAGAGTAAATGTTAGAAATGATGTTCAAACCAGTGTTTTCCAACAAGTTCATGCCACCAATCACTGGACCATTGTAATCTGCACCTTCACCATAACGGTAATCCATTGTGATGGCAAATGCGTGACGTTGGTCAAATGAGTAAGGGAAGATTGCTCTCAAGTTTGGCAAACCAGCATTTACTAGACCTGCAGCAGACGTTGCATCTGAACCTGTACCGTCAGCGAACTGCAAGGTGTAGGCAGCTGTCATACGGATGTTACCCGTTCTGCGCATGTCGTAAGATACTGTCACACCTTTAACGGTACCGAAATCACGGTTACCATATGTACGGTACGTAGCTGGATATGCTTCGAATACATTCACCAACTGCACGTTGTTACGTTGCTCGCGGTAGAATGCTGAGATTTTCAATGATGATGTCTTCGACAATACCTGTTGGAATCCTAATTCGTAATCTACTGTTGTTTCAGGCTTCAAGTTCGCGTTGTCGATAACTGCACTTCTTGATTGGATGAACTGGTAGTCGAATGGATCAAAACGGTAACCTGAAGTTGGACGTTTTGTCAAGATATCGTAGTGAGCAAAGAAAGATGCCTCATCCGATATAGGGAATGAGAATGCGATACGTGGCATTACGTTTACTTGCGCTTTGTAATCCTGGAACGCATCTGCGCTTGGCGTATCTTGTGATGGATTTTGCAACCAAGGCTGAATACCTGTAGCGCCTCTCAACACTTTTGGATCCTCTACTTGAACACCATTTGCATTGTACCAGTTGTTCTCAACACGGAAACCATTAATTGCAGTTGGGTTATTCACATCATTCACATATACTGTGTAATTGTCCCCCATCGCTTCAGGAATATTTACCCATGAATACGCTGTAGGATTGTCAACAGCCAATTGCTTCGCTTCAGCAACAGACTTTGCATTGTAGAACAAGTAAGGATCTTTTAATGTCGGTTGGTTGGCATCGAATACATCGACACGAACACCCACGTTAAATACGATATCGTTGAAGGCAAACTTGTCCATGATGTATCCAGCCATATATGTTGGTTGGAAGGCACCTACAAAACGACGGTAGTTTCCGTTTTTGTCAAACTCGTTGAAATACTTGTTGATATCTGTCGACCCGCGCACTTTTTGACCTGTGTGGTCATACCCAAAGTACGATACAAAAGAGTTTCCACCGTTCAACAATTCATCCGGAGAGAACATGTCGAAGGTATAGATTGATGGGTCGTACTGGTCAATATCGATAAAATCAGAACCAGCACCACCAGCAGAAATTGCACCTTGCTCATACAAGTAGTTACGAAGGTTGTAGTCAAAGAATGATTGGTTATCTTGAACGGGATTACCATATTGATCTTGGTTACCCCCTTGTCCACCGTACTCCCCGGTACCTGATTGATAGGCATACCCTGAGTTGTAACGGTTGTATGTAATTGCTTTAAATGAACCTGAATCAGACACAACGCCTGAATTCATGTCCAATTCTTTGATGTGGAAGTTTGTCAACTGACGTGCAATCGACCAAATTCCTAGAGGACCATTTGTTCCACCATTCGTTGTTGTTCCAGAAGTCCAACCGCGGTCGAAACGTTGCTCGTATTCAAATCCTAATGAGATTGCATGATCACCGATGTTCACTGAACCAGAACCTGTCACACGGAACTGATCGTTTTCAGTTTTTCCGAAATAGTTGTAAGGTGTTCCGATGTTTGACCACATTTGGTAAACAGCCGATGGAGCATCACCATTACGAAGCGCATTCCCTTGTTGGATTTGGAATAAGTTTTCGTAGTGATTTTCAGGATCATTCGCGTAGATATTATAATACTGTGTTGTTATTGCAGCAAGGGCAGCATTCGTTTCAGAAGGAGAAAAATCTACCTGAACATCACGGAAACCGTTGTGCACAAATGTTTGTGTCGTTTGATCAAATTCATACGATGGACGACGCGTTGTCGTGAACGTACCTACGTGACCATAATTAAACATGCTGTATTTGTGGTTTGGATCGTACACATCATTTTTAGATTTTGAATAATCCACCATCAATGAGTAGTAGAAAGACTTCACTTTTGAAGCACTACCCTCTTTTGTGTTTGTAAAACGTTGTGTCAATCGTCCGAACACACGGTAATCCAATGATTTATATACTCCGAAGTTTTGGAAATTCATCAATGAACCCGTATACGAATAATTTGTTCCGTAACTGTAGTTCATTGATCCACCGAAAGTTAAGTTTAATGTTGGTCCGAGGTTAAAGTCAATTTTACCTTGACCAGAAATAACCGTTTGACGAGCATTCATTCTCCAATCCGTTTTTTCAAACGCATCTTTATGGAGGAATGAGGCATTGTAGAATGTACCTTGGCCCGTTGATGTTGGGCGCAATGGATTGGCAAGCAAATCATCACGTACATCTTTCTTGATGCGGTAGCTACCTCCAGCCAATGGACGGCTATCCAACTGATCCGTGTAGTTACCTGAAATTAAGAACCCAAGAAGTGGCTTCGTCTTCTTACCCGTTGAGTCACGTCTCATCAACAAAGGTCCAGAGAACATTCCCTCCAAAAGGTTATATCCATATTTATCAAGACCAATAACCTTTCCGTCGTAACCATCCTTGTCTGCACCATTGATGTAGAAACCCGAAGTAACCCCTTCAATAGATCCGAAATATTTTGCAGAAGGGCCACGCGTAGTTACAGCGATGATTCCCCCTGTTGCATCCCCATAGTTTGCAGGAAGACCACCGGTGATAACCGATACCTCTTCAATCGCAGACTTTGGAAGGTTAGCTGATCCGCGCACCTTAATACCGTCTATATAGAAGTATGTACCGTCTGAACGAGATCCACGAACTGAGATTGAACCAGAACCTTCATCTGTGTTTACTCCACCAACTGTTGAGGCAACACCTGCTGCTGAACGAACAGGGAGACGAGCGATATCTTCACGCGTTACTGTCGAACCCGAAGCACCACCATCTTTATCGATCAAAGGCACCTTAAAGGCAACAACCTTCATCTCTTCAATTTCCTGAATGTTTTTTGCTTTCGAAATTGTCAGGTCATCCAAGAATCTGATTTTATCACCCACGATGATTACACCTGTCAATACCGTTGGTTGGTAACCCTCTGTCTCGTTACGTACTTCGACATCATATTCACCCGCCGGCACCGAGTTGATGATAAACTTACCATCAAAATCCGTGTTAGCCCCACCTTTTACAGATCCACTCTGAAGCAATACCACCTTACAGAAAGGAATTGGTTGCTTCGTGTCACCATCTTTCACAGTTCCTTTTACAGTACCCAAGCCCGTCTGAGAGAAGGCGCAAGATGCTGTAAAAAAGATACTTACTAAAAAAAAGTTTAATTTTTGTAACATACGTTTAGTTTAGACATTCAACTAGTTTGTCGCTTTTAAGCCGATAAATATAGAAAAAATCGTTGGCTTTACCGAAGTGTTAAAAAAAATTAAAATCAACATTTTTTGTGACACGATACGAATATCAAATTGCTAACCCAACATTATTAAGGGATTGCACTCTTTTCATTGTTAATTTTCTTTCAACTAAATTTTCTTTAAAAAAATGAGTTCATTTGTAAAAAGGGAATTCGATGCAGTTCAAACAAGAAATACATTCAATTGATTCAGTCAACATTCATTTGTTGCATTATGAGGCATTTGATCCTACTGATTATTTGGAGCATCTCACCGAACAAGAAACAGAACGCTACTTTACTTTCACGCACATCAAGCGCAAGATGGAATTTGTGGCAACGCGCATCTTACGTCACCGCATATTTGGATTTACACACATACATTATGATGCCTTTGGTGCACCTTATATAGAGGGTGAAGGATATATTTCCATTAGTCATGCTAAGGGCTTAGTTGGAATCGCTTTTTCTAAAGATTTTCCTGTGGGGCTTGATCTTGAAAAAATAGACACTCGTTTGCTCAAGTTGTCCTCAAAATTTTTATCACTAGAAGAGACGGAATCTTTGAACACCTCCTCCGCTTTGGAAATGACAAAAGTATGGTCAGGAAAAGAGGCACTATACAAAATAGCCGGTAGAAAAGGAATCATCTTCAGCACCGAATTGCATCTTTCACTTCTCGAAAACAATCGATGGAAAGGGAGAATTCATTCAGGAGATAAAATTCATCATACTGAAATTTCTATTTTTACGCTCGACGACTTGGTCGTATCCGTCAACATTAACGCATTGCAGGAAGAATGACAAAAACATATATTGATTCTTTCAGGGAAATTTCAAAAGGAATTGCTGTTCTCATCGATCCAGAGAAATGCGACAATGGCAAAAAATTGTTTGCGCTACTTGAGAAGGCTAGTTTCGCTAAAGTCGATTATGTGTTTGTCGGTGGCAGCACCGTTAGTCGGAATGAATTTCAAGAAACAATTTCAGCGATTCGATTGCATTCAAACATACCCCTCATCATTTTCCCCGGATCCTTTCACCAGATTTCAGAGGAAGCTGATGCGATTTTATTTCTCAGTTTAATTTCTGGAAGAAATCCAGATTATTTGATCGGACACCATATCTCTGCTGCGCACGAATTGTCAGAGATGAATATTGAGGTTCTTCCAACCGGATACATATTAATAGAGGGCGGTACAAAATCATCCGTGGCCTATGTCAGTCAAACTACACCTATTCCGGGCAATTCGTTCTCGATTATTCGCAACACGGCATTGGCAGGAAAGCTACTTGGCATGCAACTGCTTTATCTTGATGCTGGCAGTGGAGCGAAAGAGCGAGTTTCAGAGAAATGCATTCAAACAATCAGCGACCTTGGACTGCCAATAATTGTTGGAGGGGGTATTCGTCAGATCGAAGAGATTGATGCATTGCACAAGGCGGGAGCTTCAGTTGTCGTGATCGGAAACAAATTGGAGGAGGACATAGACTTCCTGTTGGACATTCGGTCGTATAAAGCTTTGTTGGATGTCAAGACGGCAAGATTTTAAGACTTCAAAAAGTTACGAGTTACTAATGACGAGTTACGAGTTGGAGGGCAACTTTGATTCGAAAGATCTTAAGTAGATTAATACTTCAAAAAGTTACGAGTTACTAATGACGAGTTACGAGTTGGTGGCCGCCTTTGATTCAAAAGATCTTAAGGAGATTAATACTTTAAAAAGTTACGAGTTACTAATGACGAGTTACGAGTTGGGGCCAACTTTGATTCGAAAGATCTTGAGGAGATTAAGATTTCAAGATGTTAGGACTATACTAGGGACAAGGGACAAAGGACTTGATCGTTCTTCGAAACTCTCAACTCGTCATTGGTAATTCGTAATTAGTAACCAAAAAAAAGGACCGCTGCGCTGATAGAATATAGAATAAATCCATATTCTATGTTCCATGTTCTGAGTTCAATACTCCAAAGCAGCCTTCAACGACATATCCATACTCTTCACACTGTGCGTCAGAGCACCAACAGAGATAAAGTGAACGCCCGTTTCGGCGTAAGCGCGAATGTTGTCTAAGGTTATGCCGCCTGATGCTTCCACCTCAAATTCTTTTGGAATAATTGGTAATACTGCTGCGATTCTTTCTGGAGTAAAGTTGTCGAGCATGATGCGGTGCACCCCACCTACTTCAATCACTTGATTTAGTTCGTCTTCATTGCGCACCTCCACTTCAATCTTGATATCCAGGTTATGCTGCTGAATATAGGCCTTGGCACTTAAAATTGCGGGCTTGATTCCACCCGCATAATCGACGTGATTGTCTTTGAGCATGATCATGTCGTACAAGCCGAATCGGTGATTTACGGCACCTCCTATTCTCACTGCCCACTTTTCCATGTAGCGAATTCCAGGTGTGGTTTTGCGTGTATCCAGCAATTGAGTCTTAGTATCTGCGATCAAGTCAACAATTCGTGCCGTTTGGGTAGCGATTCCACTCATGCGTTGCATGAAGTTCAGAACGAGACGTTCCGTAGTTAAAATTGACCTTGAACTTCCTTGAACAGCGAATGCAATGTCGCCATATTTCACCCTTGCACCATCTTGAATAAACACTTCGATTTTTAGTGTGGGATCAAAGCGGTGGAAAATGATTTGCGCCAACTCCACCCCTGCAAGCACGCCATCTTCTTTGATGATTAACCTAGCCATACCTTGAGCGCTTTCAGGCACACAAGACAAGGTGGAATGGTCGCCTGTTCCAACATCCTCGAGGAGAGCGTTATCGATGATTTCGTAGAGCATAGAAATGGAATGAAGGATGAAGAATTACTAATGACTAACAACTAACTACGATTTTTCGATGGAAAGGCTTTCAATCAAGAAATCGCCACTCACCTTTTTAAAGTGAATGGTGACGCGAAATTCTTCCGATTTACTTTGGTACGTGCCAATGGCAAAAGATCCATCTGACGCTTCCTTTCCTTTAAAAATAAACTTAAATGAAGTCCCCGGTTTTTTTGTAAAAAAATCTTTGAGCACCAAGTTCGCTTGAGACTGGCTGTACACACCTTCCTTCCCTAGGATGTTGATAAGAATTTTCTCTTTTCCAAGTGCAGTAATGTCTTGCGCATCATTGGTCGCAAATGCACTTTCTATGGTTGAATAGGGAATGTCACTTTGAAAATTTACACTCAAGATGAGACCAAGCAGAAAAGAATAGACAACACTCATAACTATCGTTGTTTTTTGAACGGCCGAATTTAGCAAAAATAGTGCCTCAAATAAAGATGCAAAGAACATCCAGTATAAATCTTTATCGTTTGACCGACAATTCATTTCAATTGATGGAGTAAATTCGAGGCATGAAAATAAAAATCATCTGCATTGGAAAAACTGTGAAGAAGTTTTTGGAAGATGGGGAGCAGGAATATTTAGGTCGCTTGAAACATTACATTGCTGTTGAGCGCATTGAAATTCCCGACCTAAAAAACCAGAGGAATCTTTCCGAACAGCAAATCAAAGAATTGGAGGGGAAAGAAATTCTTTCGCGCTTGGGAAGTGCTGAGCATTTGTACTTGATGGACGAACGCGGCAAGACCTATTCATCTGTTGGCTTTTCCGAATTTTTAAATGCACGATTCAATGCTGGAGGCAAAGCACTTGTATTTGTGATTGGCGGGGCTTATGGATTTTCAGATGAAGTCTATGCGCAAGCAGTTGGAAAAATCAGTTTATCTGAGATGACCTTTTCCCACCAGATGGTGCGCATGATCTTTTTCGAACAACTGTATCGCGCCATGACCATACAGCGCGGCGAGCCCTACCACCACCAATAATCGTTGATAAAGAAAATGTATACCTTTGAAAAAAAGAAAGAAAATTGAATAATAGTTCGGCGCAATTTTACATTGATCGGAATTTTGAGTTTTTCACCCCACTCGATATCCTTGCGACTCTATTTGGACTTGGCGTCATTTTCATTCTTATCTTTCTGAGAACCCGCAGAAATTCGCATTTGGAATACTACAAGTACTATTCACGTGCCTTTGCCTTCAAAGCACTATTTGTGTTGGCCAACTGTTTGTTTTACATCATCGTCTATGGAGCTGGGGGAGACTCCATTGGCTTTTGGGATGGGGCGGTGAAACTTAATAATTTGTTTTGGAAGGACCCATTCATGTATTTTAGCGAACTTTTTTCTGACCCAATTGAAGGAGGACAATTTAGAAATTTTGATACCACTACGGGTATTCCCGATGGGCATGTTTATGGCGAAATACCTAGTTTTTTTGTCTCTAAAGTGGTTTCAATTTTTACGTTTGTAAGCTACAAAGGCTATATCTTACTTTCATTGATTTTCGCATTTATTGCCACCAATGCATCTTGGAAACTTTTTGAGTTGGTGCGTTCCTATCAGTTGCATTCAGACCGAATCTTGGCCATTGCCATCTTCTTCATCCCCTCATTGAGTTTCTGGTGTGCTGGAATATCAAAAGATAGCTTCATGTGGATTAGTGTTTGTTACTTTTTAGTGAATATTTACCAAATCCTCTCCCCCGACAAAAAAAGCAGCATAAAGAATTGGATCGTGTTGCTCATTTGTTTGTACGTCATGTACCGTGTACGTTCATTTATGATCCTTACTGTTTTGGCCCCTTTGCTTTTCGCCTACAGTGCACGACTTGGAAAAAAATTTGGATCCAATGGCCTTGCAAGATCCCTCTTGCGCATGTTGATTGCAGCAATTTCCATTTCTTCCATCCTTCTTTTCTTTCAAACATCCATTGCGGATGAATACATCCAGGAAGCGGCAATTATCAATGATGACATGACAAACAACAAATCATACGGAACAAATCGGTATGATCTCGGAATAACTGACTATTCTCCAGTAGGCATGGCGCTAGCATTTCCAAATTCAGTACTTGCCGGTTTTTATCGTCCATACATTTGGGAAGCCTTGTCCGTTTCACTTATTTTGAATGGAATTGAAAGTATATTGATCATCTATCTGACAGCACGGTTTCTTTTTTCAGGACGTGTCAGGCAGCGAATTCGGCGAATCCGCAACCATGAGTTTTTGGTGTTTGCTTTCTTTTTCGCCTTGATTCTGGCCTACTTTGCAGGTTTTACTTCCATACTCTTTGGCGTTCTTGTGCGCTTCAAAGCACCCCTGCTTCCTTTCATCGTGATTGTGCTTACTTCTCATTTTCAAGAGGAAAAATCCAAAACAGGAATTTGATCCCTTCGGGAATTTGTTGCTACGCAATTTATAATTTGATGCTTCGCAATTTGATCCCTTCGGGAATTAAGAATTTGATCCCTTCGGGAATTTGTTGCTACGCAATTTGGTCCCAGAGGGAATTCGTAACCCTCCTTCGTCTCCTGTGGCTTCGAGTCTGCTATCGCACCTCAGCCACCAGATAATTTGAAACTCGTAACTCGTAATTCTGCTTTGTCTCAATGTCTTTTGTGGCTTCGAGTCTGCTATCGCACCTCAGCCACTAGTCATACTTCGAATTCCAATGAATGGTAATACTGAACAATTCGAAGATTGAACAAGTCTTGACATCTTAAAATCTTAATGTCTTAACATCTCTTTTGTTTCTTTCCAGCCGCAGGGTCTGAAGCTGCGACTGGGGAAACTTTGAAACACACACTTTACGTTATTTTAATTTGATGCCTTGCGGCAATTTGATGCTTCGCAATTTGATCCCAGAGGGAATTAAGAATTTGATCCCTTCGGGAATTTGTTGCTACGCAATTTGGTCC
>CALPWQ020000050.1 GCA_943327315.2 Chitinophaga pinensis
AATTCGTAATTAAAAGACAATAGACCGCTGCGCTGATGGACAATAGACAAAGGACTTTTGGATATTAAGACATCAAGATTTCAGGACTTTAAGACTTGTTCGCTCTTCGTAACTCGTAACTCGTAACTCGTAATTCGTAACTCGTAATTCGTAATTCGTAACTCGTAACTAATCACCGTCCTGAAGGTCGAAAACCAAATCTGAACAATGTTCTATTGCAAAAAACTGATTGGCAATTTCCAACAATTGAGAAGATGTCAATTCGTCGATGCCGTCACAAATTTCTTCAATGGTGTCTATTTGATCAAAAAGCAGCAAGCTTTTCCCCAAGCCAAGCATCAACCCCGAGTTTGAGTCCAATGACAGCGCGAGATAGCCTTTGAGTTGTTCTTTGGCTTGGTTCAATTGAAGCACGCCCAACTTTTTGTCGCACAGCAATCTCAATTCTTTTTGCACTAAGGCAAGCGATTTGTCGACATACTTTTGATCGGTGCCAAAATAAACACTCCAATATCCGGTATCGGCATACGAGGTGTATCCCGCTTCCACGTTGTATGAATAGCCATATTTCTCGCGGATAGAAAGATTTAACCGTGAATTCAACGCTGGTCCGCCCAAAATATTTGTCAGCAAAGCCATTCCTCTACGCTCCTCGTCCTTATAGCCAGGTGCCATTCCACCAACAATGGCATGCACTTGATAATTGGCTTCTTTTGATCTTTTGTGGAACGGAGGCAAAGGTTCGAACAACTCAGGTGTATGCATGTGTTTTCCAGAAGCACAGGCGCCAAAATGCGATTCAAGCATACGTTCCAAACGGTGTTTTGAAATATCACCAACGAAAGAAATCACCATATTGTCCGCGGTGAATGACCTTTTCATGAATTCCATGAGGTGCTCACGGGTAAAGCTCTGTACACTTTCACGTGTGCCCAGAATATTGTTTCCGAGCGCATGTCCTTTGAAAATCATGGCTTCAAAATCATCAAAGATCTTATCGCTTGGACTATCGAGGTAGGAGTTGATTTCATCGATGATGATTTCCTTTTCCTTTTTTATTTCTTTATCTGGAAAATTCGAATTAAGCATGATGTCCGACAACAATTCAGATGCCCTAACGATATGTTCTTTACTAAACGAGGCATACACGCACAATTCCTCTTTAGCCGTGTAGGCATTCAGTTCTCCTCCTACAGAGTCAAGGCGTGACAAGACATGAAAAGTTTTACGGTTTGAGGTCCCTTTGAAAATGCAATGTTCCAAAAAGTGCGCAAGGCCATTCTCATTGGGTTGCTCAAATCGTGAACCGGCAAGAACAGTAACTCCCAGATGTGCCACCTGTGCATTGGCATGCAGATAAACCACACGCATTCCATTTGACAGGGTAAATATTTCAGGAAGGATTTCGTACATGAACTAAGGGTTTTTTCGGTATAGTTTCCAGTCTTTACCGTCCCATTCGTATACGATTCTGTCGTGAAGACGCGATGGGCGTCCTTGCCAAAATTCAATCAGACTGGGCTTCAATGTATAACCGCCCCAATGTGGCGGACGAGGAACCTCATTGGCAAACTTTTCGTCGTACATCGCAAAACGATCTTCCAACTCCTTTCGTTCATTTAACAACGCGGATTGATGTGATGCCCATGCTCCGATTTGACTTGAGCGTGGACGGGATGCAAAATAGGAATCACTAGTTTCTTCGGACACCTTATCCACCCTTCCTTCAATGCGCAATTGACGTTGAAGTCCGGGCCAAAAGAAAAGCATTGACGCAAAACCATTTGCAGCTAAATCGTGCCCTTTATGACTTTGGTAATTGGTGTAAAAGATAAACGCGTTGTCGAGCAATTCTTTTAGATAGAGTATTCTTGAACTTGGCATCTCATCTGGATTGACCGTTGAGAGCACAAAAGCATTTGGTTCGAGTTGTTTTGTTTCAAACGCTTCTGCATACCATTTCCTAAACAAATCAAAAGGTTCGTGTCCGAAGAAACCCTCAAGATTTCCGCTGTCAAAGTCCCGATGATCGTTTCTCAATTGTTCAAGAATATCGTCCATTAGTCTTCGTCAGAAAAATCATCTTCGAGCACGCTTTCGTCATCGTTGTCTTCCTCGTCATCAATCGCGTCCGCTTCAAGGTCCTCTTCTTCATCGTCGCTTATATCCTCATCGTCCAAATCTGATCCTGGCGCTGAAAACACTTTTCCTTTAGGTGCTGGCGTTTTCTCTTCCTTTTCCATTGGTGTGCGGCTGATCTCGCGGTCCAAATTTTCAGTTGGTGGAAAAATATCTACGATTGGTGAAACGATGATTGCTGGAATTTGATAATCGATCATCAAAGTGGCTAGACTTTCGCGAATGCGCTCGTAAGCATCTTTTACTGAGTGCGCGGAAACTAAGAAATTTTGAGAAATCTTTTTCTTCTTTGCATCCTCCCCTTCTCCATCTTCGCGTTCGTATGAAATTTTCGCTTTATACCAGGTATACGCATCTTCATACGCGAAAATATCGTGAATCTCCGTGCGTGAAATCCCAACGACATCAAACTCTCCACGGATTACACTTCCAAGCTCCTCATAGATGCGCGCCTCGGCATCTGTAAATGTCATTGCTGCAAGTAAATACGGTTCAGACACACGTTTAAACGTGCCGTTTTCCAATTGTTTTGTGTATTTCACCTTAACGGTAAACCAATTATTCATGTTATGCTAGTTGTTGTTTGAGTAACAAATTTAGACAGAAAAAAGGCATCCTTTCTTCGTCGTTGATAAATAATAGTAACAGGCGAAATTTTAAGGAATAAACTTGCGTCCTTTGCTATATACGATGTAGGAACGATTAAACAACGTGACAAGCACACTATTTCCATAAATTTGGAACTCGCAGTTTGGCTGATTGCTGAGTTCAACGACTTTCCCATCGACTAAAGCACTAGCCCCACCCATGATGTTCCTGAAGGCAAAGACATTATTTTTCAGAAGGTAATCCTTCGGGGTGAAATTCGCCACTTGAATTTTTTGGTCATTTTGATAGGCAAAGATGAACGAGTTCTCGCCCCAAACTACAAGGTCGTCTTTCACCTCCCAAAACGAAGGACTAAAGTTCGACAGTGTTTGTTTTTCGCCTTTTTTATAGAGAATTAGGTTTCCATTCAAGTCTTCATAGACTAAAAATCCACGACCCGCCTTGTACTTCTTCATGTAGAACGATTCCACATCGAGAAATTGTCCATTTTCAAAAAGGGCGAATGTGCGAGTTGTTGGATCGTTGAAGCAAAGCATATCGCAACCCGCCTCAAAGTCGATTGTCCCATTCCAAACACCCAAATCATAAATTCGTCCTTGGTAAAACACCTTGAAATAGTTCCCATTGTCCTTAAACGCCACGATATTATCACCGATGACAACAGGCATATTCAATTCACCCGTCATTTGATAGATCTGATAAATCTGTTTATTCCAATACACACTGACCGTATTGAATCGTGTATCCTCAAAGACAATGATGCTATCTTTTACCTCATAATTTCGCGAGAAATAGGTCAGTGTTTGCAATTCCCCATCGTCCCACATATTTAGTGTCGGACCTATGCTGTATGCCATTAAGTGATCTGATGTTTTGTACACCACGTTCATGTTGGAAATGTCTTTTCGCTCCTTTCCATCATACACGCGCAAGTTGCCTCTTGTATCGATGTAAGCGACAAAATCGTCCCCTCCTTTATATTCTTTGATTTGCTGAAATTCGAGTTGGCGAAAATTGTCATTTTCAAAAGTTCTGAAGTAATAATTGAAATCCACAAAAGGAATTACGCGCTGCGCATGGACCGTTGTCACACAAATAAGAAGGAAGAAGAACAAATTTTTCACGGCACCAATTTAATCAATATTCGGACCGGAAAATAGCCTTTTACTCATGACATCCTAAAGATTCACATCATTTCATTTAAAAATCACCCAATCCTTCAAAAAACTTAGTTTCTTTGTACCTCACAAAATGTTCATATCCATGAAATTTATTTCACTTTCTGTATTATCGATCATTCTTTCATTCTCCGTGAATGGACAGAAAAAGATTGAGTATGTGGAGTACGACTTGCCGAATGGGCTACACGTCATTATCCACGAAGAACATGCGACTCCAATTGTTGCTGTTTCTATTTTGTACCATGTAGGGTCAAAAAATGAGAATCCTGACAGAACTGGATTTGCCCATTTCTTTGAGCACTTGCTATTTGAAGGATCTGCGAACATCGGTCGTGGTGAATATTCTGAACTGGTAGAAAAAAATGGGGGGGGATTGAATGCCAATACCTCTCAAGACCGGACCTATTATTATGAGCTCTTGCCATCCAACCAATTGGAACTTGGATTGTGGTTGGAAAGTGAGCGTCTTTTGCATGCCAAGGTGGACAACACGGGTGTGGAAACTCAGCGCAGCGTAGTGAAGGAAGAAAAACGTCAGCGTATTGACAACCAGCCATATGCATCATTCATCTCTGAGATGTTCAAAAGAATGTTCACTGTTCACCCTTACAATTGGGCTGTCATTGGGAGCATGGAACACCTTGATGCAGCGCAAGAAGAAGATTACGTCAATTTTTACAAGACCTTTTATGTTCCTGCAAATGCGACCTTGTCGATTGCTGGGGATTTGAATGTAGAAGAAACAAAGAAATGGATCGCGAAGTATTTTGGTACCATTCCAACCGGACAAGCCATAAACCTTTACCGTGATTTTGAAAACCTGAGTGATGGCGATTTCCAGAAGCGCTACGGCACAGCAAAATCAGTTTTTGACGCAAAAGATTTCATGAACTCGAAATCTCCTGAAGCGAAAAAGTTGATCGCACAATACGCGAAGTTGCCCGTAATGATTCCACGTCCTGAAAAGGATAAAGAGGTAATGAAATCTGTCATTAAAGACACGATTTATGACAACATTCAGTTGCCTGCGATTTTCATGGGCTACCGTTTCCCAAATCAGACAAGCGCTGACAGTTATGCGTTAGAGATGATGAATGAAGTTCTTTCAGGAGGATCGTCTTCACGCATCAACAAAGCAGTTGTAGAGAAAAAACAGTTGGCCACATTCGCCTTCTCGTTCAACTACGGATTGGAAGATGCTGGCGTTGGAATCTTTGCTGCTGTAGCTGCTGATAAAGTTCCGTTGGACTCTATCCAAGTTGAATTTGATGCACAAATCAACCGAATGAAAACGGAATTAATTTCTCAGGAAGAGTTTGAAAAAGTACGCAACAAATTCGAAAACAACTTTGTATCGTCGAATGCGACGATTGCTGGTGTTGCTGAAAACCTCGCCAACTACCACGTGTATTATGGTACTGCAAACCGCGCAAATACGGAGCTTGAGAACTACATGAAAGTGACACGAGAAGATATCCTTCGCGTAGCAAACACCTACTTGACGCAAAATGCGCGCGTGATTCTTTACTACTTACCCAAAGAGAACTAAAAAATGACCACCATGTATAAACTATTGCTTTTCGCAGGATTAATGATGCCTGCAATCCTGTTCGGTCAAATCGATCGTTCAGTGCGACCAAGTGCTGCAAAAGCACCTATAATCAACATCAAAGATTCGCAGGTGTTCACTACAGAGAATGGAATTACTGTAATTCTTTCTGAAAACCATACCCTTCCTCGCGTCGCCTTCAATATGGTGATGGGAAGTGACCCAGTTCTTGAAGGAACTAAAGCTGGTCTTTCTGAAATGGCCGGTTCACTGATCATGTCAGGAACGAGTAACCGCGACAAGGATCAATTGGACAAGGAAATTGACTACATCGGCGCTTCATTGGATGCATCGTCGGAAAATATCTTCCTTTCTTGCCTGACGAAACACATGGACAAAGGATTGACATTGATGTCGGATGTGTTGTTTAATGCTTCTTTCCCAATGTCGGAATTTGAGCGCATCAAAAAACAAAATGAATCTGGTCTTCTTTCAGCAAAATCAGATCCAGGGACAATGGCTTCGAATGCTGAGGTCAAAGTGAACTTCCCGAATCACCCCTTCGGTGAAGTGATGACAGAAAGTACATTAAAGAACATCACTCGTGAGGATATTGTCGCCTATTACAAGCGTGCATTTACGCCAAAAGGCAGTTACTTGGTGATTGTTGGTGACATCACACTTGACCAAGCCAAAAAACTTGTAGATCAATTCTTTGGAACTTGGAAAGGTGGAGAAGCGACGAAAGCAGAAAGCAATGATGGACAATTCAACAAAGGAAACCGTGTCATCTTTGTGAAAAAGGCAGGTGCAGTTCAGTCCGTCATTCAAGTGTCCTTCCCTATTAAAATGCGCACAGGTGACCAAAATCAATTGCCGTTGAATGTCTTGAACGGTATTCTTGGTGGTGGAGGTTTCGGTACGCGATTGATGCAAAACTTGCGTGAAGACAAAGCCTATACCTATGGCTGTTATTCTGATTTGAACATTACCGAGGATGGTTCATGGCTCACCATTGGCGGGAATTTTAGAAACGATGTTACCGATTCAGCAATCACACAAATCTTATATGAATTGGATAAAATCACCAATGAATATGCGACGGATGAAGAGTTAAACCTCACAAAATCATCCATGGCGGGTGGATTTGCGCGTTCTTTGGAGCGACCACAAACCATTGCACAATTTGCCCTGAACATCATCCGAAACAACCTTTCGAAAGATTACTACCAAACCTACTTGAAGCGTTTAGAGGCTGTGGATAAGGAAGCTGTTTTGACCATGGCTCAAACCTATTTCAGTGCAAAAAACTGCAACATCGTTGTGGTTGGAAACGAAGAGGTAGTGGAACGGTTGAAAATCTTTGATTCGGATGGAGTCATCGAAATGTTGGATGCCTTCGGCGAACCTGTGAAAGAAACAAAAGCGGCGGACATCACCAAAGAACAATTGATCGAACGCTATGTCTTGGCGGTAACTTCCACCTCATCGTTGAAAGCAGCTGATAAGAAATTGAAGAAAATCAAGTCGGTGAGTAAAGCAACAGATTTAAACATGGCACAAGTTCCTTTCCCATTGAAGATGACAGACATTTGGATGGCACCGAACATGGACGGAATGAAAATGGAAGGTCAAGGAATGGTATTCCAAAAGGCCATTTTTGAAGGAACATCAGGTAGTTCTTGGAACATGCAAGGCGGCAAAAAAGAAATGTCAGCTGAAGATGTTGCAGCCAAAAACAAATCGAACGGTTTACTTCCTGAATTGAACTATGGAAAAACAGGGATGAACTTCGAACTGACAGGTATTGAGAATATCAATGGCAAAGACGTGTATGTCCTCAAGGTAATGGATGGTCAATCAGAAACCTACGAATACTACGATGTTGCCACTTACATGAAAGTAAAGACCGTAAGCATCCGCACCGAAGAAGGAGAAACAACCGAAATGTCAACGGCTTATGCAGATTATAAGGATGTCGACGGAATCTTATTCGCCCATTCTTTGGTCATTTCAGTCGGCGAAGCTGGTTTCTCTGGAACAGTGACTTCGATTGAAGTGAACGGCAAAATTGATTTGAAAGAATTTAAGTAAGTAGTTGCTTTAGCTTAACAAGAATTCAGGACTCAATTGAGTCAATAAAAAAAGCATCCAGCACCTGTTGGATGCTTTTTTTTGGATAAACAAATTTTAGAAATGAAAAAGGCAGAATCAATGCATTCACCTTGGTAAAGCACTAAAATCGGGGACGACACTCACTCCGAGAATAAAACAATTGATACCTTTAACTGATTTTTGCTGCAGCAGTGTTGTACCATGCACTTGATCCACACAAATAAAACGATGCTTAGAACAGTAGTCATAGGAGGACAAAACATAGACATCTTTGCGCACGCAACATCGGAAGTTGTTCTTCACGATTCAAACGCGTCAAACATCCATTTGTCATTTGGCGGTGTCGCTTGCAATATCGCCACAACCCTTGCTTTATTGGGCAATGATGTGTCTTTTCTTACGGTATTCGGTGATGATACCTTCGGTACACTTGCAAAAAGCAATTTAGAAAATCTTAAAATTCAATTCGACCGAAGCCTTACCGTCGAAGCTGCGCGCAACAGCATGTATTTGGCAGTTATGAACGTCGACAACAACCTACTCATTGGATTAAATGATATGGATATCGTGAATTGCTTAACTGTAGATTTTTTCAAGCAAAGAGAGGACTACATAAGGGACTTTGATGTATTGGTCATTGACACCAATTTATCTACGGAGGTCCTAAAGCATTTACTTCTTACCTATTCCGACAAGAAAATTGTCATGGATGCCGTTAGTTCAGAAAAGGTACTTAAGCTAAAAGGACTTTTGGAAAATGTCAGCTTATTAAAGCTCAATTCCCTTGAACTTAGTGCATTTTCTGATGGAGAAACAGTTCAACAGCGAATGGATGATGCATTGAGTCAAGGTCTAAAGAAAATACTCGTTACAAACGAGGGAAATGAAATCCATTATCGATCAGCTGACGAACGCATTTCCACCATGCCAATGGTTGCAGATACTGTGGTAAACTCTTCTGGAGCGGGAGATGCTTTTTTGGGCGGATTTATTCATGGCATTGTTCAGCACATGAGTGCAGCAGAAAGTATAGAAATCGCCAAGAAAATGGCGTTCAACACCTTACAATCAAAGAACTCCATTAATTTAAATGACCCATCGATAGACAAAGTGTAGTATGAAAGAGACATATTTGGAATACAGCAGTGAAGTAAAAAATGCCATTGAAAATGGATTACCCTTAGTGGCACTAGAATCGACAATCATTTCTCACGGAATGCCCTACCCTGAGAATGTAAAAACCGCACTGCATTGCCAACAGATCGTTCGTGAACATGGAGCCATTCCTGCGACGATTGCAATTTTAAATGGCAAATTGAAAGTTGGATTGAGTGATGAGGAAATTGATTTTTTGGGTAAAGAAGGAGTGAAAATTCAAAAAACATCCCGCAGAGATATTGCGTATAATGTCTCAAACAAGATCAATGGCGCAACAACAGTAAGTGCGACCATGTATATCGCTTCATTGGCAGGGATTCGAATCTTCGCAACAGGCGGTATTGGTGGTGTTCATCGAGGGGCTGAACTGACCATGGACATTAGTGCAGATTTGGAAGAATTGGCCATGACTGACGTTGCCGTCATCTCCGCCGGGGCAAAGAGCATCCTAGACTTAGGATTGACCCTTGAATACCTTGAAACGAAAGGTATTCCAGTGATTGGTTACAACACTGAAGTCTTACCCGCTTTTTATTGTGCTGAAAGTGATTTCAAGGTGAATTTTAGAATGGATACACCAGAAATTATTGCTCATTTCTTAAAAACAAAATATGATCTAAGATTGAAAGGTGGTGTACTCATCGCAAATCCGATTCCCCATGAGTTTTCTATGGATAAAATTTTGATTGACAAAGCAATAGAAGAAGCCATTGAGGAAATGAATACTCTTGGAATCAAAGGAAAAGAAACGACTCCTTATCTTCTCCAAAAAATTGCTTCAATTACGAAAGGAAAATCACTAGAATCGAACATTTCCTTGGTCTATAACAATTGTAAACTTGGGGCTCAATTGAGTGCTGAACTGACAAAATTATCCAAGTAAGTTGACCCGACTGCGATTTTGCGCTTATTTAATCCTAGTACGGGCGTAGTTTTTTGTTTTTCACTCGGATAAAACGACCAGAAAATGAGAAATTTAACACCCTTCTCATTTCGTTTTGTCGTACCTTTGTTTGGTGTATTTCAAGCCATAAATATGAGAATCCTAGTCGCCCTATTGTTCACGATTTCAGCACAGTTTTATGGGCTCAGGGCACAAAACGAAATTGCTTCATTTTACTTTAACGTTGGAAAAAGTACCCCTTCGGATTCATCACTTCAAGCGCTGTCTCAGTTTAAAACTCAAGTACAAGGAAATCTATACCTTTCCTTTGAAATCTCAGCCCTCTACTCCTATACCGATAGTACAGGAAGTCGTGCCATCAATGATCGACTTGCACATGACCGATTAAATTATGTCAAAAACTACCTCGATTTAAATGATCCAGATCAGAATATTAAGTTAGTGCCTGCCACCTTAGAGCGCCGAACGGATGTTAAGAATGTTCTCAACTGGCGACGTGTGGATGTCTATTATACCATTGTGCATTTTAATGTAGTTGAAATCGCACCTGAAGTACCAACTGAATCCATCGAAAATCCAATCGAAAATCCAATCAAACTGACGAAAGAAGAGGTAGAAGAATCTCCACACCTCGAACATGCTGAGATCCACGAGGGCATACAACAATCCATAGAACGAAACGAACCCTTTATTTTGAACATCAATTTTATTCCGGGCACCTTTAACATGGAGTCGGGCAGTTCGGCTGTATTGAATGTTTTGGCTTCTTACTTGTTTAAAAACACCCAAGTGCAGGTCATCATCCGTGGTCATGTGTGTTGTGAAAACAATAAGCGGGCTTCAAAAAAACGCGCTCAGGCCGTGGTGAAACGTTTGGTGGAAATGGGAGTTGAAAAAAGTAGATTGAAGGCTGTAGGCATGTCGAATACAGAGCCATTGGTTTCACCGGAAAGAACAGAAAGTGATCGCAAAAAGAATCGTCGTGTTGATGCCCAATTCATTGCTCCGAGTAAGAAGTAATTACTTTAAATTGCCTGCTCTCAATTCATAAAGCAGATCACAATTGGGATCTAAGAGCACAGATTCAACAGGACTCGTCGTATCGAATTTGAATTGAGCACTTTTTTCGGTCACCTCTATCGTCTTAACAAGTGTCTCGCCATTATTAAGTACAAATTTTACCGTCAAAGGAAAATGAAAGGGAGCTTCGGGTTGAATTTGTCGAATCAATAATGTATACGCATTCCCACTCGGTGTGCCCTTGACTTCAAGAATAGGATGTCCAGCTGTGTAAGCCCATTGCTTGAAAAACGCATCCAAATGCTGCCCACTTACCCCTTCCATGGCTTTTTGTAAGTCGACAGTCGATGCAATCGAAATTTCATTTCTCGCATAATAATGGTTTATCCCTCTGAAGAACAACTCATCACCAAGTTCATGTCGCAACATGTGGAGCACCCATCCCCCCTTCTGGTACGCATTGGCATTGAGTAAATCCATCAAATTCGAATAGCTCGTATCTACAAGTGGATGCTTATAATAGCCGTAAAAGTCAATGACTTGGTCACGGTCTTTCTTTAGTTGTTTTTGAAAGGCTTCCACCCCCTTCGTTCGTTCAATATAGACATTCGTGAAATAAGTAGCGAAACCTTCACTCAACCACAAGTGTGACCAATCCGACTCTGTTGCAGAATTCCCAAACCATTGATGTACGATTTCATGTGCGATGAGTGTTTCGCTTGTTCGCTTGCCATTAAAGGCCTTTTCATCGTAAAAGATACATCCGGCATTCTCCATACCACCAAACATCGTTGTAGACTGCACCCCCACGAGTTTTTCGAAAGGATAAAATCCAAAAAGATCAATATAAAACTTCAGAATATCCGGACTTAGTTCTAAATCATACAGCGCCTTAGTTTGGTTTTGAGGATAGACAGCGCCTATTACGGGTACATCATTTATTTGATCAAAAGTTTTCATGACTAGGTCCGCGATTCCGACAACCATTACTTTAACTGGTATTGGAATGCCTGATTCAAACTGATGAACCTTCATGCCTTTTTCCATTCGCGTATCAATGAGGACCCCATTCGCTACCACTTCGTATTTTTCAGGAGCATGAACAGTGACATCAAAACCCGCTTTATCCGACACATGGTCGTTGCAGGCAAACCAATGATGCGCTCTATTTGGCCAATTGTCTGCAAAGAATGTTCGATCACCATACATATTGCTCCCGATAATTAAACCATTGGCGGGAATCCCTTGATAGGATAACTCCAGGAGCAATTCTGTTGCATCATCAATTGATGTTAATTGGCTTTCTGGAAGTTTCAAAAACAACTTGTCTTGGTCTTGGATGAAAGGAACATTTTTCCCTTGGAATTTGCATTCGGTTACTTTCATTCCGGTAATCACTTCTTGGTCAGAATTTATCGCCTGACCAACAAGATCGAAGGCAATGAATGCCTTTGGATCTTCTCGGTAGAAGTAAATGTTTTCATGCACGCGAATCGCATCAGAAGAATCACTCACATGCAATTCCAACTCGTAAGAACGCACATCGATGCCATTGTATCCTTGCGAAATTGAACAGAACGAAAGCAAAAAGACTGCACAATTCAGTACAGTCTTTTCTATTTTTTTTAATTTGATCATATGCGAATTACGGAACTAAAAATTAGCATCGCAAGAAAATAAAAGAATTAATTCGTTTTGTTGCTAAATGCTCCTGTCTTGCGTTTTATTGACTCAAGCTCTTTTGTCATGGTTTGGACATAAAGTGCATAATAATCCTGAAAAGACTTGTCAAATTCCGACTCCAAGAATTTAATCATTGTCTCGAACTCCTCGTCATTCTTTTTACATTCCTCAATAGTCAATGGATTTTGAGGAGCGCGTTTTAAGTCCGTAAATAGCATGAAATCACTCATTCGGTAATAGAATCCAGTGCGCTTTGAATACTGCATTTCCGTATTAAAAAAGTCAGCTGACTGCTGTTCATGTGGATTTTCAGCGATGCAATCCAACACTTGCGCATAGGGATAGTCCACACATTCAACCTTTCTGTTTTGCTGTTTTCTAAGGGCTGATTTGAAGGAGAAAATGGACGAATTGAGATAGTATGCTGGGTGCACTGCGTTTCGTTCCTTGTAGAAAAACACACTCTTCGCATCGTAATACGCTCTCAACGGCGATTTGATTGCGCATTTGTACACTGTTTTTCCTTTGGTGTCCAGACCATATATCTTTTCTACAGATTTAACACTGGACCAAGTCACATCCATTAAATGCCACTCCTCATTGAACTTTACAATGTTCCATGCGTGATTTGGTTCTTTCCATTTGTGGTGGATGATCTCACCAGGAACTTCGTACCATTTCTTTTTTGTGCTGCCTAATGCGACCACACACGGAATTTGACTGCGCTTGCACAACTCTTGAAACAAATCTGCAAAATCGCGGCAAACCCCTCTTTTCCTAAATAAAGTGTATGCTGGCGTATACTCTCGTGCGTACTTTGCTTTGAATCGTGCTTGATCGTACTTGAAATGAATCCCAAAGAGCCCGTAATACATAAATACGCGCTCCTCATCAGTGGTAGCAGCACCATGCAAGTGGGTGTGCAACGAATCTAGATTCTTTAAAATGGGCAGAGGAACATTGGTGACTAAACTGTCGAGTTGGCGCTGGCGTTTTGGTGTAATTGCTGCGTGAACGAAAGAAATTACGGTCACAAAAAGTAGAAGGATCAATGTTTTCATGTTCCTTAAACCTTCTAAAACTGAAAAAGTAACAAGGGTTACATGATTTTAACTGTAATTAACAATTTTAAGGAGAATTACCAATGACGAGTTACGAGTTACTAATTACGAGTTACTAATTACGAGTTACTAATTACGAGTTACTAATTACGAATTATGTATGTTTTGTGAGTTGACACTCAGTTAGAAAAAAAATCCCCTAGTGGAGGGGCAAGGGGTGGTTTATACATGCTCCCTAAGCTATAACGCAGGTCTCAACACCAGAGAAGTTCACTAAAATACGCTTTTGATATTCCGCCCCAGCGGACACTTGAGGTACGATAGCAGACTCGAAGCCACGAATTACGAGTTATGAATGACGAATTAAGCGTGTGGATAACCATCTATTCATTCTTAATTCTTAATTTTTTAGAATCCTTCATTCCCTTGGTGCATCTTCAGAATCATACCGTCAGAAAGTCCGACTTTCGGAACAAAAAGTTCAGAACAACCAAGTTGGTTGAGGATAAACAAATAAATTTCCATTGCTGGAACGATGACATCCGCGCGATCAGGCTTCAACTGAAACAATTCAACGCGTTTTTTAATTGATAAAGGCTTCAATTGCTCGTGCAAGGCCTGAATGTCAATCACGCTGACTGATTCATTTTGTTTGGCACCCAGTATTTTATGTATTTTATTGATATTCCCCCCTGTCCCAAAGATTTGGTGGGGACGCGTCATATCGACATTTTCATCAATCCAATCGTGCAAAAAATCCCATACCATTGGATCTACCTTCCCTTTCAGCGCACGAAGCGTTCCGATTTCAAAAGAACGCGAAGAAATCAGATGACCGTTTTCGAAAATACTCACTTCTGTGCTACCCCCTCCAACATCAATTACGATAAATGGAATCTCCCGGTCAATATCCAACACTTCAAAATTTCCAAATATTAAATCGGCTTCTTCCTGTCCACTTATTATTTCAATCGTTACACCTGTTTCTTTTTGAATCTTCTGTAGTATTTTCTCGGCATTTTTTGCTTCACGCATGGCCGACGTAGCAACTGCGCGCAAGGAATGAACCTCGAAAATTTCACTAATCAATCGAAAGGCCTGAATGGTCTTGACAAAGTCATTTCCCTTCTTTTTTGAGATGTTTCCTTGGTCAAAGACATCTTCACCCAAGCGCAATGGAATTCGCGTGTAAGACACCTTTTTGACATACAAACGCTGCTTATTTTTATCCACTTCTCCAACAAGAAGTCGTGCGGCATTCGTTCCAATATCAATCGCTCCAAATTTCATCTTCTACGTCAAATAAAACGCAAAAATACAGAACTGATTGAAGGAAAACACCATTCGTTGAAAACTCTGCAAAGAATAATTAAGTGACGTAAAAAAATCAACTAAACCTTAATTTTCAATCCCCTCTGCCATCCACTTAAAATGCTGATAGATTTCCTTTTGCGCATGGAATGGTGGTAAATCTCTTTTGTGGTAACTATTTAAAAAGTCAGCACTGATTAAGCGTGCTTTGATACTACCTCTCCATTGATAATTGAATAGTAGATCTAATTCTTGCTTTATAAATAGATCCAAAACCTGTACCCCCACCTCTATGCGATTGTCAAGATTGCGTTCCATGAAATCAGCACTCGTAATAATGTACGTTGGATTGCCGTCATTTTCAAAAATCAGGAATCGACCATGCTCCAAATAGCGGTCTACAATACTGATGACAGTTATATTTTCACTCAATCCCTTTTGTCCGGGAATTAAACAACATATACCACGAATGATCATGTCAATCTTCACGCCTGCCTTACTCGCTTGATACAATTTTTCCATGATTTCAGGATCCGTAAGGTTGTTCAATTTTATGCGCATTCCAGCCAACTTTCCATTCCTAGCGTGCTCAATTTCTCGATTGATGAGTGCAAGAATTTTTCTACGTGTATTGAAGGGCGAAACGAGTAAGGTGCGAAACGAAGGGCGCTCCAGGTTGTTTTCAAGAAGTTTAAATACTTTTCTTACCTCTTGCGATACCTGATTGTTACTTGTCAAAAGACACAAATCGGAATAAATACGGGAGGTTTTCTCATTGAAATTACCTGTGCCCACATAGGTGATCAATTGTTCCTTTGTTCGATTCATGCGCGTTATTTGCAGCAATTTCGAATGCACCTTCATATTTGGAACACCATAAATTACCTTCACCCCAAACTCCTTCAAACGGTCAGCCCAATACAGATTGTTTTGTTCGTCAAAGCGCGCTTGTAGCTCCATGACCACTACCACCTCTTTCCCGTTAAAAGCAGCCGAAAGGATGGCTTTCATGATGTCCGAATTTCGAGCAATGCGGTAAATATTGATTTTCACCGACTTCACCTTAGGATCAAGAGCAGCCTCGCGCAGTAAATCAATGACATAATCAAAGCGCTGGTAAGGAAAATGCAAAAGGATGTCCTTCTTTAGTACCATGGGAATTATGCCTTGAGGATGCTCCAAATCTGGATGAACAACGGGAGGCTGAGGCTCGTACAAGAAGGCTGGGTTATTGAATTTTGGAAAGGAAATAAAATCTTTGAAATTATGATATCGACCTCCTGGAATGGTATTTAATCCTTTTTTGAGGTGCAGCGATTGCAAGAGAAAATGAAGTAAATCGTCAGGCATCTGGCTGTCATACACAAAGCGTACTGGAGCACCTTTTTTACGTTCCTTGAGGCTATGTTCAATTTTCTGAATAAAATTGGTCGACAAATCATCGTCAATGTCCAGTTCGGCATCACGGGTAAACTTAAAGGTATAGGCGCTTATTTCGTGAGGTTCGAAAATGCTAAAGATTTCCTTTAAATGGGTACGTATGATGTCGTCGATGAGGATGATAAAAGACTTTTCTTCTCTGTTAATCACAACAAATCGAGAAATATCACCTGGAATTTGAATGAGTGCATACCGCACCTTCCCCTGGCCACAAAGCATCTTCACAGCCAAATAGATCGCATAATCTCTCAGTTTTGGAAAGCCCCTTTTTTTATCCAATATGATTGGAAAAATCTCATGCTTCAATTCTGAATGAAAGAAATCGGACAAATGTTGAACTTGCGTTTCTTCGACCTGTTTTTCATTGATGAGATGGATCTTGTTTTTGCGCAATTCTTCCACCAAAACAGCAAAGGTTTCCTCAAACTTCACTTGTTGTTGAAGCACGATTTCACGAATGGTCTTGTAAAGATCTTCAGCTGTTCCATCGAACCCAGGTACTTTCTGTTTTTTCAACAGCATCATTCTCCGCACATTGGCAACACGAACGCGATAAAATTCATCCATGTTGTTGGAGTAAATGCCTAAAAATCGCACACGTTCAATCAAAGGAACATTCGGATCCATGGCCTCTTGAAGCACGCGATCGTTGAACGAAAGCCAGCTCAGTTCTCGGTTTATTGTATTCACAACTCAAAATTGGTCATTTGAATTGAAGTGTAAGGTAAAATTGAGGTTAATTAAATGTAAAGACTCGGGTTTTTAATTATGAATTGCGAGTTACGAGCTGCGAGTTGCGAATTAATTCAGTCAATTGAAGTGAGATCTAGTCTTTTGTGGCTTCGAGTCTGCTAGCGCACCTCAGCCCAAGTCCTGAAATCTTGATGTCTTTAAATCCAAAAGTCAATTGTCCTGCGAAGCTCAAAGAGCGGAGAAAAACTAGAGTGGAATGAACCGCTTTCGCACTTCACTCTCACTCTGTTTTTGTGGGTAATACAGGATTCGAACCAGTGACCCCTGCCCTGTCAAGGCAGTACTCTAAACCAACTGAGCTAATTACCCGAGGGTGCAAAGGTAGAAAAGATCTGCAGGAAACCAACCTTTTCAAATTCGACAACGCCCTTGTTTTAATAGATTCATTGCCATCACAAGACACTTTAATCTGAAAAACGCGTATTTTCATCAAAAAATTCATAATGTTATGCGATTGATCATCTTCGTTCTGTTTCTTACTCCCTCACTTTTTTCTATTGCCCAGAAAACATTTCGTGTCAAAGTGATTGTGCGTTCCTATGATGGATTCCCGTTAGAAAACATATCGGTCAAATCGATGAACGGAACAGAAGTGATTATGAACATAACCGATGCTGAGGGGGCATGTTACCTGCCTATGTCGCAAAAATCTTTTTCAATAACGGCTACGGATGGTAAAGAGAATTATGCAAGCACCACCATACCTATTTCTCTCAACAAAGCTGAAAACTGCTTCGTAAATATTGAGATGATCCCCGGTGTTAAATTGAATTTGGAACGCTTAAAACTGGACGATATGAAATATGGGAAAGCGGATTCAATAGGAAATAAACCTTGTAGCGACACCAATTTTGTTGATGCCAGTTATCCTGGTGGCAACGAAGCTTTAATGACGTACATCAGAGAAACCATTCGCTATCCAGAAGTCAGCATGGATAGAAATGAATCAGGCAGAGTCTATCTTTCATTCATTATTGAAACAGATGGGAACCTTTCTCATGTGGAAGTCGTTCGCGGCGTCTCACCTGAACTTGACCAAGAGGCGATGCGCGTCTTTATCAAATCGCCAAAATGGGCGCCCGCTGTTTGCAATGGAATAGGGGTCCGAAGTAGATATAAAATTCCCATCACTTTCAGTTTACAGTAAATCGAAGACAATGAAATTTATTTCTTTACTCTCTTTTTTATTGTTTGCAACAACGTCAACAATCAGTTATTCGCAAGGTTATTTGAACCCCTACAACGGGTTTGCAAAAGGCGACACGATCTTTGCTTTTTCAGACAATATACCTATGTTTTCAGGACCCAATACGATGTCGAAATTGGCAACAGAGATTCGCTTGAATCAACTCATGACCATTGTGTCCGAACGCGAACAAGATTTTTCCATTGACTACAACCCCAATGAATTTTTGCATGTCGTTTACAAGGGAAAGAAAGGATTTGTTCAGCGTAAGCACCTTGCCGCTAAACAGTTGGTCCATGCTTCGAGCAGAACCATCATGCTTTTTCAATTTGCGCTGAACTCAGACCATCGCTATGACTTGCAGTATCGGGAATACGTCCAAAACGAACTTGTTCAAAGCACGTTTTTACCACTTTACGGTTTTTCCTGTGATGTGAAACTTGAGGATCCACACGGATTAGATAGTGTTACTGCATTATTGGTTGTGGATCATTTCGCCGAGGCATGTGGTGAAAATGGGGGGAACGACTATTATGCTTGGAATCCCCTCGAATTATCACTGATGGCATCGCTTTTTGACGTGGGTGATGGAGGTGTTTATTACTTAACGGAGCGATTGATTTTTCCAAATGATCCGGGCGGTATTGCCGACAAAGTGATTTTTGAATCAGAAGAAGAAAACGTGTATGACGAAGAAACAGAATGGATTTCCACCTTGCATACACGTCGAGTTTATCAATGGGTATATGGTAACGTGTACCCAGCGTTTAAAAAAACGTTTGAGGAGGAGGTTGAAGAGTAACTGAAAAAAAAACGAAACAGAATGAGACGATTGATTTTAGCCACTAGTATACTGAGCTTATTTATATTTAGTAGCGCAACAGAACCTGCACACAAAGGCATGTGCAACATAAGTATTTCAAAAGCTTACACGCAAAATGTGCTCGGGAAGAACATTGGGTACTATGTTGAATTTAAGAACAATTCGAGCCGCACGGTAGATGCCTTAAGGTGGAAAGCTACCTTCTATGATAATTTTAATGAACAAAAGGGAGTGAGAGAAGGATCTTGGAGTTCGGGGAATTTTATATCACCAATAAAACCAATGTCCACCGCAATTGATTTAGAGAACAACTGGGTAAATGATGCAACGAAAGTGAGAATCACCATTACAAAGGTTCATTTCACTGATGGGATGACCTGTGATTGATAAATTGTCGAAATTCTGAGGTAAATTTGCGTCTCAATAAACGGTAGACAATGATTTCATATTCGCCAAAAGAATGGTTCAGTTTTATTTTTCGAATTCACAAATCGGAAACTTTCAAGCAACTCATTCCAATACTCATAGGTGTTGCATTATTTGCTGCCGCCATTGCTATTTTACAAATCGAATTGCTTGAGTCCAATAAAAAGATGACCGAATTGGTAAAGGGAATCGCTACTATTTATACATTGTTGGGATTTACCTTGTCTTTATTACTAACGTTCAGGTCAAACAGTGCATATGATCGATGGTGGGAAGGACGAAAACAGTGGGGAGAATTGACGAATGCATCCCGCACTTTTGCATCTCATATGAATGCGATTCTTGGTGAACAACATCCTGAACAACGGCAAGTTGTTTCCGATTATTTAAAAATCTACGCATACACACTTCAATACCACCTAAAGTCGCAAAAAATGGACCTTGAAGAATATGAAAATTGCGTTCAATCAGAGCACTTAAAATCACGTGTGGCAGATTTTTCTCGAGCGAATCATCAACCTATAGCGATCTATTCTTCCTTGTGTAATTATGTTCAACAGCTGTTTTTAGAGGGGAAATTAAATAACCAGGAAATCTACCATTTCAAATCTGAACTCGATGTGTTGATGAATGTGTGTGGTGCCTGTGAGCGCATTAAAAACACACCGATTCCTTTCTCCTATTCCGTGTTTCTAAAAAAATTCATCTTTTTTTATGTCATGCTTTTCCCACTAGTCTATTGCGTGCATATGTCGTACTACATCATTCCAGTAACTGTTTTCATTCTATATGTACTCGGAAGTATAGAACTAATTGCTGAAGAGATTGAGGACCCATTCAACGGTGAGGCCAACGACTTGCCCACACTCGAAATGGCTGAAAATATTGGCGGAAATGTCACATCAATTCTCACCTAAACCTAATGCGTTGAGCTAGATATGCGGAATTTGAACTATTCCGAATCCTTGTCAGCTCTGCGACTAAAATTTGGAGTTTGAAATTCTTGCGTTCTCAACTCTTCCAAAATCGGGGAACTATTAAACTTGAGAAATTGTTTCATGATGTGATTGGTCAATGCCTCCTTGTTGTCAAGCAGGTCATTCAATTCAAACTCTTGATCATCCCGATTCAAAATCAGTAGATTGAGAAAATCCTCAGCCACAGCCAAACGCATTGAAATCAATAAGATATCATTGTATTTCCGGATTAAATCCGTGATTTTCTCTTCTTGTTGGGTGGTCATGTTGTGTTGCCGTTGAGATGATTTCAAAGATACATTGACATCCAATTTGCTCGATGAAAAGTTGTCAACACATGAAAAAAAACCGCAGCCCATTTTCTATGTAATCGCTTCGTATATTCTAAATACACTAAATGATTCGAGGTTTGTCGTGAAAAGAATCAAAAGGAGGCAACTTCATCAATTTTATTAATGTCGACTGAATAGTCAATAAATAGATGGCTATTAACCATCAATCCGAGTGTTTGGAAGAATTTAATCGAAGAAGAAGGTATCATGAAATGGTTACGCGATACACATCTGTTTTATTCCTTGGAATATCCAACACAACAAATCCTCCAGGTTCGGGGATTTCCTCTTTCAGTGAAAAAAGTTTACAGCCTTTTGGCAATCCTTTAAAAACGAGCGTAAAGTTATAAAATCCATTTTGGAAGATCCTTGTCCATTGGGGAGCTAGGCTTATATTGGCCCAATGAACCAACTGAATTTTTTGACCGTCATCTGTGATGAGAAAGGTTGTTTTCCAGATGCGCACACCCATTCCGAATTCGCAGGGGATTGAGCAATGAACAATAACTTGACGTTCTTCTTCGATTTTAGGTTTTACCGAATTCTTAACCTTTATTTTGGGCTTTGCGACTAGTGTGTCTGTATCGGACATTCGGAAACTCATGACATGTATTTTATGCAAAATACGCCGAAACATTGATTTTACCTCGTTAAATCAAAAATAATTCTTGTACTTGAGGCGAATTGGTTTTTAAGGAGAAGCCGCTTACTTCCAGGCAACATAATTCAGATAAATGAGTCTTGAATTTGTGCTTTATGATTCTTGACCTCTTGAATTTTGACCTTTGATACGAGATCGCTTTGCATCATCTGAGATCTTTATAAATAGAATAGATTGCACCTGACTTTCTGCTACTCTTTCCGTAAACGACTTCTTAAAAAGGTGGGCTTATATGTGTGTTGAGAAGTTGAATTTATCCAAGACATCTTGAATCGCTTCTATTTCTTCTTGCGCAGCTTCTATGCGTTTGTCCATTTGTTCGGCTGGAAAAACAGCATCACGACGAGTGACTGTACCTTCGTATTTATCACGAACAGGGCCTTCAGACGTGTCAAGGTATTTCATTTTAAGCGCTTTGTTTTTCAGCTCAGACATTCTGAAAATTTGACTGCGAACGGGTGCTGAAGCATGGTGAATTCGAGTTTTCAAATCAACCAATGCGTCAAGTTCGGTCTCAATCAGTTTCATGAGTTCAACGGGGTCATACGACCGTCTGTTTCCTTCAAGCACCGAATTGTTTTTATTCAACCGGTCCCAAAGTACGTGTAGGTTTGCTACTTTCTTGTTTTTTTCTTTAAGCGCTTGCGCAATCGTCATATCTATTTGTTTTTAAAATTTAGTGGAACTTCAAATCTATTCTTCGCTTGGGTAAGCACTAAAAACTAGCACCATATCCCCACCCTACAAGAATTCTCTTTACACGGTCCTTTGCGCGCATCACCGTCATCCCAATGTTCCTTTCGGGAATGTCCATGAGAACCGCAATTTCTTTACCGCTATAGCCGAAATAGTATTTCAAAGTGAGGACAATTCGGTCACGTTCACCTGCACGCTCCAATGCCTTGCGCAGGGTCTTGCTATCCACCCCATATTCATCCGAAAAGGAAGGTGAAACGGCAAGGTTGATCAAATCATCGGCTCCAACGCGAATCGACAAAGAATTCCCTTTGCGCTCCATTAAATCATAACAATGGTTGCGCGTCATGGTATACATCCATGACCCTAAGCTGCCTACACTTTCATCATATTGACCAATTCGCGTCCAAGCTTTTATTAAAATATCCTGCACAACATCATCCAACCAACATTCATATCCTCTAGCAAGGTATTTCTTTGCTGCTTTACGCACCATCGCTTCGTTGTTCAATACCGCTTGCTCCATCGTTTCCATCATTCTTCTTTCCATATTCCAGTTGTTTTAGTTGTTTGCAGTTCCTAAGGTTCCCCCCCTATATAAGGTGTTTTAAAATCGCGTGTCGATTTTCCTGATTTCAGGTTACAATGACATCACATCGTATATTGTATACACCAAGTGAGATCATCCATAACTGAAACCAGGGAAGGACACATCTTTTCCTCATCGCTCCAAAGAGAGACAAGTTGAAAATCTATAATAAAGGGGGTTGGGATTTTACACGCCGTGCTGTTAACGCATGAAGATCAAATAAGTAACAATTTATCTTCAATTATTTTTGATTTAAATAATAATATACTGATTTTTAATTGTTTAACCTATAT
>CALPWQ020000051.1 GCA_943327315.2 Chitinophaga pinensis
CAGGTGAGTTGTACACCAAGTTTTGATTGGAATAGCAAATGGAATTATCACCTGATGAGGTATAGGGAAGTGTAGCCACTGCAATGGCATCGTTCGTAAAATCTCCTGGAAAACCTGAACAATCGATACCGTTGGAGATATTGATGGTAAAATCCATGACAGAACCCCAGGCAAAGGAGGCACAAGGACTCAAAGGCAACGATGAAGCTCCTTCTTGTTGAGTGACACGCATGCGCGTCGCACCATTTTGTGATCCTGCTGGCACCGTGAAGGTAAATGTTGAAAGTGTCGTTGGTGGAATTCCTTCCCAAGTGCCCAAACTTTCCGCAGGGTCAAAAATTCCATCACCGTTATAATCAATCCATGCCTGTCCTTTGCCCGTATAATTTCCACCACATGTGCCAAATTGGATTGAAATGGTATAGGTGCTTCCTGCATTTAGGTTTGTGCTGAGTGATGTTAAATCTTGAACGCCCACTACACCCGGACATCCCACAAAATTTATCGTTCCCGACGAACCAACTAAAACGACCGATTGTACATTCGAGTCGGCTGTTGTCGTGGGACCAACATTGGTGATGCACCATTGTGAATAGGACTGGTAAAATAAGAGCAGTGCAATAGTGGTAGCGAATATTTTCATCTGTAGTGTTTTGCGTTGGAAAGGTAGTGAAAATTAATAGAAATTTAATGTTCAAGCATTTGCCTTAACCCATAAATCTGTGGTTGTTCGAATTTCCTCGAGGGCGGAAATGAGTTCATCAATTTCTTCTTCCCGATTGAATGGTTGAAAAGAAAAGCGGATATAACACTGGTCACCATGCCGCATTACTGGTATTTCAATTCCGTAGTTGGTAAAAAGAATGCGCTGTAATTCTTCCGGATAGAGTGTTTCAATTTTCGCAGAATAGAGTTGGCCGTAAAATTCACCGTCAAGGGGAGCCAATGGGTAGGTGCCCAAATAGTACGACAATTCAGCCCCCTTTTTCAGCACTGAAGCTCTACATTTTTCCAATAGTTTTTCCCACTGATGCTGGGTTCGGAACTCAAGTGCAGCCGGAATGGTCAAGTAAGCTGAAAAGTCTAAGGTTCCATTGTATTGATGATAGTCTTGAAATTGAGTGGAATGGGGATTGTGCCTTTTATATCCCCAACTGATGATCAATGGGTCAAGGGTATGTTGAAATTCTTTGGAGGCATAGAGAAAGGAGCAACCTTTTGGCGCCATCATCCATTTATGACAAGCACCGGTATAAAAATCTGCCTGCATGGATGATATAGTCAATGGGATATGTCCCGGAATATGCGCTCCATCTACAATGGTGATTAATCCTCTGCGTTTTGCTTCAGCACATATTTCTTCAACAGGAAAAATCAATCCTGTCGAGCTAGTCATTTGACTGATGAATACGATGCGTGTCTTCGGGGTACATCCCCTCCAAAATTCCTCGATGAATTTCGCCTTACTCGTCAGCGGCAAGGAAATGTGTTGTCGGATATATGTTGCTCCTACTTGACCACAGTGATACTGCCACGTGTAGTCCATGGCACCATATTCCAAGTCCGTGGTTAAAATTTCATCATTTTGACTAAGGATGTTCTTCGCAACGGTATTTATGGCAAAAGTTGGGTTGGGAACAAAAATTAAATCGGATGCTGAGGCACCAATGTATCTGCCCAAAGCCAGTTTCGATTCATCTAGAAACTTCGGACCATACTCAACGATGAAGCGCACAGGTTCTTTTTCCAGGAGCCGTTGCCATTTGATCAGATCTTCAAAAACAGGTGTAGGACAGGCTCCAAATGAGCCGAAGTTTAGAAAGGAAATGGCATCGTCCAATAGAAACATCCGACGAATTTCGTTAGCATTTTTTGTCATTTTTTCTATCATGAGGAAGTCATTTGAGGTGATTAAAATTATTCTTAAATTCGTTCAGTTGAAAAAAGAAATGAATAACCAAGATTACTTATGCAAATATCTAAGATTTTAACAGTCATTACCGTGCTGTTTTTAACGAATGTCCATGCTTGGTCACAAGGTGATACGATTATCCAAGCAAAAATTCTTGACGATGGAAGTCAAGATGCTGAAAAGTTCTACAATTCGGGAACCGAGTTTTTAAAAGCCCACAATTACCAAGCGGCAGTAGCAGAGTTCGACAAAGCGATCGGTCTTAAGCCTCAATTTGATGCTGCTTTTTTTAATCGCGCAACGGCAAAAAATGAGTTGAATGACCGTGAGGGAGCCATTCAGGATTTGACCGCTGCCTTAGCCATATCACCAAAAGCGGAGTATTCATTCATGAGGGGTCAAACAAAATTAATCTTGAATGATCGTCCGGGAGCTATTGAGGATTTCACTTCGGCAATAAGCGCAGATGCAAAGTATGCACTTGCTTATTATGAGCGAGGCGTATTAAAGTTTGAAGCCGCTGATTACACTGGGGCTGTATCTGATTTTTCTGAAGCGATAAAAAATGATGCGACCTTAGCCTATGCCTACAATGACCGAGGAAGTGCAAAACGTGAGTTAGGTGATCTTGATGGCGCCATTTCGGATTACCAATCTGCCATAAAATTGAAGCCGGATATGCCTTTTACATACAATAGTCTTGCAAGTGCAAAACGCAAAAAAGGCGATTTTAAAGGGGCAATTTCAGATTATTCTCAAGCCATTAAATTGAAGGGGGATTATTTTATCGCATACAACAATCGCGGAAGCGCTAAGCTGGATGCTGGAGATTACAATGGTGCCATAGATGATTTCACCAAAGCCATTCAATTGAATGCAAAGTACGCCTATGCCTATAGCAATCGGGCAGCAGCAAAGTATAAATTGAAAGATTACCAAGGAAGTGAATCGGATTGCACGAAAGCCATTGAGCTTGATCCGACCAATGGGGTCTCCTTTTTGAATCGAGGAATTGCCCGTGAATTGCTGCGAAACGATTCCGGTGCTTGTGAGGATTGGAAAAAAGCAATTGAATTGGGTGTTGATTCTGCGAGAAACTATTTAGGTGATTGTCAATAATAAGCATAGGACCATGAACGATTTAAAAATGAACATGATGAAATTGGCTAGTGTAGTCTCTATTCTTCTTACAACAAGTGTTTCAAGTTTTGCTCAGAGCATTGAATTTACCAAAGAGAATTTCAAGGAACAGAAAGATGCCTTGAAGATTGCAAAAGACAACATTGCTCAAGGAGATTCCTATTTTGAACAAGGATTGATTTTTTACAAGCAAGCCATTGAACCGTATCTTGCTGCAAATAAGTTTAATCCGAACAATGCTGCATTGAACTACAAGTTGGGACAATGCTATCTCTTCTCAAACTTCAAGTTAAAAGCAATTCCTCATTTGGAGCAAGCCATGAAACTTGACCCAAGCATCGACCCGTTTTTGTACTATTTCATAGGAAGGGCCTATCAACTCGATATGCAATGGGACAAAGCGGTGAAGCAATACACCTCTTTTCAATCGAAGGTAAGTGGTGCTGAAAACGCAGAATATGTTCAGGAAGTTCAACGTTACATACAAGAATGTTACACAGGTAAGGAGTTACAGCAAAAACCAGTTCGCGTGTTCATTGACAACTTGGGCAAGGAGGTCAACTCGCAATACACGGATTATGGTCCTGTTGTTTCCGCGGATGAATCTGTTTTGCTCTTTACATCGCGCCGCCCAAATACCGTCGGTGGTCAAATCGATCCAGGAATCAATGAATACTTCGAAGACATTTACATCTCTTATCGCCAGCCAAACGGCAAATGGTCGACAGCATTAAACATGGGTGAGCCGGTGAACACAAAAGATCACGATGCCAATTCAGGTCTATCAGCCGATGGAACAAAATTTCTAATATACATCGGAAAGAACAATGGTGATCTCTACGAATCTCAATTGTTAGGTGACAAATGGAGTACACCTGAGGCCATGAACAAAAACATCAATACAGAAAAATACCACGAGTCATCCGCATGCTATGCGCCAAATGGAAAAGCTGTTTATTTCGTCTCAGACAAACCAGGTGGAATAGGAGATCGAGATATCTATATTTCCTACAAGGATTCCAAAGGAAAATGGGGTGAAGCTGTGAATCTCGGTCCTACAATCAATACCAAATATGGGGAAGAAGGCGTGTACATTCACCCGGATGGAAAAACGCTTTATTTCAGTTCTCAAGGACACAAAGGCATGGGGGGATATGACGTGTATAAATCAGTATACAACGACAGCACGAAAACATGGGGTATTCCACAGAATATAGGTTATCCTGTAAATACACCCGACGACGATGTATTCTTTGTGGTATCTGCCAGTGGCCGACGAGCGTTTTACACCTCCTTTAATCCAAATGGATTTGGCGAAAAGGATTTGCACATGATTACATTCTTAGGACCAGAAAAGCCAATGGCTCAATCCAATGAAGACAATTTGCTCGCAAGCAAGGTAGCGCCGATCAAACAAGCTATAGTTGCACCGACTGTGGCTATTCGTGAAGCTCAACTTACAATTTTGCGGGGTGTGATTACGGATGCGAACAATGGAAAACCTCTTGAAGCGGAGATTGAAATCATCGACAATCAGATGAATCAGGTCATTGCAACATTTACCTCGAATAGCGCCACCGGAAAGTATCTTGTATCCTTGCCTGCAGGTAAAAATTACGGCATTGCTGTAAAGAAAACAGGGTATCCATTCCATTCTGAAAATTTTGATATTCCAGATACGGCCGCTTTTCAGCAAATAACCAAAGATGTTGCACTCAAAAATATGGTCGTGGGAACTAAAATTGTGTTGAAGAATATCTTCTATGATTTTGATAAGGCGACGTTGCGTTTGGAATCTTCAAACGAGCTTCAACGATTGGTTCAGTTGCTTAACGATTATCCTAACATGAAAATTGAGCTTTCTAGTCATACGGATTCTTATGGTGCGAATGAGTACAACTTGAAATTGTCTGACAATCGAGCGAAGTCTGTTGTCGATTATTTGATTAAATCTGGAATTACTTCAAACCGTTTGACCTTCAAAGGTTTTGGAGAAGATCAGCCTATCTCGACCAATGAGACGGATGAGGGAAGACAAATGAATCGTCGGACTGAATTTAAAATTACGAGTATGTAATGTACAATCAGTAACTGCAATTGGTGAAGAGGAAAAAGTGAAAATATGGGTGTAATTGTCAGTTATTTCTTAGCACTTCTTGTTGGAGTGACATTGGGAGCAGTCGGAAGTGGAGGGTCGATATTGACCTTGCCAATCCTTGTTTATCTGGTGGGTTTAGACCCTAAAATTGCTTCAGGATATTCGTTATTTATTGTAGGGGTTACAGCACTTGTAGGTGGCTTACGAAGCATTTATTTAAAACGGATTGAATACCTTGCGGCCTTGGTGTTTGGTATCCCATCCATCATTGCAGTGCTCTTGACGCGTTCCTTCGTTGTGCCAATGATTCCAGACGACATGTTTTCCATAGGTTCATTCGTGGTTTCCCGGTCATTGTTTTTGATGCTCCTCTTTGCCGTATTTATGATTGTTGCATCCATATCGATGATTCGGCCTGAGAAAATTGCCGTACGCGGTAATGAGGGCCCGCTGAAGTTCAATTACCCAGTAATACTTATTGAAGGATTGGTTGTTGGGGTGCTGACAGGCCTTGTAGGAGCGGGTGGAGGGTTTTTAATCGTTCCAGCATTGGTCATCCTGTCTAAGATGGACATGAAAATGGCGGTTGGAACATCGCTTTTAATCATTGCAGCGAAGTCCTTGATCGGTTTCTTGGGAGATGTGAAATTTGGTGCTGCCATCGACTGGCCATTTCTCTTGATCTTTACTGGATTGTCTACAGTAGGTATTTTTATAGGGATGATCTTCGCTGAAAAAATAAATCCGTCCAAATTGAAAAAAGGATTTGGCTGGTTTATTCTAGTGATGGGAATCTATATTCTTGTTACAGAATTGATATACAAATAGAAATTATTGATGAATACATCCGCAGAGAATCACGAACTTTGCACTTTGAAAATTTGACATGAAAGTAGAACAAATCTATACAGGATGCCTTGCTCAAGGAGCTTATTACATTGTTTCAGAAAATGATGCCATCATTATTGATCCACTTCGCGAAACAGCACCGTATATTGAACGTGCCGAAAAAGATGGGGCCGAGATTCGCTACATTCTTGAGACTCACTTTCATGCAGATTTTGTCAGTGGTCACATTGATTTGTCAAACGCTACCGGAGCAACAATTGTTTTTGGTCCAAATGCAGCACCAACATACCCTGTGCATATAGCAAGTGATGGTGAAGAATTGTCTTTCGGGAAGTGCAAGATACGGGTGTTACATACACCGGGACACACCATGGAAAGCACCTGTTATTTGTTGATCGATGAGGATGGGAATGCGAATTCTTTGTTTTCTGGGGACACCCTTTTTATCGGTGATGTAGGACGACCAGATTTGGCCCAAAAATCAGCCAGCATGACTCAAGAGCAGCTAGCGGCGACATTGTATCACTCACTACGAACGAAGGTCATGACACTTGCTGATGAGGTTGTTGTGTATCCTGCTCATGGAGCGGGTAGCGCTTGTGGGAAAAACATGAGCAAAGAAACCGTGAGTACAATTGGCGAGCAAAAACGACTCAACTATGCCTTGAGAGCTGACATGACAGAAGCTGAATTCGTGGCAGAAGTAACCGATGGATTGCTTCCTCCACCCGGATATTTTGGTGCGAATGTGCACATGAATAAATCTGGTTATGACCGTATCGATGAGGTGATGCAACGTGGTCTGCAAGCACTGAGTGTAACGGCTTTTGAGGCAGCGGTCAATGAAACTGAAGCGCTTATCCTTGACACCCGAAATCCACAGCACTTTTCTGAAGGACATATCCCGAACAGCATAAGTATAGGCATTGATGGTCAATTTGCGCCATGGGTTGGTGCTATGATTCCAGACGTAAAGCAGAAAATTGCCTTGGTAGCAGAAATAGGACGTGAAGAAGAAACAGTGAAACGATTGGCGCGGGTAGGTTATGACCATGTAATTGGTTTCTTAGATGGAGGATTTGATGCTTGGAAGCGAAGTGGGAAAGAAACGGATAGTGTACATCGGATTACTCCAGATGAGTTCGCACAGACTTTTTCGAAGGACATCCACGTCATTGATGTGCGCAAGCCAGGTGAATACTCCGGTGAGCATGTGGATGGCGCTGAAAATATACCATTGGATTTTATCAATGATCTGATGGCTGAATTTCCGAAAGAAGCACCATTTACCATCCATTGTGCTGGTGGGTATCGCAGTATGATTGCTGCATCCATTCTTAAGTCACGTGGATACCATAATTTCTTAGAAGTTGCTGGAGGGTATTCTGCCATCTCAAAAACAAATGTACCTGTGACCGATTTTGTTTGTCCATCGACCTTGAAGAAATGAAGGCACTTGAGGATTCGATCCCTGCGGGAATTTGATGCCAGAGGCAATTAAGAATTTGATCCCTTCGGGAATTGAGGATTTGATCCCTTCGGGAATTTGATGCCAGAGGCAATTAAGGATTTGATCCCTGCGGGAATTGAGGATTTGATCCCTTCGGGAATTTGATGCCAGAGGCAATTGAGGATTTGATCCCTTCGGGAATTGAGGATTTGATCCCTTCGGGAATTTGATGCCAGAGGCAATTAAGAATTTGATGCCAGATGCAATTAAGGATTTGATCCCTGCGGGAATTGAGGATTTGATCCCTTCGGGAATTGAGGATTTGATCCCTTCGGGATTTTGATGCCAGAGGCAATTGAGAATTTGATCCCTGAAGTGCCGTGACAAGATGTGAGGAGTGACCGAATCTTGAAATTTTTACAGCCTTTTGTCTCTTGTCTTAAAATCCTATCGTCTTAACATCTTAACATCTTCACTCTAAACCCTCAGGTTCATGGTGGGTCATCAACACTTTGTCAATCCGAAGTCCATCGATGTCCATGACTTCAAAAGAATAATGGCCGTAAGGGACATGATCTCCAGATTTAGGTACAGCTTTTAAATGTTCAAGTATAAATCCAGCAACCGTCGTGTACTGTGAAATGTTATCTTCAATAATTTCTTTTTGGAAGTATTGATTGAGCTCATACACCAAGGTTTTGCCGTTTATCAGCCAAGAGCCATCTTCACGGACGATGATGTCTTTTTCGTCTGACTCATCCTCATCGGGCAGATCGCCCACAATGGCTTCAATCAGGTCGTGAAGTGTAATGATTCCGGCAACACCACCATACTCATCGATGACCACCCCGATGTATTGCTTTTTGGCTTTGAACAGGTTGAGTATTCGGAAAGCTGGGGTGTTTTGCACAACAAAAATTGGATGCTGGATGATATTGACTAATTTGAACTCGGGGTTTTTATGATTTTCCAAGAAATCTTTTACGCTCAGCACACCTTTCACCGTATTGATATCTTCATCGCAGACAATGAATTTTGAATGCGCACTCTTGAGCAACTGGTTTAATATCTCTTCCGTTGAATCATCAATTTTCACCCATTCCACCTCGGAGCTATGTGTCATTAATGACTTGGCTGTTTGATCGTTAAAGGAAAATAAATTTTGATGAACTTGGCTTTCATCACTTTCCAATACACCTTGTTTCCCGGCATTGAACAGCATAAACTTAAGTTCTTCCTCACTCATGTGATCAGAATCATTTTCTTTGACACCAAAAATTTTTAAAATGAGTTTTGTCGAGAGTGAAAGTAGTTTAACAAAGGGAAATGTTGCGAGTGTAAAGTAGCGGATGATTGGTGCTGTAACGAGAGCGATAGGTTCGGCATTGTTCATGGCAATGCTCTTGGGCACCAATTCCCCCACAACAATTGTAAAATACGTAATGCTGCCAATTACAATGACAAGAGAAACTTCTTCAACATGACCCTTCAAAAAGTGCACGCCCGAAAGGATTTGCACCATGTCGTCTGTGAGAGCTGCCCCGCCGTATGCACCGGCGATAATTCCGATGAGTGTAATTCCTACTTGAACACTTGAAAGGAAATTTTCAGGATTTTCAAGAAGTTTCAAGATTGTTTTAGCGCGTTTGTCTCCTTGATCTGCCAAGTGTTCGATGCGGTTCTTTTTCACTGAAACCAAAGAAATCTCGGATAAGGCGAAAAATCCATTGAGCAGTGTTAAAACGAAAATAATGAGAATGTCCATTGTCTTGTGCGAATTGATTTTTCGCGAGTGTTAACCTATAAAAAATAAATGCCCCTAAGGGCATTCAAACTCGTGTAAATGAAAGGGAATTAATCTTCTTGATCGTTTTCAAGATCAGTTTCCTCTTCTATCTCATCATCAGTATCGAAGAGGGAAGCGCTATTTGGATCCCAATCGTCATCATCATCGCCAAAGAACCGATTGTTCTTGCCACTTTTTTTGTAGGCATTCATCTTTGGCTTTTTGGAACGACCTTCAGAATCATGTTCCATTGGTTTTCGTTCCTTCTCTTTTTTACGTTGTTCAATTTTCGAAGGTTCAACAATTGGTGGTGGCGTAAAAGCACGTCCATCGTCGGGTCTTCGTGAATCCGTTGACCTGTCGCTTGTACGGTTTGGACCGTCATTCGAACGAAATTGATCGCGTGGTCGTGAATCATTTGATTCACGTGGAGGACGGCTATCGCCGCGTTGTTCAGCTTCTTTCACTGCAATGGGCCTGCCATTTACATGAAAGCCGTCCAACTGTTTAATTGCTGTCATGGCTTCCTCACGATTCGCCATTTCTACGAAACCAAAACCTCTCGATTTACCGGTTTCTCGATCGGTGGCAACGGTCGCTTTTAGCACTGTTCCATAATCTTGGAACATTTGCCGCAATTGATCATTGGAAATACCAAAGTCCAGTTTGGCAACAAAAATACTCGTCATAAAAAGAAATCGCTATAAATTTAGTTTTAACATTTTTTTATTAGTTCCGAAAATAGTTTTTTTTCCTTAACTTCTCATCACCAAAGTGTAAATTTATGAAAAAACATTCCATGAACGCATTAATCCTTGGCGCATCCGGACTCGTTGGTCATGAGTTACTTGAATTGTTAATCATGGATCCCCGCTTTGATAAAATTGATTTGCTCAGTAGAAGAGAACTTGATCTGCGCGAAGTAACGGTCACCAATCATGTCGTTGATTTGGATAATTTGTCAGATTTACCCCTACATCATGCCATCGATGTGGTATTTATAGCTTTCGGAACGACCATTAAAAAAGCGGGTACAAAAACGAAACAATGGGAAGTGGATGTTGACATTCCAACGAATGTCATGCGCATGTGTCACGCTCGAGGGATTAAAAAATGCGTTTTAATTTCATCGCTTGGTGTGAGTAAAAATTCTCCATTTTTCTATTCAAGGATGAAAGCGCAATTGGATGAAAATGCGCGAACGATGGGGTTTGATACTTTGGTCATCGTGAAACCATCTGTTTTGGATGGTCCGCGCTTGGAGCGAAGACCTGGCGAACGAATGGCCGTAGCAGTAGGACATGTCTTTGGAAAAACTGGCCTCTTCAATACGTACAGACCAATCGATGCCATTGATGTCGCAAAAACAATGATTCAAGGATTGATCGAAATGCCATCAGGCACAAGGGAAATACGATCGGATGAAATTAGGGCCTTCGCCAAAAGATATACAGAATCTGAGCCGACTTCGATCTTGGATGTGCACAAGGCGTGATTAACCTTTAAACTCTTGACGCTGTGTGAGTGAACGCCCAAGTGTTAGTTCGTCGGCGTACTGCAATTCTGTGCCAACAGCTACACCACGTGATAAAGCGCTTATGAATATTCCAGTGCTCCCCAGTTTTTTATACAAGTAAAAATTCGTCGTATCGCCTTCCATCGTTGGACTTAAAGCGAAAATTATTTCACTGATTGAGTCGGAGGACGCCCGGTTAATCAACGTTTGTATGTTTAAATCCGCAGGACCGATGCCATCCATTGGCGAAATGATTCCACCCAAAACATGATAAACACCTCTGTACGTCCCCGTGGATTCGATTGCCATGACATCACGAATGTCTTCTACCACACATATTTGGGCATGGTTGCGGCGCTCATCTGCGCATATTTCGCACATGATCTGATCCGAAATGTTTCCACACACCTTACATTCTTGGACATGCTTCTTCATGTCTGTAAAGGCACTTGAAAACAATTCGATGGATGCGCTATCGCGACGTAAAATATTCAATACAAGCCGTAATGCTGTCTTTTTGCCGATCCCTGGTAGAGATGATAATTGTTCAACGGCCTCTTCGATATACTTTGAATAAATTTTCACCTAGCTAGCTTTCGTCGATTACGCTCTCTGATGAGCAAAGACAATTCACGGCTTGTTTGACCAGCCACTGAAGTGTTTTCGTTGGCGCGGCGAATCAGATAGGGCATCACTTCTTTAACAGGTCCATAAGGAACATATTTGGCCACGTTGTAACCCGCATACGCCAAGTTATACGAAATATGATCACTCATCCCCAACAACTGAGCACACCAAATTCGCTTGTCTGATTTCTCTAGTTCCAATTTTTGCATCGCATTGATAAGGACATGTGCGCTGTCTTCGTTGTGTGAACCTGAACACAATGCTGCATGTGAAATATTTTCCAAGATCAACTCAACAGCAGCATTAAAATCAGCGTCACACGTCGCTTTATTTGGTTGAATGGGGGAGTCGTACCCTTTTTCAAGGGCACGTTCACGCTCTTTTTCCATGTAGGCTCCACGAACCAATTTGATCCCGTAGTGGAAATTCTCATCCTTTGCGATGGCCAAATGGGTTCGAACGAATTCCAAACGGTCATGACGATACATTTGCACCGTATTGTAAACGATTGCCTTTTCTCTGTTGTACAAACGCATCATGTTGAGTACAATCGTATCTACCGTATTTTGAATCCAAGTTTCTTCCGCATCAATAAATAGCGGGACTTGAGCGTCATGCGCAGCTTCACAAATGTGTTGAATGCGGTCGCTTATGATTTTCAAATCCGAGCGCTGTTGTTCATTCAACGATTCTTCGCCATCGTTCGCGGATTCAAGTACACCAAAGCGACCTATACCTGTTACTTTAAACACGGCAAAAGGAACATGTGTGTCATTTGCAGCACGATGAATGGTGTCAATGATCTCATTCACCGTAGAATCGAAATCGGCCTCACTGGTTTTTCCCTCAACGGAATAGTCGAGAATAGTTCCAATGCCAAATTCGCCCAATTGTGCAATCGTGCGGTCACATTCTTTGATGGTTTCTCCACCACAAAATTGTTTAAAAATGGTTTTCTTTACCATTCCACGAATGGGAATTCTACAGCGAAAGCAAAAGTCCGTAAACCATTTGCCGAAGCGCACAAGACGCGGATTGCCAACCAACCTGAAGAGTATGTACGCGCGACGTAGGTCTCCATTTGTTTTGCTGCCAAAGGCGATTTCAGTGTTCTCGAATGTCAACATGCAACAAATTTAATGCTTTGCCGAAACAAATCTCCTTCCTTCACAGTCTTTCCTTATTTTTGTCAAACTATCGCTTGAAAAATGAATTCAGAAGAACTTTTAAAGGCTTGCCACATTGAGAATGGATCATTGGTAGATTCTAGTTTTCAAGCAGTGCTCAATGAGCAGTATGCCGATTCACGCATTGTCATCATGGTGGACGAAAATACCCACGATTGTTGCTTGGAATATCTCATCACTTCATTTGATCAACTCGCTGAGGCGGAAGTGATGCTTTTGCCTGTAGGTGAAGAGAATAAGGTGATGGAAGTTTGCTTTCAGGTCTGGGAGGCCTTGACCGAATATGGCATTGGGAGGAATGATTTGATTGTCAATCTTGGTGGAGGAGTTGTTACGGACATGGGTGGATTTATTGCGGCAGTGTATAAAAGAGGCGTAGATTTTATTCATATTCCTACCACCTTACTTGGAATGGTCGATGCCTCAATTGGGGGTAAAACAGGAATTGATTTGGGAAATTATAAGAATCAATTGGGAGTATTCAAGGAACCTATTAAAATTTACACAGATGCTGGATTCCTAGGTTCTTTGCCTGATCAAGAGGTGCTGAATGGATTTGCTGAAATGTTGAAACATGCACTGATTACTTCCGCTGACTTGTGGTTGGATCTTAAATCGATTTCGTGCATTGATGAAATGAAGGACATGTCTCGCGTGAAAACATCACAAGCCATTAAATGCAACGCTGTTTTAAATGATCCTTTAGACAAGGGCTTGCGCAAGACCTTAAACTTTGGGCATACCGTTGGGCATGCTATTGAAGGGTTTTATCTCGATTCTTTGGTGCTTTCTCATGGCCATTGTGTGGCTCTAGGAATAATCGTGGAGTCTTATGTGTCATTTGCCAAAGGTCTTTTAAGCAGAGAGGAACTAGAGGATATTTCCGTGACGATTCGAACTTGGTTTGAGATCCCAGACTTTGATGAATCAGCGTTTGAGACGCTTGTTGACCTTATGAAAAATGACAAGAAAAATTCTGCGAACAAAATACTTGGTTGTGCGTTAAAGGGTATTGGAAATTGCTCGTGGGACGTAGAATATACAAACAGAGAAATTAAAGAAGGATTTGAATACTTGCTTAAACTAAACTAAAACAAAATGCTTATTACCATTATCTTACTTATTTTCACAGTCATTGTAGTGCCTTTCGTTTCGTTTTATTTCGGTACGCCGCTTAACGAGTTACAAGAACATGTTTTGTATGGCGTTTCTATGATCGTTGCGGGCGTAATTGCTTATTGTTTTGTTGTTGGAGAGCTTTCAAAAAACAATTCGCAAGTAGATAAGCTATGGAGTGTGGTGCCCATTGGATATGTTTGGTACATGACCATAGAAGGTGGGTTGAATGAGCGCATGGTGCTGATGGCAATTCTTGTAACCATTTGGGGGGCGAGGTTGACCTTCAACTTTGCCCGTCGAGGAGCTTACACATGGCGTTTTTGGGCAGGCGAAGAAGATTACCGTTGGGAAATATTGAGAAAGCGTCCAGGGTTTAATAACCGATTTGTTTGGATGATTTTTAATCTGCTTTTCATTTCAGCGTATCAAAACGTGCTGATATTCCTATTCACCTTGCCAATATTGTCAAGTTTGGCAATGGGTACCTCTGCTCTTGGCTTGGCAGACTATGCCCTAGCTGCCTTGTTTGTGGCATTCGTTGTGATTGAATTCATTGCAGATCAGCAACAGTTTGATTTTCAAATAGAAAAGCATCGTCGTTTAAAGGCAGGATTGCCATTGGAGAACTATGAAAAAGGATTTGTTTCAACAGGATTGTGGTCCATTGTCCGACATCCGAATTATGCCTGTGAGCAAGCCATTTGGGTGGTCTTCTATTTCTTTAGTGTTGTGGCGACGGGGGAGTGGTTGAATTGGTCTGTGGCAGGATGTGTGCTGCTGATCATTCTATTCAAGGGAAGTTCAGATTTCTCGGAGGACATTTCCGCGGGGAAATACCCGGAATACCCAGAATATCAGCGCAGAGTGCCTCGTTTTATTCCTTTCTTGAAAGGGGGAAAATAATCAGTTTTTAAGGGAGAGAATTCGTTGTTTTATGGCTTCCAAACGCGCAATGAGTTCATCATTATCTGTCGTGACAATAGGCATTTCTGCTGGTTGATCTAAAGTAGACTTGGATATCTTTAAGGCGCGTTTCGCCCCTTCTAGCGTATAGCCATTGGTTTTAACGAGTTGATAAATCTTGTTAAAATTGACAATATCCTTCGGCGTGAATATTCGATTCCCTTTTTTGTTTTTCTTTGGCTGAACAGTTCCGAATTCTTTTTCCCAAAACCTTATTAATGAAGTGTTTACTTCAAACATGTCGGATACTTCGCCGATGGTGTAGTATAGTTTTGTTAGTGTTTTAGGATCAATCATCTTTGCTTTCTTGATTTTGAGGTACCGAAAATAATTATAATTTTGCATCAATTATGCAGTGCAGAACGCTCACAGTAAAATATTTATTGGTGCTCGTTTGTTCTTTGAGTTTAAATTCATTTGCTCAATCCGTTGAAAATGAAGTAGATTTAAACCAAAGTACAAGCGCATCTGCTGACACCCTCAAGAAAAATAGTGAGCAGGTTGATCAAATTATCTCTTTTGCAAAAACTTTTTTGGGAACGCCTTACCGTTATGCGGGAACAACACCTTCTGGGTTTGATTGTTCGGGATTCATCTCCTATGTATTTGGGAATTTTGGATTCAGTTTAATTCATTCAAGTTATGGAATGGCCGAATTGGGTGCAACAGTTAAACTTGTAGAAGTTCAACCGGGTGATTTGCTTTTCTTTAAAGGGAGTAACATAAATTCAACACAGGTAGGACACGTTGCTATGGTTACGGAGGTTCGTCCAGATGCCATCTTATTCATTCATTCAGCGAATGGTGGTGTCATGATCAACAACTTCAAAACAAGCAAGTACTACATTTCTCGGTTTATCAAAGCCAAACGCTTGGATTACGGACAAGAGCGATAACGAACTACTTTTTGGCTTATTTGTTCTATATTCAACCAAAGTATTGACGAATGGAAATCACCCTGAATAGCGGAATGAACAATCAAAGACGCCAATGGCTCTTCGTATTTTTAGCTGGTTTATTCATTACCAATGCTGTAACGGCAGAGCTGATCAGCAATAAACTTATCGAAATACCAGTTTCCTTTTCCATTGGCTCGATGAATTTTGGTCCTTTCACAACGATTGTAGGAGTTTTACCATGGCCTATCGTGTTCATCTTGACCGATATTTTAAATGAGTTTTATGGTCAAAAGGCGGTGCGTCGTTTGTCGTGGATTACGGCAATTTTGATTGCGTATTGTTTTATTGTCGTAGGTTTGGCCTTAAAAATACCAGCAAAAGAAATTCCTGGTTCAAATCTCGCCGGAGATGCTGAATTTACAAAGGTTTTTGGTCAAGCTCAACTTGTCATCGTGGGAAGTATAGCAGCATTTCTACTGTCGCAATTACTAGATGCGGTGCTGTTTGAACGCATAAAACGTCGCACCGGGAACAAATACATTTGGCTGCGAAGCACGGGAAGCACGGTGTTCTCTCAGCTGATTGATTCGGTTGTGGTCTTGTATGTAGGATTTGTACTTCCTGGTTCCATTAGTTTCAACGATTTTCTGTCCATCGCTCCAACGAATTACTTCTTGAAGTTGCTTATTGCTTTGTCATTGACACCACTTATTTATGTCGGACATTACGCGGTGCGAAAGTATTTAGGGACGCATCATGAAGCGGATTGACGCTTCAGTAAATGCCAGATTAAATAGATCATCGATGCCAGGGCAAAGCATGCTGCAATGATGAAGCTTGTTTTCACGCTCGACATGCTGTTGTCATAAGTGATGAGGGTAAGTAATGAGCCGACCATAATACCTATTTCAAGGGCAATGAACATGGTTCCAGCCCCAACGCCACGACGTTCAGGGTGACTTAAATCTGCGGTCCATGCAAACAATGTCGGACTTGAAATCCCAGTTGCAATGCCAAAGATTACTGCGGAAAGTCCATAGGAGAAAATACTATCAGCATATCCAATTAAAAGCATGCTGATCGTTAGAAAACCAAAACCTATAAGCAAGGTTTGACGTCGTCCTATGCGGTCGGAAAGTGAGGAGGAAAAAAGTCGAACAGCAATTGTTGCAATAACATAGATGCCGAAAAACCAGCCTTTGTTTTGTATGCCAAAGTATGCAGACAGGTCGGGCGTTACAACAAAGATGATTCCTGAACATGTCGCGGTCAATGCCATAACCATTGCGGAAGGAAGTACACTCGGTTCAAAAACATCTCGGATCCCGAGTTTTAATAGTTCAGGCTTAAAAGGCTCTTGAACTTTCAATGTTTCTTCTACGTGATACATGAAAAGGAATGACAGAATGGCAACACCTGCAGAGATCACAAATAAACTATTTAGGCCAAGGTGGTCACCAATGTACGACCCCAACGATTGACCGACACCAATACCAAGAGAAATGAATGTGCCCCAAATCCCCATGCCTTCTCCGCGTTTTGTGTCGGGCAATAAATCGGTGACTAAGGCTGTAGCACCTGTAGGGGAGAAGCCAACGCTAAATCCGTGAATAAATCGCAGGGCAAGAAAAAACCAAATAGAATAGGATAATGGATAGAGTAGCGAGGTTGCGAAACAAACGATTAATCCAAAATAGATGACTTTTTTACGTCCAATATGATCGGAAAGTTTACCAGAATACGGGCGTGCAAGACCAGCTGAAATGGTAAATGTGGCAACGATTAGACCTTTCCATTCTGCCCCGTCCAATAGGGTGATGAATGCATTGAGTTCTGGCATGATGAGATTAAAACTCGTCATGAAAAGAAACATTCCACTACAAACAAGCCAAAAATTGCGACTGTATCGCCTAAACATGCCGCAAAGGTACATTTAAGTAATCACTTCGAATGAGTGAAGTGCTTAAAATGTCAAGATTAGAACATACCTTCGTGTTCATCTGTTAAAGACTAAAAGACGCGTATGATTCAAGAAGCAACATTGGGTGCCGGATGTTTTTGGTGCATCGAGGCCTGTTATAAAGAGTTAAAGGGGGTGATTGATGTGTATCCTGGATATTCTGGAGGACATACAATCAATCCATCTTACAAGGATGTATGCAATGAAATTACAGGTCACGCGGAGGTGGCTCGGGTCGTATTTGACGACGAACAAGTGAGTTTTGATGAAATTTTAAAGGTGTTTTGGTTTGTACACGACCCAACCCAACTCAATCGACAAGGGAATGATTTGGGTACACAATATCGATCTGTGGTTTTCTATAACAGCGATTCGCAAAAAGAGGTCGCTGAGGCTTACAAGTTGCGCTTAACAGAAGAAAAAGTTTGGGACAAATTGATTGTCACTGAAATTTCACCCCTCAAAAACTTTTATCGAGCAGAGGACTATCACCATGATTATTTCGCAAATAATCCAGGCAATTTGTATTGTCAATCGGTTGTTCGTCCGAAAGTCGAGAAATTCAAAAAGGCATTTTCAATTCACCTGAAAGATTAATTCAGGTTCCTTAATCGCAAAAGAATTACGCTTATAGGTTGTTTGATTGACCGTTCGTCGCCAATTCAGCTTCATAAACTTGAAGAGACTGCATTTGTGCCGGTGTCAAGAAGTAGCCATAGCGTTCTAAACGAGCAGCATTATTGCTTTGCAGTATATCAGCTTTTTGTTGGGCGCTAAAGTTTGTGTTTGATCGAATCCCATCATTTTTCATGGCAATTCCAAGATTAATCTCTTCCATTTTAACGATTTGGTCTTCAGTCAAAACGAGAAGTGACGTCAATGCACTGGTATACGCATTCGCACGAACTTCAGCAGTTACTGTTGCTGACGCTTGCGCAGTCGCAGCTGACATGCCGATGAAAAGAACTCCTATTGCAAGGAACATTTTGAAAATTTTCATATCAAATACAGTTAATCTAGTTATTATTTACCTTCAGACGCACGAATATAGGAACAAGTGGCTTTGCTTCAACAATAAATTGCAATAAATTCGCTCATGACTTTTTTGTTTACTCGTGTTTATTGGATATTTTTCTTTGTTTGTATTCTGTTTTTGGCATGTTCTTGTGCAGTGGTTGATAGCATTCAGTATGGCTCAACACTCACGGACTTGAGTAAAAAAGGACTTGATTCAATTCCCGACAATGTATTCCTGGATACCTCAACGCGTGTGCTGCGTCTGTATGGAAACTCTTTAGATTCCTTGAGTTTCCGAATTGGAGACCTTGTCAATTTGGAAGAGTTGTACCTCGGTAGAAATGATTTAAAGACCCTGCCTACAGAGATTGGCAAGCTGAAAAAACTGCGCATTCTTTCGGTTCAGTACAACGATATTGAGCAACTTCCTGCTGAAATAGGGCAATTGGATCAGTTGGAACAATTGATTTTGAATCAAAATAAATTGAGGTGCTTGCCCTCATCTCTTGGAGACCTAAAAAATCTTCAAATGCTTCAAGTGAAATACAATTTTTTAGATAGTTTGCCCTCTTCGATTGGAGGATGTCAAGCGCTTCAATTTATTTACCTCAATCGGAACAATATTCTAGCCTTGCCGGAATCGCTCTCGGAAATTTCTGGATTAAAGGAAATATACATGGCTGGGGCAGGACAAATGACCGATGTTCCTGAGCTTTTATGTAAACTCAGAATGCTGGAAGTACTGGAAGTGGACCAATACACCCCATTGCCAACATGTTTCATCGTTAGGCAAACAGGTCGCTTAATGATTATTCGGCGTTGAGGGACTTTTGTCACTTATTATGGCATACATGAGTACGATGTCATAAGCGAAATGTGCTGAGATACTGAACCACAATCCGAAATGATTAAATCCCAATGAAATCAGTAAAATGAAAGGCAATACGACAAGCCCATAGAGCGACATGAGTGGCTTTTTAATGCTGAAATATCCATGGATGGCGATGAAAAACAAGGAAGTGATCCAAATTCCAGCATAGTATTGCATTCCCGATCTGAACAACAATTCTTCGCCAACACCAGCGCATACAGAAAGAAAAAATCCATCGAAATAGGTGAGCTTCATGGATTTTATAACGTGCTCAAACTTTAATGGGATTCGATCAAAAATAGGTGCTTTTAAAAGAATGATCGCGATATACGCATAGACAATTCCAAATTCTAATCCGTACAAGATAGGAATGGCTCTGATGTTTTCCACTTGAAAAAAATCGGCGAAGGACATGCCTTCAAAAAAGTGCATCCAAAGTAATGAGGGGAGAGGAAAAGCGAGGAGCGTAATAAACCCCATCAGATAAATGAACCTTTTAGACATAGTCCTTAAAGGTCATAAACTTTAAGCATAACGCAAAATTAAAAGGCCGACATTTCTGCCGACCTTTCTTTTTATTTGTCTCGATTAATCCGGTATACTTACCGCATCATTCGTGAGACAAATGCCTTTGTTATAGGTGAAAACTCTTCCAAGAATTGTTGTCCCGTATTCTCGGCCATCAATCCATGCTCGTTTTGTTTTAACGGGGAACTGATCGTTGTAAGTCTGTTGGCGAACTTGCGCGACCACTGTCAAAATAGAGCTTGGTCCCATTTCATCCAAGGGAATTCGCATAATCCGAATATTCGATAGAATATTTCCATCTATGAAATGGTTGAAACGTAGAATGATGGGGTTCCCTTTTTCGTCTCGTGGAATGTCTTCGAAACGTTTTGACACATTCGCCGATAGGTCATTCATGTAGAATCCTTTATTTGTAATCACTGTGATAAACATGTACTTTGTGTTATTGTAGGTATAGGCACGTCCAACCGTTGTTCCATCCTCTTGAATGAGATCACGTTCTTGGTAACTTCCACAAATCGCCGGTCCTGAAGGCAATTCGGGTTCTTGAAGATCTTCGAATTTCATGAGTTGAGTGTTACCCGGTGTTATGGTTTCTTTCTCGCATGAATACACAGAGATGCTAATGACGACTAAAGTGAAAATGAATGCGGAAAATGCATACACTAATTTTTTCCTTTTCATGGTAGAGTGATTTAATTGGTTCACTCAAAGGTCATGCAATGGGAATAATAAAGAAATGACAGACATCAGTTTTTAATGCGAGATTCCTTAGGCGCGCGCTGATTCAATGCTGAAGATCGTGACCAACTGGAACCTTTTCACCCGCTAGAATTGATACCTTCAAGGTGTTTTCAGTTGGAGGGATAGGGCAGGAGTAGCGCTCAGAATAGGCGCAATATGGATTGTAATTTAGGTTGAAATCAATAAGGAGTGTGTCGTTTTTAGGTATTCGTGCATCCAGAAAGCGACCGCCACCATACGTTTCTTTACCTGATGTTACATCTCTGAATGGGATGAACAAATAATCCTTGTAGTCTTTTCGTGCGGAGAAATGGAAAAAGCCACTGAGCTCCATGTTTTGATATATCGTTAAATGGCAGATGGTGTCGTGAATTGTGAAATCAACAAAGCCATAGCGGCGATACACAGGACGGCGATCGGTGGAGGTGATCATTTTGAATCGTTTTCCAATGTTCTTGGTAAAACGTGCTTGAATGCGGTAATTGGTGTCCACATCAAAATAAGCTAACCCTTGAAAATTGTTTATTTCGCTGCGATTCAGTAAACCTGAATTGGTGTCCATCAATTCGACCATGTGCATGATGCGAATTTCATCAATCGTATCTGAATAGCTCTGGCCAAAGCCAAAAGATGAAAACAACAGAGCATAAGCAAGCAAGGATCTTTTCATCGTGAACCAAAAATAGTGCTGCCCACACGAATGATGGTACTGCCTTCCTCGACTGCAATTTTATAGTCACCACTCATCCCCATTGAAATTTCTTTGAAAGCATCATCTTCCCGAAAATGTGATTCTTTTAGTGCATCAAAAGTGGATTTCAGCGATTGAAATTCACTGCGAATCAGTGCTAGGTTATCAGTGAAGGATGCCATCCCCATAATGCCAACAATGCGTATGTTCTTCATTGATGTATAGGCATCTGAATTCAATAATTCAATAGCTTCAATTTGATTCAAGCCAAATTTTGTTTCTTCGGTGGCCACATGAAACTGGAGTAGACAATCTATGATTCGCTTGTTCTTAAGCGCTTGTTTATTGATCTCGGCCAATAATTTTAAACCATCTACAGAGTGAATTAAAGACACAAAGGGAGCGATGTACTTCACTTTGTTGCTTTGCAGGTGTCCAATCAAGTGCCAATGTATGTCTTTTGGAAGGAGCTCAAATTTCCCTACCAATTCTTGAACTTTATTCTCCCCAAATTCTCGTTGGCCAGCGGTGTATGCTTCTAAAA
>CALPWQ020000052.1 GCA_943327315.2 Chitinophaga pinensis
AAGGCTGTAGGTGAAATTTCCACGTTTCCAGTTCCAGCTCCAACCATGGTTGTCCATAAAATGGTATTCAATGTGGGGTCGTATTTCCGGATAAACTGTCCTGAATTGGGCATCCCGTACAACCCAGGGGTCATTGGCCAAGGCGACTGCGATTGACCAAAAACATAGGCGTTGTTGTCCAAGTCTAGCTGCACAAAATACGTTTGGTCGTATTCATTTAATCCCATAAATGACCCAGATAAAATTGCACCACTCGCAGGATTGAAACGTGCCACATAGCCATCTGCCAAACCGCCATTGTAGGATAAATCATTTCCAACAGTCATTGGCAATTGTGCTGAACTTGTGCCACCTGCGGCATATATTTCACCGTTTGGTGCCACTTGGATGGAATATGCGGTTTCGTTGCCGCTTCCACCAAAAAATGTACTCCACGTCATGGTATTCAATGAGGTCGGCATTTTAAATATGACCGCATCTTGGGAACCACTCAACGCCGCCTGAGCACCTTGCACAACAGGAAAATTCGATGATTGGGTGGTGGATGCAATGTAAACGTTGTTGTTGGCATCCAAGATAATTTCACCACGAAACTGATCGCCATAATTGTAATGCAAATTCAAGGTATTCAAGCCATCTGTTCCTGACCCTCCAACATAGGTAGATGCAAGAAGTCCTGTACCCGCTGCATTGAATCGAGCAATGTAAATGTCTGAACCTGTAAAATTGAGCGCGTTTTCAAATTCTGTTGGTCCACCGTTGAAGCTATTATCGTAAGGCGTCGGCCCCATGGGAAAATTACTGGACGACGTCACACCAAACACAAACAATTCTCCGTTTGGCGCACACACGATGCTATTCGGAGTTTCATTTCCGAGTCCACCTAGGTAGGTCGAATAGAGCAGTGCTGTACCCGTGGCGTTGAACTTGGTGAGTCCTACATCAATTTGATAGCCCGACTCTGTTCCAATGGCATAACTCGCATCAAAAGCACCCGTTGTAATGGGATAACCTGCACCGAAAACAATTCCACCCGCAAAGAGATTTCCTAGAGGATCGGGAGCAGCCGTAAATCCCCAGTTGTCGGCGGCTGAACCCGTAAAGGAAGAAAACACGAGATAAGGATCAATTACCAAGGTTGCTGTTTGGTCGTAGGAATCGGGCAGTGCATAACGCACCACATTGCCATCGAGCACAAATTTTATCTTAACATCTTTACGTTTTCCATCCTTCTCTGTCCATGCGATCGGTTTCGATTCGGACATGTGTCCAAAACGGTGATGAATGAGCAACTCTCCATCCTCCGAAAGTTCAACGCGGTCAGCGCCGTCGATTTGAAAGGCAATGTTCGACACATCCGCCCCTGGAGAAACGCGGTAAGAATATTTCAGTTTTTGATCATGGCCATCGACAATCAAGTCAATACCCGCATACAAGGCCTTGTACTCGACGACACCGACACTGTAAATTTCAGATTTCCAGTTAGACTGGTTATTTCCTAAGAAGTAATTTCGGTAAAAGGATGAAGAATCTGACTCCTCCATTTTCCCTGAAAAACTGGAATTTAAAAAGCGCGACCGAATCACCTGAACAGGAAAACTTTCCGATGAGGCCGTTTCTTCTTGTGAATGATCGTCGTGTGCATGTTCTGGCTGTCGAAACAAATGATAGGTGAAGCCATTGTTTTCTAGCAACATTTCTCCCTGCTGAAGCTCCACTTTATAAAGGATTCTACCATCCCATTGTCCGCGATTGGGGTGCATCCATACCTCCTGCGTAAGAGCAGAAAGACAGATGAAAAAGGACAATACGACAGTTAAAATCTTTGGCATGAACAATCGAAGTTAATACAATTCACACGTTCTTTCAATACCTAATCTGCGTTTAACATTTGAGGCCGTGGAGCGTGTCATGCATAAAACACAAAAAGCATCTCTAAGGTTGCCTAAATTGTTCATTAATTGTGGAATAATTTTTCAATTAAACGGTTAAATTAACTTTAACTTTACGCTCATTTTTACACTATTTTACCCATGAGCGATGCCATACAACACGAGTGCGGAATAGCCTTACTTCGTTTGAAGAAGCCCCTCCAATATTACCTCGATACCTATGGTACGCCGTTTTATGGGATCAACAAGCTGCACCTCTTGATGGAAAAGCAGCACAATCGTGGACAAGATGGTGCTGGAATTGCAAACATCAAATTGGACATGGCACCTGGAGAACGCTACATTTCGCGTTACCGTTCCATCGACAGCAAACCCATTCAAGACATCTTCGATTATGTGAATTCTCGTTTTCGGGAAATTGGCGAGGAAAATCCTGACCATCTGAAGGATGTTAATTACCTGAAAAAACATGCTGGATTTACTGGAGAATTGTTTTTGGGTCACCTACGCTATGGCACATTCGGAAGAAATTCCATCGAAAGTTGTCACCCTTTTCTCCGTCAAAATAACTGGATCACACGAAACCTTGTGGTCGCGGGAAACTTCAACCTCACCAATGTGGATGAACTTTTCAGCGTCTTGATCGAAATTGGTCAGCATCCAAAAGAAAAGTCTGATACCGTTACGGTTTTGGAAAAAATTGGCCACTTCCTCGATGTGGAAAATGAAGAGCTTTACGCAAAATTGAAGCATGCAGGCATCACGAATCAAGAGGTTTACAACTTGATTGCTGAACACATCGACATCGAAAAAATACTCAAAAAGGCATCAGAAGACTGGGACGGTGGCTATGCCATGGCTGGATTGTTTGGCCACGGCGATGCCTTTGTTTTGCGCGATCCATCGGGCATTCGACCTGCCTATTGGTACGAAGATGATGAAATCTGTGTGGTGACCTCTGAACGTCCCGTGATTCAAACCGCCTTCAACATCAAAGATGAGGATGTGCAAGAACTCGCTCCCGGACACGCGCTGATTATCCGGAAAAATGGAGAGGTTTCTCAAGTAGAAATCAACGAGCCCTTGGAACCGAAAAAATGTTCCTTCGAACGCATCTATTTCTCCCGAGGAAATGACCGTGAAATCTATGAAGAACGCAAATTACTAGGCAAAAACATCGTTCCTCAGGTGATGGAAGCAATTGATGGCGATTTGGACAATTCCGTTTTTTCTTTCATCCCAAATACGGCTGAAGTTTCTTTCTACGGAATGATCAAAGGCTTGGAAGATCAACTCAACGACCGAAAATTTAAAGCCATACTTGCTGAAGGAAATACACTGTCGGAAGAGCGTCTGAAGGAAATCCTTTTCCAGCGTGCTCGCATCGAAAAAATCGCCATTAAAGACGCTAAATTGCGCACCTTCATTACCCAAGATGATTCACGGGATGATCTCGTGGCACATGTGTATGACATTACATACGGCAGTGTGAAACGCGGAAAAGATACCCTTGTGGTTATCGATGACTCGATCGTTCGTGGAACAACCTTGAAGCAAAGCATATTAAAAATTCTTGACCGCCTCAATCCAAAGAAGATTGTTGTCGTTTCCTCAGCGCCTCAAATTCGCTACCCGGACTGTTACGGCATTGACATGGCAAAAATGGGAGACTTCATTGCTTTTGAAGCGGCGATTCAACTGTTGAAAGACCGTGGAATGGAAGATCGCATTCAGCAGGTGTACCAACGTTGTTTGTCCCAAATCGATTTGCCAAAGGAGCACATCGTGAATCATGTGAAAGACATTTATTCGCCATTCACTGATCAAGAGGTTTCAGACAAGATTGCTGTATTACTGACTCCACCAAAGCTTAACGCAGAGGTAAAAATTATCTATCAGACCGTCGAAAACCTGCACCTTTCATGCCCACACAACCTCGGCGATTGGTACTTCACTGGTAATTACCCTACTCCTGGCGGGAACAAAGTGGTAAACAAAGCCTTTATCAACTGGGTTGAAGGCAAGAATGAGCGTGCTTATTAAAAATCTTCAGGACCGTGAAACGCCAAAACGCCATTCTCTTTTATATCCTTGGGATCTACGCGTTGGTGCAGTTTGCCTGGTGGGCTTACCATTTGATTGAACTGACAGAAGAGCTCAAACAAGAACCTTCAGAAATTTCGAAGCGCATCACCATGATTATGGGCGAAGGGCTTGTTTTTTTCGCCATTCTCGTTGCCGGAATATGGAAAATTCGGAGCTCCATCAAAAAGGAATTGAAGCTTTCGCAGCAACAAAACAACTTCATGCTTTCGGTGACACATGAACTCAAAACTCCCCTTGCCTCAAACAAATTGTACCTTCAGACAATTCTAAAACGGGAGCTTGATAAAGAGCTGAGACAAGAACTTCTGCAAAAGGCAGTCGCTGAAAACGAGCGGTTGGAAGCATTGATTGACAATATTTTAAACGCTGCACGTTTGGAGAATCAAACGTTTCAGGCGGAGCGAACCGACATTGATCTTTCCACATTGGTGCAGCGCATCATCGAACGCCTCGATGGAAAACTCCAAGATAAGCCATCACGCATCAAAGCTACTATAGCCACTGATATCCGTGTGATTGGAGATAAGCTGATGCTCGATGCCGCTATCAGCAATTTGATTGACAATGCATTGAAATATACCCAAGAAGAAATTGACATTCAGCTAAAGCGTGAACAGGGAAAAACCATAATCCGCGTTGCTGACCACGGTGCTGGCGTACCCTCAGGTATGGAACAGGAAATCTTCGAGAAGTTTAGACGCGGAGGAAACGAAGAAACACGCACCACCAAAGGAAGTGGTTTGGGCTTGTTTATCGCCTCCGAATTCGTTAAATTGCACGGTGGCACACTCACGTATTCCCCAAATGTGCCAAAGGGAGCAATTTTTCAGATAACTTTATAGAATGACAAGACGCCTTGGACTTATAATACTTGACGGTTGGGGTTTGGGTGACCATTCTCATTCAGATGCTGTTTATAATGCCCACACACCGTTCATGGATCAACTCATGTCCAATCGACCTCATGCCACCCTATTGACGAGTGGAGAACATGTTGGCTTGCCCGATGGACAAATGGGGAACTCTGAGGTTGGTCACCTAAATATTGGTGCTGGACGTATTGTTTACCAGGAACTTACGCGAATCAACAAGGAAATTCGTGAAGGTGATTTTTATCAAAATCAAACTCTTCATAAGGCATTTCTGCATGCTCAAACCCATAACGTGAAGGTGCACCTTATCGGTTTAGTTTCAAAAGGAGGTGTACACAGCAATCAGGAACACCTTTATGCCCTATGCCACCTTGCAAAAAAGTATGGTTTAGAAAAGGTATTCATTCATGCCTTCACCGATGGACGCGATTGCGATCCAAAAAGTGGAAAGGCGTATATTGAAGAATTAGAAGAAGAGCTTACGTTTAGCGTGGGAAAAATCGCCACTGTGGTAGGTCGTTATTATGCTATGGATCGCGACAATCGCTGGGAACGGATTAAAAAAGCTTACGATGTCATGGTAAAAGGTAAAGGTCAAGCCTATTCATCTGCTTCGGAAGCCATCGCTGCTTCTTACGCAAATGGGGTGACCGATGAATTTATCGAACCTGCGGTTATTACCAAGGATGGTCAGCCCATCGCTAAAATCGAAGATGGCGACGTGGTCATCAATTTCAACTTTCGCACAGACCGTCCAAGAGAAATAAGCATCGCTCTCACCCAACGTGACTTCCATGAATTCAACATGCGTGCGCTGAGTTTGGAATATTACACCATGACACGCTATGATTCGGAATTCAAAAATGTGCATGTCATTTATGAGAAAGACAACCTAAAAAACACCTTAGGTGAAGTTTTATCCATACTCGACAAATCGCAAGTGCGCATTGCAGAAACAGAGAAATATCCACACGTGACTTTCTTTTTTAATGGTGGTCGAGAGGAAGAGTTTCCCTTGGAAGAACGCATTCTCGTCAATTCACCGAAGGTTGCCACCTACGATTTACAGCCAGAAATGAGTGCGCCTGAAGTCCGTGATCAGATTGTAAACTGCATGAAAACAAAACGTCCTGATTTCTTTTGTTTGAACTTTGCAAATCCAGATATGGTAGGTCACACAGGCGTTTACGAAGCGATTGTTAAAGCAGTTGAAACTGTCGATTCCTGCTTACAAAAAGTGGTTGAGACAGGTTTGGAACACGGCTACGAATTGCTCATCATCGCCGACCATGGAAATGCCGACTTTGCAGTAAATGCAGATGGCTCACCAAACACAGCACACTCACTCAATCCCGTTCCTGTCATCCTCGTGAGTAACGAGCGTGACCTCGTTCTAAAAGATGGGGTTTTAGCCGATGTAGCACCTACGATTTTACGCCGAATGGGCATTGCTGCGCCCATCGAAATGACAGGTGTTTCGCTGGTTTAAAATCCATTCCTTCGATTAGATTTTGTTCAAACTTTTTAAGTATCTTTCGCCTGCTTAAACAATCTGAAATAGAACCTAGAAAATCATTTTCTCGTTTCAACATTCTGATTAAGAACTAAATACTACCTTATGAATCGAATACTCATTCTATTCTTTGCACTCAATTATTTGTGCCTTCTTCCACTTTTTGCCCAAGAAAACACAGCGCCCTTGTGGTCCGCAGAATACAGCAAAAGCAAAACATTCATCGAGAATCTCGGACAATTTGACGAACATGAAAATGCGTCAACCGGAAAAATTCGCTTTGCGGTAGATTTTGGATCTACCCGCATTTTCTTTGGCGACAAAGGGGTTTCATACTCTTTCTTGGAAGCGACAAAAATCCCGAAAGACCAACGCGATGCGCTCCGTCAAAAAATCGCGAGCAGCGTTAGTGAATACAAGAAAAATGAGAAACTTGTCGGGAAATTCTTGTTCAAAACGGATGAAGTGAATATGACGTGGAAAGGATCTTCGAGCAATGGTACTTTGATTGGTGAGGGACAAACGAGCGACTACCACAACTATTCATACACGAATGAAAGTGGGGTGATGACCGCTGCATCTGGCGCCAAAGGATTTAAGAAAATCGTATACAAAAATATTTATCCGAACACAGACATTGAATATACCGTTCACCCACAAATTGGGATTAAATACGCTGTAATCCTTCACCCAGGTGCTGATGTGGAGAAAGTTCAAATGTTATTTGACCGTGATCTTTCAATCATCGATGGTAAACTAAACATTCCAACATTCTTCGGTGCAATTACCGATCATGCCCCTATTACCTTTTACGAAGGAAATGATGATGATTACGACAGTTTCATCCGATCTTCCTTCACTCAAGAACAACGCAGCATCGGATTTTCTGTTGATACATACGATCACAGTGAGACCTTGATTATTGACCCTTGGACACAAACACCTGCCTTCAACACCAACTGGGATGTTGTCTGGGAATGTGAGCGCGATGCTGCGGGGAACGTGTATATTCTCGGGGGAATTATGCCGATGCAGATTCTAAAATACAATTCCACTGGCGCCTTACAATGGACCTATAGCACGCCTTATGACACCTCAAATGTTTGGCTCGGAACATTTGCCGTTGACAATGCCGGAAATTCTTATGTCACTGCAGGATCCGTTGCTCAAATTCAAAAGGTGAGTCCCGCGGGTGCTCTGTTGCTCAACAATGCCAGTCCAGGAGGAATTATTTCCAGTGCGGAGTTTTGGAATATCGCCTTCAATTGCGATCAAACAGGCTTGATTATCGGTGGAACGGGCGGAGGACTTTTCCAGTTGGATGCCGTGATTTACAACGTCAATACAAGTACACTAAACATATCCAATGAGCAATTCATCTCCAATGGCCCCATGTTCTCCTTCCCACCGAACTTGGAAGAGGTGCGTTCCATCTCCTCTGCACCAAATGGTAAATATTATTTCATCACGCACGACACCATTGGATACATCAATGACAACTTTACCCTTTGTCCAAGCGGTACCACAAGCTTTTTCAAGAACAATCACGGAATGGGGCTTGGCTACAAATGTGAGGATTTCCGTTACGACAATGCAGGAATCATGGCTATCCGTGCCGATGCCAATGCTGTGTATGTTCACCGTGGAAACCAACTTCAAAAACGATCATTAACCACAGGTGCTATTCTTGCTACTGTAGCCATTCCTGGCGGAGCATTTAACAATGTATTCTTAGGAGGAAATCAAGTCACCAACAGTGGAATCGACATTGACAACTGCGGAAACATTTACGTTGGCTCCCAAACAGGTGTATATAAATTCAACTCAAATTTGGTGCAACAGGCATTCTATGCGACAGCATTCCGTGTGTATGACGTTGAAGTAAACTCTGGCGGAGAAATCATTGCTTGTGGTGGAACGGGAACTTCTACCAATACCTCGCGAAGCGGTGGTGTGCAAACCTTTACGGCAGCTGCCTGCGCACCAATTGCAACGACATGTTGTGATGCCACCGTTTGTATCCCTCAAGATGTGTGTGTCACCAGCGCACCGATCACCTTAACTGCAGCTACTTCAGGTGGTACTTGGTCGGGTACAGGAGTGAATGCCGCTGGTGTTTTCAATCCGGCAACGGCAGGCGTTGGTCTACAAACCGTAACCTACACGCTCGCTTGTGGATCTGAAACCATCACCATCAATGTTGGTGCATGTGCCAACCTCACCGTTTGTCAGGAGGCCAATGGTCAGCTCACTGTTTCTGGTGGAAGTCCAACCTATACATGGAGTCAAGGAACGACAACAACCACAACGACAACACCAGCCAATGCTGCGGAGTGCACCGCATGTGGTGGAACTCCTCAATACATTCCATTTTTCAACATTTACAATGGGTGTACCCCAACACAGTGTACGAATACAGTAACTACATGGACCGTCATCGGCACAGGGACAACACAAACAATCACTACCTATCCAGTTCAGATCACAGATGGCAACGGAACAGTCCTTGTTTTGACAAGTGCGGTTGGAATTCTTCCATGCAATACCAATCCTTGTCCTACCATCAATGTGAGTTCAACAACAACATCTGTCTCTTGTTTCGCGGGAACAAATGGTGCTGCTATAGCAACGGCAACCGGAGGTGCAGCCAACTACATCTACACGTGGTCACCAGGAGGACTTACAGGTCCAACACAAAATAACCTTACGGCTGGTACCTACACCGTCAATGTCACCGACGCCAACAATTGTCCAGGTTCAACAACACTAACGGTAACGCAGCCTGCAGCAGCATTGAGTGTATCCCTTGCGGCCACACCAACAAACTGTGGCGCCAATACAGGTACAGTAACAGCTTCAGCAACAGGAGGAACAACAGCATATACCTACGCATGGACACCAAATGCGGGTTCTGGAGGAACAATATCAAATCTTGCAGCGGGCAGCTACAGTGTCGTGGCAACAGATGCTCAAGGGTGTACAGCCAATGGAAATGCTACAGTCAACACGAACAATGGCCCAAGCATTTCCGTCGTCAATTCAAGCAATGTGACATGCTTTGGGTCGAGCAATGGCTCCGCGACTGTAACGGGAACGGGAGGCACGGGAACATTGACTTACTCTTGGGCGCCTGGCGGATTAACAGGAGCAACACAAACAACATTAGCCCCGAATACCTACACGGTCACTGTCACAGATGCTGGTGGATGCACCAACGCAACAACGGTAAATATCACAAGTCCAACTGCGATCACCGTTACTACGAGCAACATTACACCGGCGAACTGCGGTGTCAGCAATGGCTCCGCAACAATTGCGGTATCTGGTGGAACAGGAACATACACGTACAACTGGCTTCCAACAGGAGGTTCAGGACTTACTGCGAATAACATTCCAGCGGGCGTTTATACGGTGAATGTGCAAGATCAGAACGGATGTACAGCCAGCGCCAATGTCGTGTTAACGAATGTTGGAGGTCCAACAGTTAGTATCTCAAACTCAACGAATGTAAGCTGCTTTGGTGGCAACAACGGTTCGGCAACAGTTACAGCTACTGGTGGAACTACACCTTACACCTATGCATGGACACCAAGCGGAGGTTCGGGCGCGACCGCAACAGGACTTCTATCAGGAACATATACTGTTGTCGTAACAGATGCTTCGGGATGTATTAGTTCGGCTACGGCAACGATTACTGCTCCGAATGCCATCACGATTACAGAAACGATCACCAATGACGATTGTGCAAACCCTGGAAGTGGCCAGATATCGACGGTAGTATCCAACGGAACATCTCCTTACACATATGCGTGGTCTAATTCAGTGAGTGGGGCTGCCATCTCCAATTTGACAGGAAACACATCTTATACGCTTACCGTCACTGATGCCAATGGTTGCTCAAGCACAGAAACATACCCACTCGGATTGTTAGGCAACCTCAATGTTGTTGCTTCTGGAACACCGACGAGCATACTTCAAGGGGAGACGGTGCAGCTTACAGCAAGCGGAGCAACAAACTATGCTTGGACGCCAGCAACGAATCTATCATGTGTCGCATGTGCTACGCCTATCGCTACACCAAATGTAACAACGACATACATTGTCGCCGGAACTGATCCATCGGGATGTACGGGAGTTGATACGGTCACTATCTTCGTTCAAACCGTATGTGGAGACCTTTACATTCCAACCGCATTCTCTCCAAATGGTGCAGGTCCATCGGCAAACAACACATTGTGCATTTATGGAAATTGCATTACATCTCTGAATTATGCTGTGTACGACCGATGGGGTGAAAAAGTATTTGAAACGACCGAAGTTGACCAACAATGTTGGGATGGCACGTTCCGAGGCAAAGAGCTAAATTCAGGCATTTATGCTTACAAGATTCGAGTGACACTGACCGATGGCACCTATGTGGAGGAATCGGGTAATTTAACTTTACTACGCTAAACAATACGATTGAAAACTATGAATTCTTTTCTAAAATTCGCATTGGCAATTCTTCCATTCTGTATTGGAAGTACACTTGCTCAGGATGTCCATTTCTCGCACATGGAATATTCACCCCTTTCGTTGAATCCTGGATTGGCAGGAGCAAATTCACCCATGCAAGGCATCGTCAATTACCGCAGTCAGTGGAATTCTGTAGCCGTTCCCTACCAAACCATTGCGGCTTCTTTTGATGCCCGATTGAACGAAAAGAAGCGCCGCAAAAATGGCATCATGGCTGCGGGTCTAAGTTTTTTCAATGACCAAGCAGGAGAGATGCAAGTAAAAACAACGAGCGTCAATCTTTCATTGGCCTATCACCTCATGATCGACAGAAAAAGTACCATTGGTCTAGGTTTGTACACTGGCTTTGGTCAACGTTCACTCGATCCAAATGGAGGACGTTGGGGAAGCCAATACGACGGTACAAGCTACAATGCAGCGACGGCCTCAGGCGAGACATTCAATTCACCCTCGTTTATGTATTTAGATGCTGGAACAGGTGTCGTATACACCTACAAAGAGAAACAAGGATACATTACTCAAAATGACCAACGCGCCGTCAACGCTGGGATCGCCGTGTACCATTTAAATCGCCCTGGATATTCCTTCACCGATAAAACATCAGAAAACCTGCACATGCGCTGGTCGGCATTTGTGAATGCAGAAATTGGACTGCGCAACTCACGTGCATCTTTGATGCCTGGAATTTACTTCCAACGTCAAAAATCTACTATGGAAATTCTGTATGGACTAAACTATAAATACCTCCTCAGCGAAGGGTCAAAAGCCACAGGTTTCACCCGTCCGGCAGCAGTATATTTTGGTTTGTTTCACCGATTCAATGATGCTTTAGTTGGGAAGTTCATGTTTGAATATGACCAATTTTCGACAGGATTTGCCTATGACATCAACGTGTCAAGCTTGACTACTGTGTCAAAAGCACGCGGTGGATTTGAGCTTTTCCTAAGGTTCAATATGGGTGATGGAGGTGGATTTAGATCGAGAATCTAAGCACAAAGGCTTATCCTTTCTTCATTTTATTGACGATACCTGTTGTTGAAAATCCATTCACGATTTCCACAACACAGACCTCTCCTCCATTTTTACGAACGAAATCTGAACCTACAATGTAGGTCTTCGCTGCAGCATTCGTTTCATTTGGGTCGTAATCTGCTCCTTTAACGAGAACGTCTGGTGTTAGCGCGTGAATCAATTCTTCCGGAGTATCCTGATTAAAAATCACCACCATGTCAACCACACCGAGAGAAGCCAAAACAAAGGCCCGTGCAGCTTCTGGATTAATCGGACGATCACTGCCTTTTTCCAATCGTCTGACTGAATCATCTGCATTGACTCCCACTACCAAATGATCACCAAGTCCAGCAGCTTTCGCCAAATAGGTGACATGTCCTTGGTGCAAAAGATCGAAACAACCGTTGGTAAACACCACTTTATCCCCCTTCATGTGCCACATGGCCATTCGGCGTTGTGCCTCAACAAGGGTAAGGATTTTTGATTCAATCGCGTGGAGCCTGCTCATCTTCGTTTTGATAGTTTTTTGGTAAGAGGACCAAAGAAATCAATCCCAGCACAATCATTAGCAAGGTTTGTGACACCCAAATTAACATCCCCAAGGCATTTCCAATGGCTTGCGCATCATCTGGATAATCATCACTGATATAAAATGCAACCACCAAACCCACCAGCAAGGGGTAGGTACCAATTCCCCCATTGGTGAATGTGATTCCGAGTGCCCCTGCAATGAATCCAAGCATGATCCCTTGGATGTGAATGCCCGATGTTTGTTCTAAAGCTTGAAAAGGCAAGGCAAACATGGCCACATAAGCACCCCAAATGATTAGGGTATGTAGGACATAGCCAAACGGTGATTTCGAACGGAAAATCGAGAAAACCCCTGCAAAAACTTCTTTGATAAAATTGAGCAATCGCGCACGAAACTGTGGCTTAAAGAGGACCAAGTAGGCAAACACTGCCCCAAGCGCTAAAATTGCACTATAGATGACCAATTTCCATGGAAATCCACCTTTTGCAGCCGCTGATCCACCAAAAGAATCAATGATTTGTTGTTTGATGGCTAAAAAATCGTCGTAGGCCATAAACGCCGTAAGAAAAGCAATCGAACAAAGCATAGCAAAATCGACAGCGCGTTCGGCGATAATTGTACCGAATGATTTTGCGAATGGCACTCCGTCCGAACGATAAAGCATCGCAGAACGAGACGCCTCACCTGCTCTTGGTATGGTCATGTTCACAAGGTAACCGATCATAACCGCATGATAACGGTTGCTGAATTTCGTTTTGTATCCTAGAGGTTCGAGCACATATTTCCAACGGTACGCACGAGAAAAATAAGCGCCTACACCCAGCAACAACGACAGAACAATCCAAAAATAGTTGGCTTCGCGAATGGCCTTATAAAAGAGTGTTTTAGACTCAGGAGACATGCTGGAAAAGAAAATCCAAATCAAATACACCCCTAAGAGCAGTGGAAGGACAGTTTTAACAAAAGTCAATATGGCCTTCTTTCCCATCGCTTAAAGTATGAAGTTTGTTTCTTCGTCAGGGAAGACCAAAGATGGTTTAAAGTTTTTCGCTTCCTCAAAATCCATGAGCGCATAACCAATGATGATGATGATATCACCCATCGCCACTTTTCGGGCAGCCGGACCATTCAGACATATCGTTCCAGAACGACGTGCTCCTTTGATCACATAGGTCTCAAGCCGTTCGCCATTGTTGAGATTGACAATTTGTACTTTCTCCCCTTCAATCAAATTCGCAGCATCCATTAATTCTTCATCAATGGTGACGCTTCCAATATAATTGAGATCTGCCTGGGTAACTTTTACCCTATGAATCTTTGATTTTACAACGTGTATGAGCATTCTTTTTCGAAATTGGGGCAAAGTTAAAGGAATTTTATCACGCACCAAGCACTTGCAGCATCACAACGCAAGATTGTCGATGAGACGCACATCTTCACAATAGGCTGCGATGCAGCAAACGGAATGGGCTGACCACTGATTTGTAAGCAGCATTAAACTTTCAGCATCGACTATTTCAAGGTATTCCAAGGACAAATTTCCCTTTGAAAAATAAGCAGTACCCAGTTCCATGACTTTGCTTGGTGTTGAATCATGCCCTAGATTTTTCATATAGTTTAAGGTCTGACTGATCAACAATGCGTCCTCCAGCCCTTGTTCCGTCAAACGCATATTGCGGCTGCTCAAGGCTAAACCATTCTCTGATCGGTGTGTTGGACAAGAAACAATTTCAATGGGGAAGTTCAATCGCTTTACCATTCGGCGAATTACAGCCAACTGCTGAAAATCCTTCTCCCCAAAATAAGCCCGGTGTGGTTGGACAATGTTAAACAGGTTGCGCACCACATGAACTACCCCTTGGAAATGTCCCGGTCGAAATTCCCCTTCGAGTCTTGTATCCAAACCATCAAGATCGACGGGTTCAAAAAAATCATTTTTCGGATAGATATCATCAACACCAGGGGCATAAACAATTACATTATCGAAAACAGAGAGAAGTTCAAGGTCAGTCGTTAAGGTCCTGGGATAATTGCTTAAATCCGAAGCATTATTGAACTGTGTTGGGTTCACGAAAATGCTGACAACAACCAATACATTCTCTTCTAAAGCTTTGTTAACCAAGGACAAGTGCCCATGGTGCAAGGCACCCATTGTTGGAACGAAACCCACCTTACCCGACTTTTTAGCCGTTGAGATAACGCTACTTAATACATGTGCAGTTGTGTAAACAGTGGGCATTCCCATACCTTCAAGTTCGTGTCAAATCGACAAATCTATCCGTTTTTAACCAAGGTCCCCTTTTTTTTCTATATTTTTGTAAAGTTTTTACGAATTTAAACCTTGCATGGAGAAAAAGAAGATACTATTTGTATCACAGGAAATCTTCCCCTTCCTACCGAAATCTGAGATTTCATCGACTGCCAGAAGACTGCCGCAAGGAATTCAAGAGGCTGGGAAAGAAATAAGAGTTTTTACTCCCCGATTTGGGAGTATAAATGAACGACGTCACCAACTCCATGAGGTGATTCGTTTATCTGGAATGAATCTCATTATTGACGATACCGATCACCCATTGATCATTAAAGTCGCCTCGATTTCTGCAGCGAGAATGCAAGTTTATTTTATTGATAACGACGAGTTTTTCAAAAGAAAAAATAACATTGCAGACGACAACGAAGTGCCCTATGCGGACAATGATGAACGATCTATGTTCTTTTGTCGTGGGGTCTTGGAAACGGTTAAAAAACTAGGGTGGCAACCAGACATCATTCATTGCCATGGTTGGATGACTGCACCAATGCCATTGTATATCAAACAATTGTACAACAAGGACCCTCATTTCGCCAATACAAAAGTGGTATACAGCTTGTACGATGAAGGGTTTAACAAAAATTGGGACCCTCGTTTTGCTGATAAACTTAAATTTGATGGCTTAGGAAAAGAGGTTACAGACCAACTTACCGAAACAGATTTTGCCAATATCACCCGTGTGGCAGTTCAATTTTCAGATGGCGTAAACATATCGAGTGAAGCGCTATCACCTGAATTGCAAAGCATTTTCGATCAAGCAACATGTGCAAAGCAAGCCTACGTTGCTGAAGAACTGCAGGTGAAAGTGCTGTCTGAGTTTTTTGATACAATAATTGACGAAAGTTCTACACATTAACATGGTCAAGTACCACCCTACATTTCATCGTTTCTTCCTTCAAGCGTGCAGCATTGCTTTGTTCGCTTTGGTGCTTTTGGCGTGTAAAAAGAAAGAAAATGGATTGGGACAAGATGTGCTTGATCCCAACAGTTTATTGAATTCGTTGCAGGTAGACACCTTTGAATTGCAAACATTTACGTTTGTTGAAGATTCCATTATTTCTGACAACCCGGCATATGCCGTTTTAGGTTCGTACAACGACCCCAGCTTCGGCACCGTGAACGCTGGGTTTTACACCCAATTTAGATTATCTGGCGTGAATCCCAACTTTGGAAACTTGTCGGAGATCACCATCGATTCCATTGTGCTTGGTCTCGAATACCGTGGATATTCAGGTGACTTTAGTGCGCAAAATCTTGAGGTTTTTGAAGTGTCCGAGAATTTTTATTTGGACTCGACCTATTATGCGTTTGATCAGCTGAGTACCTACTCGACCAATCTTGTTGAACCTGGAACAGAGTCATTTGTGCCAAATCCTAATGGTGTCACGGTCATTGGTGTTGATACCGTAGATACCCAGTTGCGCATTCATTTGAAAAAATCACTCGCACAACGTTTTTTGTATGAGGCAGTGACCGGTGGAAGCAATTTTTCATCCAATGACAATTTTTTAAGCTATTTCAAGGGACTAAAGATTCGCGTCAATAATCCGCCACAAGCTTCTGGAAAAGGAGGAGTGTTCTACTTTGACCTGAACGACCCATTGTCCAAAATGACCATCTATTACACCAAAGGCGATAGCAAGAAGACCTTCGATTTTCTAATCAATTCGGAGTGCGCCGATTTCAATCATGTGGACATCAATAATTCAGGGAAACCAGTGCAAAATGTCATCAATGACACCATTTCTGGACAAAAAGAATTTTATGCGCAATCGTTTAAAAGTCGCGCCGTCGTGAACATTCCAGGGCTGAAGAACATTCCGAAAAAAGCCATTATTCACAATGCCCAATTGATTTTGCCCATTCAACATCAAACTGGCGCAAAATATTACCCTGGTGATGATTTATCCGTATCCATTCGTGTTGATGGTGCCTTGGGTGGTATAGGTGTGTTTGGGGTATATGATTTATACAAAAAGCAATACACCATAGATATCCGAAACTTTGTACAAGCCCTCATCAGAGGCGACATTAGCACCACAGAACTCATTCTTTCTCCGCGCTTTTTTATCAATTCTGCCGATAGAATCATTTTCAACGGTCCAGAAACCATCAACAAAATGCGGCCTCGTGTCGTACTTACTTACACTGAATTCTAATACTTATGTGTGGAATCGTAGCATACATCGGAAAAAAACAAGCGTATCCCATCATTCTTAAGGGATTGAAACGATTGGAATACCGCGGATATGATAGCGCTGGTATTGCACTTTTGGATGCGGAAAACTCCATCAATTTGTACAAGCGTCAAGGCAAAGTTTCCAATTTGGAGGAATTTGCTGCGGACAAAGATTTATTTGGACACTTAGGCATTGGGCATACCCGTTGGGCAACCCATGGCGCTCCAAATGATGTCAATGCTCATCCTCACATGTCGATGGACGGATCGATAGCGCTCATACACAATGGAATAATAGAAAACTACGATAGCTTAAAAAAGGAGCTCATCAAACAAGGGTATATCTTTCAAAGTGAGACCGATACTGAGGTGTTGGTGCATTTAACAGATCACATCAGCAAAAAAGAAAATGTATGGTTTGGTGAAGCCTTGCGCTTGGCCCTTTCACATGTTGTTGGTGCCTATGCCATCGTTGCCATGTCAAAAGACTATCCGAAACGTATCGTTGCGGCAAGAAAAAGTAGTCCTCTTGTGATTGGTGTTGGCACCGAAGGTGATTTCTTCCTTGCGTCAGATGCTACGCCAATCGTGGAATACACGAAGAAAGTTGTCTATCTGGATGACGAAGAAATTGCCATCATCGATCTTGATGAAGGGTTGAAATTATACAACATTGCCGATCAAGAAAAAACACCGTTTTTCCAAGAATTGGAAATGGAGCTCGAAGCACTAGAAAAAGGGGGGTACGAGCATTTCATGATCAAAGAAATTCACGAGCAACCGCGATCCATTCACGATTGTTTCCGGGGACGACTAAATGCAGAAGAAGGATGGGTATCACTGGGTGGGGTTCGCGACTATGAGCAGAAAATGATTCAAGCCAACCGCCTGATCATCGTGGCATGCGGAACATCTTGGCATGCTGGCTTGGTGGGAGAATACCTCATCGAAGATTTAGCCCGCATCAATGTTGAAGTTGAATATGCAAGTGAGTTCCGTTACCGCAATCCGATCATCAATGAAAATGATGTTGTCATTGCGATTTCACAATCTGGAGAAACAGCCGATACAATGGCAGCCCTTGAATTGGCAAAATCTAAAGGAGCAACGATACTTGGAATCTGCAATGTGGTGGGGTCTTCTATTTCTCGCATTACAGATGCTGGGTCATATACCCACGCTGGACCAGAAATCGGTGTAGCCTCAACCAAAGCATTCACGGCTCAAGTCACCGTGCTTACGCTTATGGCCTTGTCCTTAGCGAAGAAAAAAGGAACCATCAGTGAAACAAAATTTAGAACATTGTTGGCTGAACTTGAAGCCATTCCAGAGAAAGTAAAAACCGTTTTAGAAACCAGTGATCACATTGAAAAGATTGCTGCGGAATACAAAGATGCTTCAAATGCCTTGTATTTAGGCCGTGGAAGTTCATTCCCTGTAGCACTTGAGGGCGCATTGAAGTTGAAAGAAATTTCCTACATCCACGCAGAAGGTTATCCAGCTGCAGAAATGAAGCATGGACCTATTGCCTTGATCGACGAAGAAATGCCCGTTTTTGTGATTGCCACACAAGGTACATCCTATGAGAAAGTAGTCTCCAACATTCAGGAAGTAAAAGCCCGTAAAGGAAAGATCATTGCCGTTGTTACCGAGGGTGATGTGTCTGTAAAAGAGATGGCTGACCATGTGATTGAAATCCCTGAGTGTGACGAGCAGCTTGTTCCGCTATTGGCGACGATTCCTTTCCAGTTGTTGTCGTACCATATCGCTGTCATGCGCGGTTGCAATGTCGATCAGCCGCGAAATTTAGCGAAAAGCGTGACGGTGGAGTAATAAATATTGGGACACCCTATTCAAGGGTATCTCAAATTTACCAAAACTTTATTTCTTGAGATTGGCGATATACCCTTTGATGCGGTCTATATCTGTCTTCTTGTGATCAATTTCTCTCGCAAATCGTTCCATTTCAGAAATTTTGCTTTGACGGTAAGACCGTTTTGAGTTCGGATCCTTTGTGTTTTTAATCGCATTCGCAAAATACTCAGAACGACTTTTTTTGCGGTCTTTAATGTTCTGTAAATCTTTACGGTAAGATTCAATTTGAATCTTGTACGAAGCTACTTGAGAGCGTTCAGATGGCGTTAGTGGCATAAGTTTACGTTTTAGATTTTTTCAATTGGCGTAAAACTAATTCATTATCAGAAAAATTTACCCTAAAAACCGGGCAAGTTAGGTCAAGTGTTCTTTCCGCATATCCTCCCCCTTTGTCCCTGATCTTGTGAAATCCTCCCCCCTTCCCCCCTCTATGATGGGGAAATTGATTCACCCCTTTCTTGGGGTTTATTATTCTAGGTAATGATTTTAAGTGGGGGCACGAACTGTCTCCCCCTCGTTGATTGCCTGTCCCGCGAGAGACGATGCGGGAGGGATTAAGGGTGAGGAAACTATCACATATATTCCCTATTTTCGTACAATGACAACTCGCCCTGTCTCACAAAAAAATGCTGACTTTTTCCAGTCTGTCTTTGACCTCGTGCGTTGCATCCCCGAAGGCCGAGTGACATCCTATGGGGCTATTGCGAAATATCTCGGAAGTGCGCGGAGCTCGCGTATGGTGGGTTGGGCCATGAATGCATCCCATGCTTTTCCTGACATTCCCGCACATCGTGTTGTCAACCGAACGGGACTTTTAACCGGCAAGATGCACTTCTCCCCGCCTGAATCGATGCAGATACGCCTGGAAGTGGAGGGAATTCAAGTTGACCATGATCAAATCGTGGAATTCAATTCCCTGTTTTGGGATCCAAGTGTGGAACTTTCTATCGATTAAAAGTCATCAAAAGATTGTACTTTTAGGCCATGATTCTCGTCACAGGTGGAACAGGTCTTTTGGGAAGTCATCTTCTATTCAAACTCACAGAAGATGACGCAGCAATTCGCGCACTCTATCGCGACGGTTCGCGACTCTCACGGGTGAAAACATTGTTTTCATACTATGATTCCGAAAATGGAATAGAGCGCTTTTCACGCATTGAATGGGTCGAAGGGGACATTCTTGACATCACTACATTGGATGCAGCGCTCGTTGGAGTTACATTGGTCTACCATTCTGCTGCGCTCGTTTCATTTGCCCGCCGTGACTTTCACCGATTAATGAAAATCAATCGCTACGGAACGGCAAACATTGTCAACTGCAGTTTGCAGGCAGGAGTAAAGAAATTGTGCTATGTCAGTTCAACCGCCGCCATTGGTGGACAACCCAATAGCATGACAACGGAGGAAACATCCTGGAAGCAATCCAACCGCACAAGCAGTTATTCCATCTCAAAATATTCTGCAGAAAAAGAAGTTTGGCGAGGGGTTGAGGAAGGTTTGGACTGTGTGATTGTAAATCCTTGTGTCATTTTTGGTCCAGGAGATTGGAATGAAAGTTCACTCACGATATTCCGTACCGTTGAAAAGGGCTTGCGCTTTTACACCGAGGGCACGAACGCCATTGTTGATGCGCGTGATGTCGCTGAAATCATGGTGCGACTCGCTCAAAGTGATATAAAAAATGAACGATTCCTATGCATTGGTGAGAATTTGCCCTTCAGAACAATGACGGATGAAATCGCGGATCAGATGGGTAAGAAACGAGCAACTCTTGCTACACCACGATGGCTCATTGGCTTGGCTTGGCGCATATCCGCACTCACAGCTTTGATCCGTGGAAAGGCACCAGCTGTCACGAAAGATAGTGCCTATAGTGCATTCAGCAAAATGGAATATGACGCTTCTAAAATACGTGAGCGGCTCAATTTTTCATTCCGTAGCTATAAAGAAACGGTTGAAAATGTATTGAAAGCACATCGTTCTTGAACACCTTAGGCCTTTCTTTGTTTTACTAGAGAATGATGACACGCAAAAACATAGCAACCAAAGAGAATATTCTCCTCCTGTTCCTCGTCATTTTTTACACCGTTGGAACAGTGGGAATCCTTATACCCGAATACCGCGACACGATGTTGCCCTTGTCGCCCATGAATCTCCTCATTTCCTTTGGTGCGTTGCTGCTCGCTAGAAAAAAAGACTTCCGTCCATTCGTGTTGATGCTTGCGCTCTGCTTTGTTGTTGGCATGACCGTTGAGCTAATCGGCACAAAAACAGGACTCTTGTTTGGCAATTATGCCTACGGATCGAATCTTGGTCCAAAATTCATGGGCGTGCCATGGGTAATCGGAATAAACTGGGGAATACTCATCGTTTGTTCTGCTGCGGCAGTGAACTCCTTAAAGAAAAACTTATTTACAAAAGCACTTTTGGCCGCTCTCATCATGACAGGACTTGATGTGCTCCTTGAACCCGTTGCCATTGATAGTGATTTTTGGTCGTGGAAGTCAGGAGAAATCCCTGTTTACAATTATATCTGCTGGTTTGCTATTGCTTTTCCATTGCAATGGATTAATTTTAAGGCGAAAGCCGTAGAATCGAACAAAGTAGCAAATGGCTTGTTGATAATTATGACCTTATTCTTTTTAATTCTGAATATTTTCTAGTATGTATTGGTGGGGACCTTTCATTTTAATCG
>CALPWQ020000053.1 GCA_943327315.2 Chitinophaga pinensis
ACAATATTTACATGGATCCTACCGTGGTAAAGCAAGACATCTTCGATGAAAAACTGGCCGAACTGTCAAAGGGTCTAGCTAAAATTTATCCTGAAAAATCTGCACGCGAATACCAGAATATGATCCGAAGTGCGCGCGCTCGAAATTCCCGATTCCTCTTAATTCATAAAAAGGCGAGTGGTGAAGAACGTGACGCACTCAATGCACTGCCCATTTTTGACCTTGGCCGGTTAAAGGGGGGGATTATCGACAATGAAGAGGTCATTGTTCGGAAAAAACCAAATGGTGAATTGATGAGCCGCACACTTGGCTTTTACCGCAATGATGAAGTAAAGGTTGGGATTGAAGATGCGTACAACGAATACCTGAGCGGTGAGGAGGGTGAAGAAATCGAACAAAAAATTTCGACCGGATGGAAGAAAACCGGTCAAGTCGTGAAAGAGGCTGTGGAAGGGGCAGATATCGTCACTTCGATTGATAAAGAAATCCAAGAGGTGGCGCATTCTGAATTGCTGACCCAATTGAAAACGGAAGGTGCACGAAGTGGATGTGTGATTGTCATGGAGGTTAAAACGGGCTTCATAAAAGCAATTTCTAATCTCACAGAAATGGAAGATGGTTCTTTTCGTGAAGATTACAATTATGCCATCGGTCACAAAGAAGTACCTGGATCTACCTTCAAATTGGCGTCGTTGATGGCGGCATTAGAAGATGGATTGATCGACATCAATGACAAGGTGAATGCAGTCGGCGCATATCGATTCCCAGGTAAAACGTATACCGATGCCCATGGTGGGCCAGGATGGATTACCATCGAACAAGCCTTTGAAAAATCATCGAATGTAATTTCAAAAGTGATCACCAACGCTTACCGAAACAATCCAATGAGTTTTTATGAACGATTGGAAAGTTTTGGCCTAACAAAGCGAACGGGAATTGCGCTTTCGGGCGAACCGAAACCGACGATGTACAAGCCGGGAACGGACCAATGGCATGGCCTGTCATTGCCGTCTATGGCGATAGGCTATGAGGTGCAACAAACCCCACTTCAAACGCTGACCTTCTACAATTCTGTGGCAAACAATGGAACGATGGTGAAACCACAGATCGTTTACCAAATCCGCCGCGGTGCTGAGGTCATTAAGACATTTAGCCCTTCAGTGCTGATTGAACAGGTCTGTTCCGATGAGACACTTCGCATATTGAAAAAATGCTTGGAAGGCGTCATGCAAAAAGGAGGGACTGGCTCGCGCTTAACTTCTTCACAATTTACCATTGCAGGAAAAACGGGAACAGCAAAATTGCCAGGAAAGGACAAGCGCTATGGTGCCAAAGGACAAGGTGATTTTCAAGCATCGTTTGTCGGATATTTTCCTGCAAACAAGCCAATTTATTCGTGCATTGTTGTGATTTCAGCACCATCTAAAAATATATACGGAGGAAAAGTTTCAGGGACTGTTTTTGCTGCTGTTGCCAATAAAGTATTCGCTTCAAACCTTCAGTACCATAAGGCAATTAACGAAACGAAAAAACGAAAAGGTGGTGTTCCTTCAGCCCTGAATGGAAATGTTCATGACCTGGCTCGCATATACCGAATGTTGAATGTGCCTTTTGCGGTTTCGGGAGAAGGAGAGTGGATGCTTTCAGGCAGAGGAAAATCAAAAGCTGTGCTTCGCTCAAGAAAATTTGTTAAAGGCTTGGTGCCAGACTTAACTGGAATGAGCGCCCGTGATGCAGTATATATGATTGAATCATTGGGGATGACCGCGCATGTTGTTGGATTTGGAAAGGTGACAAAACAGTCTGTTCCTGTTGGTCGCCCAGTGTATCGAGGAGGTGTAATTGAATTGATTTTGAACTGATGAGTAGAGAATTGGATATCATTTTACAGCATGTCGCAGTGAAGGATGTGATCGGTTCACGTCAACGTTCGATCACTTCGCTTGTTTTTGATTCACGAAAAGCGATTGCCGGAACTGCGTTTTTTGCCATTCGTGGTGCAGCGACAGATGGACATCAATTTATTGAAGCTGTCATTGCACAAGGCTGTGATGTTGTTTTCTCAGAAGAACAATTCAGCGTTCCAGATAACGTAACTGTTGTCTTGGTTGAAAGCACAAAAGAAGCTTTGGCAATCGCTGCGAACATTTTTTACGATGAACCTTCCAAGCACATCAAGTTGGTGGGTGTGACGGGTACAAATGGAAAGACAACAACGACGACCTTGTTATTCAATCTTTACACAGGACTTGGTTTTCATTGTGGACTGCTTTCAACGGTTGTAAATAAAATTGGAGCACGAGAAATTCTTTCAACACACACAACTCCTGACCCGGTTTCCTTGAATGCCCTTCTCGCAGAAATGGTAGAAGACGGTTGTAGCCACTGTTTTATGGAAGTAAGCTCTCACGCGATTCACCAACACAGAATCACGGGTCTTCACTTCGCAGGTGCGGTGTTTACGAATATCACACACGACCACCTCGATTACCACAAGACTTTCGCAGAATATATACGTGTGAAAAAAGCATGGTTCGATCACCTAGACAGCAAGGCCTTTGCATTGACAAATGTGGACGATAAAAATGGAATGGTCATGCTCCAAAATACTACCGCTAGAAATTTTAGCTATGCATTGAAATCGCCCGCAGACTTTAAAGTCAAGGTGTTGGAAAATCAGTTTTCGGGCTTGGTGCTTCAACTTAATGGGGTAGAGGTATGGACAAGATTAATAGGTGATTTTAATGCGTATAACCTCTTGGCTGTATATGCTGTGAGCCAATTGCTTGGTGAAGATTCCACTGAGGTGATGACGGCATTGAGCACGCTTGAATCCGTGGAAGGTCGTTTTCAGTATGTCGTAAGCAACGCGGGTGTAACAGCCATTGTTGATTATGCGCATACACCCGATGCCCTAGAGAATGTATTGAAAACCATTGGAAACATTCGCACAGGGAATGAAACCGTGTTCACTGTTGTAGGGTGTGGTGGAGATCGCGACCGAGAGAAACGACCAAAAATGGCCGCAATTGCTTGTGAACTGAGCAACAAAGTTATTCTTACATCAGACAATCCACGTTCAGAAAATCCAGATGCAATTCTATCCGAAATGATGACTGGCGTTGAAGGTCAGCACTTTAAAAAAACACTCTCCATTACAGATCGATTGCAAGCCATTAAAACGGCGGTGTCAATGGCAGAAAAAGGAGACATTATCCTCATCGCTGGAAAAGGGCATGAGAAATACCAAGAAATCAACGGAGTGAAACATGACTTCGATGACATGCAAACAGTAAAAAACATTTTTAACCAATTCGATAAGTAATGCTGTACTATCTTTTTGATTATCTCGACAAATTCAATTTCCCAGGTGCTGGGTTGTTTGATTACATTTCGTTCCGCGCGGCAATGGCCTTGATTACTTCGCTAATTGTATCGGTCTTCTTCGGTAAAAAAATCATCAACCTCTTGCGAAAGCAACAAATTGGTGAAACCGTTAGAGATTTAGGCTTGGCAGGACAAATTGAAAAGTCTGGAACTCCAACCATGGGTGGACTAATTATCCTTGCAGCGATTCTTATTCCAACCATTCTCTTTGCCAAACTTCACAACATTTATGTCATCACCATGATTCTAGCGACCATCTGGCTAGGTGTCATAGGGTTTTTGGACGACTACATTAAGGTATTTAGAAAAAACAAAGAAGGGCTTGCTGGAAAATCAAAAGTCGTAGGTCAAATTGGAGTAGGCTTAATTGTTGGCTGTATTCTTTATTTCTCGGGTGATGTGCGTGTGCACAAGCGCGTGCACAAGGATTACAAACTTCAAGCTGAAGAGGAGTTTGTTACCCATGAGCACACCAATTCTGGAGACGATGAATACAAGTGGATCAAAACGGATGACATGACCACCACAATTCCTTTTATCAAAGGAAATGAATTCAATTACAACTGGCTGATGGGCGACTCCAATAAGTCATACGGATGGCTACTCTTCATCCCTATTGTCATCTTTATTGTCATCGCGGTGTCCAATGGGGCGAATATGACCGATGGATTGGATGGATTGGCAACGGGAACATCCGCAATCATAGGATTGGCATTGGCCGTACTCGCATATGTCAGTTCGAATGCCAAATTCGCGGATTATCTCGATGTGATGTACATTCCACTGGCGGAGGAACTCGTGATCTTCATCGCCGCTTTTGTTGGTGCCTGTATTGGATTCTTATGGTACAATGCCTATCCCGCACAGGTATTTATGGGAGATACAGGAAGTTTGGCCCTCGGAGGCATCATTGCGGTATTTGCCATTTCCATCCGCAAAGAATTATTAATTCCTGTATTGTGTGGAATCTTTCTGATTGAAAATTTATCGGTCATGCTCCAAGTGGGCTACTTCAAGTTTACGAAAAGGCGCTTTGGAGAAGGCAGGCGTATCTTCCTCATGGCACCCTTACACCACCACTATCAAAAAGTAGGGCTTCATGAAGCCAAGATTGTCGCGCGCTTTTGGATCGTTGGCGTGCTCCTCGCTGTAATTACCATAGTCACATTAAAACTCCGCTAGTTGAACGGAACAAACCGACATATTGCCATTTTGGGCGCTGGCGAAAGCGGCGTTGGTGCTGCAGTCCTTGCTAAAAAACAAGGCTGGGATGTATTCGTGTCGGATGCAGGCGCCATCAAGGATTCCTTTAAAAAAGAGTTGAATGACCTTGCTGTGCAATGGGAAGAACTCGGTCATTCTGAAGAGCGCATTCTCGCTGCGGAACTGGTGATTAAATCGCCCGGAATACCCGAAAAAGCGCCTTTGATTAAAAAGCTACGGGAACAGGGGGTGAAGATCATTTCTGAAATTGAATTTGCAGGTTACTACAACACAGCAAAAACCATTTGCATTACAGGAAGCAACGGAAAGACGACCACAACGATGCTCACGCACCATATTCTTAAAAAAGCAGGCATTCGGGTTGGACTTGCAGGCAATGTTGGAGCTAGCTTCGCCAAACAGGTGGCAGAGGAAGAATTCGACTGGTATGTTGTGGAGTTGAGTTCATTTCAGCTGGATGACATGCATGAGTTCCGTGCGGACATCGCGATCCTTACCAATATCACACCCGATCATTTGGACCGGTACAATTACGAGATGCAGAACTACACCAATTCCAAATTCCGCATCCTTCAAAATCAAACTGAAGCCGATTGGTTCATCTACAACGCCGATGATCCCATCATTTCAAAAGAAGTAGCACAGCGTAAAATCGTGGCCCAGCAAGCTACATTTTCTCTAACAACCCCACAAAAAGTGGGTGGATATATAAACAAGCAACAACTAACAATCAACATAAAAGACCAATTCACCATGTCAATTCACGATTTAGCACTAAAAGGGAAACACAACTCCCAAAATTCGCTTGCCTCAGGGGTAGCCGCGAGGATTCTAGAAATCCGTAAAGAAATTGTACGCGAAAGTTTGGAGGACTTCGTAAATGTGGAACATCGTCTCGAATTTGTAGCGAAAGTACACGGCATCGAGTTCATCAATGATTCGAAAGCAACCAATGTGAATTCGGCATGGTTTGCCTTAGAAAGCATGGAAAATCCAACGGTTTGGATCGTTGGTGGGGTAGATAAAGGAAATGATTATTCCGAATTGATTGACCTCGTTAAGGAAAAAGTGAAAGCCATCATCTGCCTTGGTGTCGACAACAAAAAGCTCATTGAAACTTTTACAGGTGTTGTAGATAGCATCGTAGAAGCACGTTCTGCTATGGAAGCCGTGGCCTATGGGTATCGTATCGCGAAAAAGGATGAAACGGTTTTGCTTTCACCAGCATGCGCTTCTTTCGATCTTTTCGAGAATTACGAAGACCGCGGAAATCAGTTCAAAGAAGCAGTGCGCGCACTTTAAAAAATTGGAGAAATGGAAAAACAACGAACAATCTCTGCGGAAGAGCTGCTTTTGGGTGCTCGCAAAGAAAGCTTGAGTCGAATCAACCAATCGTCATTGCGTTCGCACGGAAAGCTTTGGGGCATGGATGTGTTTTCGTGGATCAATCCAAACATGTCAACCATTGGAACAACGATTGACTCTTTTCCATTTTCAGTAAGATGGGTGGGTAATGCGCACGATTTGACTACTGCATTGGAATCTCAACCGGAACTCATGAATAAACTGTCAGCAGCATTGTTGTTTGACAATTCCATTTTTACCTTAAAAAATGAACTCCTGCAGGGCATTGAAAATTGTGTAGGCACAACAAGTGTGGAGGAAGCGCTAAGAATGGCGAAAATAGGTGCTAAACCACAGTCGATTTTGTTGTTTACCGCATCAGGAGACAATGCTGATGATGCAAAGAATGAGTTTGAACGCATATTGAACGTGCTTCAAGGCAAATGATAGAATACCTAAAATACCTCAAAGGCGACCGCGTGATTTGGATAATTACGCTGCTGATGCTCTCCTTCTCGTTGGTGAGTGTGTATAGTTTTGTGCCCATTCTCGTAAAAATTGAAGGAGGCACCCCGTTTAAATACCTTTTCAAGCATTTTTTGTATGTGGTCATCGGTTTTGTCATCATGTTTTTGATTCATCGGCGTGATCCAAAATATATCGCTCAGCTGTCTAAGTTTGCGTTTTACTTGGCTATAGCACTGATGATTTTTACACTACTTTTCCCAACGAAAGTCAATGGTGCAGGACGATGGATAAAAATCCCATTCGTAGGCTTGACCTTTCAATCATCCGATTTTGCAAAGTTGGCCTTGTTGATTTATCTTTCTCGAATGCTGGTGAAAAAACAAGAGCTCCTCCATAAATGGCGAGGCGGATTTTGGCCTGTGTTGTTGCCTGTGATCGGTATATGTGGATTGATCTTGAAAGATAATTTCTCAACAGCTGCAATTGTATTTGTGATTTCTTTGACCGTGATGTTCATCGGTAAAGTTCCATTGATGAAATTGTTTACCGTCGTAGGGGCAGGCATCGCAGCGGGATTTCTTCTGGTGATGCTGCATTTGGCGGCGCCCGACCTCGACATTCTTCCACGCTTCGACACTTGGAAAAACAGGGTGCTCAATAAAATGGAAAACGATACCGATGTATTGGCGAATGCACAATCCATGAATGCTGAACTTGCCATCTATCATGGAAGTATCTTTGGTCAAGGCGTGGGTGATGGGAAGTTAAAAGAGTATTTGCCTGAGGCCTATGCCGATTTCTATTATGCAAGTTTTGTTGAAGAATTTGGGTCGATTTCCGCCATTTTCTTGGTATTGCTTTATTTGATTTTACTCTACCGGATTATACGAATAGCCTTGAAAACAGATCGACTCTTCGAGACCTATGCCTGCATCTCAATCGGGATATTGCTGCTCACCCAAGCATCCGTCAACATGCTCGTTTGTACAGGTATTTTTCCTGTTACAGGCCAAAATATGCCGCTTCTTGCGATGGGTGGATCTGCACTCATTATGACCTGTGTCGCCATAGGTATCGTTCAGAGCATTGCCAGTCGTTTGGAGATGGAAACAGAAATTGAAACGAAGTCTGAAAATAATCTAGCAACGGCATGAGTGTGAATCGCGTGGTGATCTCAGGTGGCGGTACAGGAGGACATATATTTCCTGCTGTGGCCATCGCAGATGAAATAAAAAGACGTAATCCCAATGCAGAGATACTTTTCGTTGGTGCATTGGGCAAAATGGAAATGGAGAAAGTGCCTGCTGCAGGGTATAAAATTGTTGGACTTCCGATTGCTGGGTTTCAACGTAAACTGACATTTTCAAATTTTCTTCGTCCCTTTAAAATTCTTGGCAGTCTCTTAAAGGCACGCAAGCTCCTAAAGTCATTTAAACCAGATGTGGTTATTGGTGTCGGCGGTTATGCAAGTGGACCAACCTTGCAGGCAGCAACGTATTTGAAAATACCAACCCTGATTCAAGAACAAAATGGTTTTCCAGGAAAAACCAATAAGCTGCTCGCAAAATCAGTGGACTCGATATGCACAGCCTATGATGGTCTTGAACGATTTTTTCCAAAAGAAAAAATCTTGTTGACCGGAAATCCCGTCCGAAAAGAGATGGTAGAGATCGCCAACAAACGTGAGGAGGCCTGTAAATTTTATGGCATGGATTCTACCAAACCAATTGTGCTCATCATCGGAGGCAGTCTTGGTGCACGGACACTAAACCGGTCTGTCGTTTATGCCTTCGAAGAAATAAGAAATTCTGATGTTCAGGTGCTATGGCAATCCGGCAAATTGTATTACAGTGCTTTGAAAAATGAACTGACGCAAGTTGCCGCTGAACATGTTCATCTCGTTGAGTTCATTGAACGCATGGACTTTGCCTATGCGATGGCCGACATCATTGTATCACGCGCAGGTGCAATTTCTGTGTCTGAGTTATGTATCATCGGTAAGCCCGTTATCTTGGTGCCTTCACCAAACGTAGCTGAAGACCATCAAACGAAAAACGCGATGGCGCTGGTTGAAAAAAACGCAGCCATTTTAATCAAAGACATCGATGCTCCGACTCAGTTAGTAAAGGAGGCCTTGCAGCTTTTAAAGAACAAAGACAAATGTGAATCCTTGTCAAAAGCAATTCATTCCCTTGGGAAACCAAACGCAACCGGCGCAATCGTCGATGAAGTTGAACGCATTTTAAGCATGAAATGAAATCCATTGTAAATCCAATCGAAGTGTTTGAACGCGCGTACTTCATTGGTATCGGTGGAATAGGAATGTCTGCTCTTGCGCGCTACTTTAAGCGACAAGGATGGGAAGTTTCAGGATACGATAAAACACCATCTGCACTGACCGATGCGCTTCTTGAAGAAGGCATTGATGTGCATTTTTCTGATTTGGGTGATGACATACAAGCTGCGTTTACATCCAAGGAAGATACTTTGGTCGTCTATACTCCAGCCATTAAAAATCTGGGGGAATTGTCTTATTTTAAAAGCAAAGGATTCCACGTACACAAGCGATCGGAAGTGCTTGGAATGCTGACACGTTCTTCTATTGGATTGGGAGTTGCTGGCACACACGGAAAAACAACAACGAGCGCCTTACTGGCTCACATATTGGATTCATCAGAGTTGAAATGCTCAGCTTTCCTCGGTGGTATCGCGACAAATTTCGACTCCAATTTGGTCATAAGCACTACGAGCAAATATACTGTGGTAGAAGCGGATGAATTTGACCGCTCATTTCTCGCCTTGAGTCCATTTGCATCGATCATTACTTCGGTTGACCCTGATCATTTGGACATTTATGGGGATGTAGATTATTTTAAACAAGGGTTTCAAAGTTATGCAGAATTGATTCATCCTGAGGGATTTGTTATCATGAAAGAGGGACTTCCCTTGGAGCCAAAAGCGAGAATCATAAGCTATGCTGTTCAATCCGAAACGGCAGATGTTTCCGTTGAAAAGATGCACTTCGAGAAGGGCTATTTTACCTTTGATGTGCGTATTCGAGAAGAAAATTGGAAAGGAGTGCAGTTGGGTATTCCCGGTATACACAATGCAGAAAATGCAGCTGCGTGCATCGCCATGTGCTTGGAATTGGGGTTGAAGGAAGCTCTTATTCGTGAAGCCTTGATGACATTTAAAGGGGTGAAAAGGAGATTTGAATACCACATTCGAACAGAAAATATGGTGTACATTGATGACTATGCGCACCATCCAACTGAACTTCATTCTTTCGTGAGTTCCGTGCGATTGATGTATCCTGGTAAACGCGTTGTTGCTGCATTTCAACCGCATCTTTTTACACGAACTCGCGATTTTTTTGAGGGATTTGCACATGAACTTGCCGCAGTGGATGAGCTTGTTCTCTTGCCCATTTATCCTGCGCGCGAACTGCCCATTGAAGGGGTAAGCAGTGAACATCTATTGGCAGCGATAAGGTCCCCAAAAAAACAGGTTTTAGCTGCTCAAGAAGCACTCCATTATTTATCGTTGCAAAAGGATTGTGTGATCTTAACTATCGGTGCAGGTGACATTGATCGAATCGTTGAACCATTAACAAAGGCATTGTCATGAGAATTTGGATAAAACGAATCGTTTGGGTGTTGTTTTTTGTGGGTGTCATTGTACTCATGGTTCGTTCGTGCAATGTACACAGTGCGCGCTCGATGGACAAGCCGAAAATTGTCATTCACGTGAAAGGTGAAGATGCATTTTTGACCGAAGATGAATTGTACGATCGCCTGAAACGAAAAGGGTTAATCTTTGAAGGTCAAACACATAAAACCTTGAAAGCATCCCTTATTGAGCGTTTTATTTCTGCCATGTCGGAGGTCAAGGATGTTCGGGTGTTTACACGCATCGGAAGTGCTTGGACAATAGAAGTTACCGTAAGAAAACCAATCGCAAGAATCTACAATCAATTCCACGAAACATTTTACTTGGATGAAGATGGAATTGTGGTACAAACATCGGGTTTACATACTGCGCGAGTGGTTGTTGTAACTGGTTTGATACCAGATAGAATAACGTCCATTCCTGTAAAAGAAATTATTAACAACGATTCCTTGAAAAGTATTCGAAAGCTAGATGATGTGTATCGAATTTCGAATTATGTTTGCAATGATCCCGAATTGCAAGCGCTTATTGGTCAAATTCACTTGAAAAAGAATGGTGATTTCGTTCTAATTCCGCTTGTTGGTGATCAACTCATTGTATTTGGGTCTGCGTTTACAGACCAGGAAGTGAGGGATAAATTTGAAAAATTAAAGATCTTTTACACGAAAGGTTTGCCATACGAAGGCTGGGAGAAATACTCAGAAATTAGTTTGAAGTATAGGGGTCAAATCGTTGGCAAGATCAAAGAAGGATACAAGGACGGTAACGAAGAAAACGAATAAATAATATGTCAATGGTTATTGTAGGATTGGATATAGGAACGACGAAAATTGCATGTTTCGTAGGGAGGAGGAATGAGCATGGCAAAATTGAGATTTTGTCAATGGGGAAAAGCGAGTCCTTGGGCGTGATGCGTGGAATCGTAGCAAATATTGATAAAACAATTCAATCCATTCAGGCAGCTGTTGAGGAGACACAAGGTCGCGTCGATGGGTCCTTGGTGATTCGTTCAGTGAATGTAGGCATCGCAGGTCAACACATTAAAAGCTTGCAGCACCGCGGAATTCATACACGCAAGCAAATTGACAAGGAAATTTCCCAAAAGGATGTTGACGTGTTGATTGAGGACATGTACAAATTGGTGATGCAACCCGGTGAAGAAATCATTACCGTATTGCCTCAGGAATATATTGTAGACAACGAGCAAGGAATTAAGGATCCAATTGGAATGTCTGGTCGCCGACTTGAAGCCAATTTCCACATTATCACAGGGCATGTAGGTGCCGTTTTGAATATCCACAAATGTGTGGAGCGTTCTGGTTTAGAGGTCAAAGAAATTATCCTTGAACCCATTGCCTCTGCAGATGCGGTGCTTTCTGAAGAAGAAAAAGAAGCAGGTGTCGTGTTGGTGGACATCGGTGGTGGAACCACAGATGTGGCCATTTTCCATGAGGGAATTATCCGACATACTGCGGTGATCCCATTTGGTGGAAATGTAATCACAGACGACATCAAGGAGGGATGCACCATCATGCGTCGACAAGCTGAATCGTTGAAAGTAAAATTTGGTTCCGCTTTGGCTTCGCAGAGCCAAGAAAATGAAGTGGTTTGTATTCCAGGTTTGAAGGGTAGAGATCCAAAGGAAATTACAGTGAAGAACTTGGCGAGCATCATTCAAGCGCGCATGGAGGAGATCATTGAAATGGTTCAAATCGAAATCGTGAATAGCGGCTATTCGAAGAAACTAATTGCCGGAATCGTGGTAACAGGTGGTGGGTCGCAATTGAAGCACATTACGCAATTGTTTGAATACATGAGCGGAATGGATACACGCATCGGTTACCCAACAGAACACTTGGCAAACACGAACCACATTGAAAATTTGACGAGCCCAATGTTTGCTACAGGCATCGGTCTTGTGTTGAAAGGATTTGAGAAGTTGGATGCGCAATCCGAACAGCCAGAAGTGGCAAGCCCAGGTCAAGTGAAAGGCCATTCAACGAAAACGCGTGGGTCATTTTTCGATGAATTGATCAAACGAGGACAGAAGTTCTTTTCAGATAGTGAAGATTAATAACAACAATACAAGATAGAAATTATGGAATTCGATTTACCAAAAGACACAAGTTCAATCATTAAAGTGATTGGTGTAGGGGGCGGCGGTAGCAACGCGGTAAACCACATGTACAACCAAGGAATCATTGGTGTAGATTTTATCGTGTGCAACACAGACCGTCAAGCATTGGATATTTCTCCGGTTCCATTGAAAATTCAACTCGGACCCTCATTGACTGAAGGTCGCGGTGCTGGATCATTGCCGGAAATTGGTAAAAATGCAGCCATCGAAAACATTGATGAAATTCGTGAGTTGCTTGGCAAGAATACGAAAATGGTATTCATCACAGCTGGAATGGGCGGTGGAACAGGTACAGGTGCTGCTCCAGTGATTGCGGAGGTGGCCAGAGAAATGAACATCCTCACCGTAGGAATCGTAACTGTGCCCTTCAACTTTGAAGGAAGAAAACGCCGTCAACAGGCTGAAGAAGGATTGGAAAGTATGCGTCAAAATGTAGATACACTTTTAGTGATCAACAACGAACGCCTTCGTGAAATCACAGGTAACTTAACGATTTCTAATGCGTTCTCGCAAGCAGATGACGTGCTGACAATTGCAGCGAAAGGGATTGCAGAGGTGATTTCTGTCACAGGGTCTATGAATGTGGACTTTAACGACGTGAACACGGTCATGCGCAACAGCGGTCGTGCCATCATGGGTAGCGCTTCAGCAGAAGGTGAAAATCGTGCGGTAAATGCGGTACAACAAGCATTGGCTTCGCCATTGTTGAACGACAACGATATCAGCGGTGCACAATATGTGTTGTTGAACATCACGTATGGCAATAAAGAAGTTTTGATGGATGAAATCACAGAGATCACCGACTTTATCCAAGACGAAGCGGGTTCAACTGCCGATGTGATTTGGGGACATGGATTTGATCCATCTCTAGGAGATAAATTAAGCGTTACATTGATTGCCACTGGATTCAAGTCAAATCACCCAATCTCGGGTTTTGAGAAAGCTCCGGAGAGAACAGTAGTTACACTCGACCTGGAGCAGAAAAATGAAATCAAAGAACAACTTTCTTCGCCTACGCAATCTACACCATTCATCAATGCAGTGGAAGTAAAAGCGCCAATCGAAGAGCCGTTCATGAAAACTGAACCGAAACAAGAGTCGATGCAAGATGAATTGATAGCCTCTGTTAGTCCAAGTGTAGAACTTCCTATTTCAAAAATAGAAGAAGCTCCTGTTGAAAAACAAGAGTCTTTGGAATTGAGCTGGCAGATTCAAGATGTTCAAGCTGAACAAAAGAAGGAAGCTGTGATCGTTCACCATTTGGAAGACGATAGCCAAGTAAAAATGGAATTGGACAATCAATCAACACGAGCCGTCCTTTCTCCGGAAGAACAACAGCGTAAAACACAAGAGCGCATGTCACGCATTCAAGACTTGACCATTAAATTGAAAAAGTCTGAAGGCATTGCTGAATTCGAAAATGAACCAGCCTATGTGCGTCGCAATATCCAGTTGGACAATTCTAAACCAAGCACTGAAGAATCATTTAGCCGCTTCGGATTGGCTGAGGAAGACAACAAAGGTGTCTTGAGAAGCAATAATTTCTTACATGATAATGTAGACTGATGAGCTTTACAGAACGCATAAATGGTGACATCAAATCGGCAATGCTTGCTAAGGAAAAAGAACGCCTGGCTGTATTGCGTGACATCAAGTCAAAGCTGTTGTTGGAAGCAACATCAGGTTCAGGCGAAGCTTCTGAAGAAGTCGCGATGAAAATCTGCATGAAGTTGCACAAACAGCGCTTGGAAACGTACGAATTGTATACCGCCCAAGGTCGACAAGATTTGGCGGATGAAGAGTTGTTTCAAGCAAAAGTAATCGAAGAATACCTACCTAAAATGATGTCGGAGGATGAGATCCGCGTAGAAGTTGCCGCAGCGATTGCTCAAACTGGCGCCTCAGGACCCCAAGAGATGGGCAAGGTCATGGGGGTGTTAACAGGGAAATTGGCAGGCAAAGCAGATGGTAAACTCATCGCTACACTCGTAAAAGAAGCACTTTCTTAATTGAATAGATATTAACTATTAAAAGCGTGTTTCATGAAAATGGGACACGCTTGTTTTTTATAAATAGATGATACTTTTGTAGCATGAATGTAACAGCGATAAAAGAAGAAGTGGCACAAACCATTCGGGCATTACACCTCAAAGGGTGGTCACCAGCGACATCAACAAATTATTCCTTCCGCGAGGATGAAGGTCAGATTTGGGTCTCGCGTTCAGGGGTGGACAAATCGAATTTTGTGGCCACGGATTTCATCATGGTCGATCAGGAGGGCAATGCGAATGGTGAATATGTCGGAGCAAAACCCTCCGCAGAAACCTTGATCCATTGCGTCATCTATGCGCTCTTCCCCGAAACAAAAGTGATCTTGCACAGCCATGGCGTTTATCCAATTGTCGCAACAGCGAAATCCGAATCTGCCATTGCATTTGAAGGATATGAAGTTCAGAAAGGCTTCGCAGGACAAACAACTCATGATACGACAATCGAAATTCCAGTATTTGAGAATACACAAGACATGAACGAATTCGCTGAGACTTTACGTCAAAATGCGTCACGCTTCGGCTGCCATTCATTCATCATGCGAAAACACGGGACCTATGCCTGGGGAACAAGTCTTTTTGAAGCCAAACGCCACCTAGAGACTTTGGATTATTTGTGTCAGTGTGACTATATGTTGAAATAGATTTTAAGATTTCATGATTCTAAGATGTTAAGACAAGAGACAAAGGACAAAAGACGAAACTCACTCCTGAGTAATGAATCGTTTCCCCCTCTAGAGTGCTTGTCCCGCAAGGAACGATGCGGGAGGGATTAAGGGGGAGGATTGTAGATATTAGGATATCAAGATTTTAAGATGTTAAGACAAGAGACAAAGGACAAAAGACATGATCTTACTTCGGATGGTGAAGCAGCCAATTCGTAATTAGTAACTAGTAATTAGTAATTAAAAATTAAAAAAACATGGCAATACTCAGCATTCCAGAACAAAACATAGAGCTACGCGATCCTATCGAAATAAAGCGGTTCTTCGAAGAACGAAACCTGTTTTTTGATCAGTGGTCCTGTGATGTGATTTTTGATGATCGCGCGACACAAGAAGAAATTATAGCCGCTTATGACAAGGACCTTAAACCTTTCATGGTTGACGGAGGCTACCTTACTGCGGATGTCATTTCAATCAATTCATTGACCGAAAATTATGAGGCCATTCGCACTAAATTTTTAGCAGAGCATACGCATTCAGAAGATGAGATTCGCTTCTTTGTGGATGGTCAGGGTTTGTTTTGGTTTAATATGGAAAATGAACCTGTGTTCAACCTCTTGTGTCAGCGAGGTGACTTAATCTCTGTTCCAGCTGGAACGAAACATTGGTTTGATGCGGGTGAATCCAATCCTTTCGTGAAGGCCATTCGGATCTTCATTGACATGAGCGGTTGGGTGCCCGAATACACGCAATCGGGATTGGAAAAGAATTTCTCGGACTTTAATATGCCACAATAAATAGAGATATTCTCCCAAATTAAGGATTTGATGCTAAAGCAATTTGGTGACCACGTCAATTTGATGCCTTAGGAAATTCGGCAGATCCATACGAGGGTAGCAATCATTACAAATTTACGAAGCAATCAAATTCCCTTGGGAACAAATTCGCGCAGCGGTATTTCATTAAACTAAAGCATCTAACTACATTTACACAATGAAATTTGAAGGCGTTAAATATGTGCTGACAGACATTGAAGGAACTACCACTTCAGTGAAGTTCGTCTACGACCAATTGTTTCCTTATTTCCGGTCGCACATCGGTGATTTGAAATCCATGATCCAACAGCCAGATGTTCAGGAGGCCTTTCGTCTAACGGTGAAATTGAGTTTGGACTTGGAAGGCCGAAAACTCAACAGTGTCGATGAAATCATCAATACACTGAACCGTTGGTCGGAAGAAGACCGAAAAATTACACCACTCAAATCCGTGCAAGGAATTCTTTGGGAGGATGGATATAAAAAAGGTGAGTTGAAAGGCCATGTGTATGCGGATGTGTTGCCTGCTTTGGAACATTGGAAATCACTCGGCATTCAAATGGGTGTGTTTTCTTCGGGCTCTATTGCTGCACAAAAGTTGATTTTTGGATACAGTGAATTGGGTGATTTGACTCCTTTCTTTTCGCATTATTTTGATACAACAACGGGTGGTAAAAAGGAAGCTGAAACCTATCCAAAAATTGCGGATGCTATCGGGCTTCAACCTTCTGAAATCATCTTTCTTTCTGATATCACCGGTGAATTGGTCGCGGCAGATGCGGCTGGATTCCAAACGGTTCAATTGGTTCGACCAGGAACTGAAGCCAGTTGGAAATATACTGTTAAGGATTTCTCTGAAATAGAATTGGCATAATTACCATTGCAAAATAGAACAAGAAAAATGACAAAATTTCGCACCATTTGGGCCACTGAAGATGGATATGTTGAAGTAATCGATCAACGCAAGTTACCGCATGAATTCGTCACCGTGCGTCTCGAAACGTATGACGATGCCGAGGAGGCCATCAAGGACATGACGGTTCGTGGAGCCCCACTTATTGGTGCAACTGCCGCTTATGGGATCTATCTCGCCGTGCGTGAAATGATTGAAGATGAACTGGATGGTTCTTTCTTGGATGAGGCCTTTACTGCTTTGCGTGCATCTCGACCAACAGCTGTCAACCTATTTTGGGCCTTGGATAAAATGCGTGTGGCTTTGGACAATTGTGAAGGTGACTTCATGAAAACCGCTTGGGAGGCAGCCGCTCAAATTGTAGAAGAAGATGTTGAAACGTGCCGACTGATTGGTGTTCATGGACTTCCATTGATTGAGGCGATTGCGGCACGCAAGGAAGGTGAAGTAGTCAATATCTTGACCCATTGCAATGCTGGAATGCTTGGCTGTGTGGAATGGGGAACAATCACTTCACCCATCTATCAAGCGATTCAAAAGGGAATAAACGTACATGTCTGGGTGGATGAAACGCGGCCAAGAAATCAAGGTTCAAACTTGACGGCCTATGAATTAACGCGTCATGGAGTTCCGCATACACTCATTGTTGATAATGCTGGTGGACACTTGATGCAACATGGCATGGTGGATATGGTTATTGTAGGAACTGATCGCACCACACGTCAAGGGGATGTTGCCAATAAAATCGGGACCTACTTGAAAGCACTTGCTGCGCACGACAACAACATTCCATTCTACGTTGCACTTCCGTCCACAACCTTGGATATGTCCATCCGCAATGGATTAACAGAAATTCCAATTGAGGAGCGCAACCAAGATGAAGTACGTTACATGATTGGGAAAGGACCAAACGGTAAAATTCAACCTGTTTTGATTTGCCCGGAAACAACACCTGCGAGTAATTATGGGTTCGATGTTACGCCAGCACGATTGGTGACAAAAATCATCACTGAACGCGGGGTATGTGATGCTTCGGAAGAAGGATTGTTGGAATTGTTTCCTGAATATAAATAAATATAAACACGTTAATATGGCTTCATTTATAAAAAATATTTATCGCTTTATTTCTCCCAAACATCAAACGGTTTTTCTTGATTATAAGGTAAATATGACTCCAAGATGGGGGGGGGTAAACCAGCTAATCAACCATTAAATGCCATAATTGAAAAAGGCAGAGAACGATATAAAGTCCTTTTGGAATCCACCCATGAGTACTTCGATAATTTGAAATCGATTCGCAAGTCAGATGAAAATTCCGATGCCCTAGCACCGGCATATAATAATGGTTTTTTACCTGGTATGGACATCGCTATGATTTATACAATTATTCGCGAAAACAAACCCAATAGGTATGTGGAAGTTGGCTCCGGTAATTCAACAAAAGTTGCCGCAAAAGCAAAGAGGGATTCTGGAATAGACATGGAGATTATTTCAATAGATCCAATGCCACGTGCTGAAATAGATCAATTGGCGAATACAATAGTTCGTGCTCCTTTTGAAAATTCAGAAATTTCACTTTTTTCTGAACTTGGTGAAAATGATATTGTTTTCATCGATAACTCTCACCGAATATTGCCAAATTCTGATGCGACGGTCTTCTTTATGGAGGTCCTTCCTATTCTTAAAAAAGGAGTAATAGTTCACGTCCATGACATTTATTTGCCCTATGACTACCCACAATTTATGTGTGATAGAGCTTACTCGGAGCAATATGGATTGGCCGCATTTCTATTAGCGAATCCGGAGAAGTTCGAAGTGATGATGCCAAATTACTTTGTGTCAGAGGATTATGAATTGTCTCAAATTTTGTCACCCTTGTTTGATTCTCCTGAGTTGTCAAATGTTGAACGGCACGGTGGGTCATTTTGGATTCGAATAGCAAAGTAACTTAATCCTTTACCTTCTCCAAAAATGAGCTCGGTTGAGGAAAAAGTCCATCACGAGAAATGCGTTTTCCACGGGTGTAAACAACAATGCGCTCTCCCGCCAGTTGACTATCCATTCGGCAATCTAAAACGAAGTAGTTTTTTCCTTCGAAAAGAACGTAATATACACCATGTAAAGCGTTGTTTCCGACAGTGATATGCACACTGTCTGACTCAATTTTAATAACAATTGCCACTGCGGAAACATCTACATTGTCCGTACCAACATCCAATTTAAATGTTGGAATTTCACCTTGATAGCTGCCGTAATATTTCTTTTTTAATGCAATGGGTTTTTGAGCCGATGCAGAGAACGTAAAGCAAAATGACAGGTAGAGCAAGAATAGTCGCATGGAGCAAATGTAAAGAATAGAATGAGAAAAACAAGACTTAGTCTGCCTTTCTGTTAGAACGCGTCCCCAAATAAGCCCAATCACCCTGAAGTTTCCCGCACGTGTAATCAGTTAAAGGAATCTTCGAAGTAAGGGATTCTTTTTGAGGGAAAAAGTTAACATGCTCATCCAATGTGTAGTAAAAGTAGCGCTGACAGGGTGTAACGATGAACAATTGTTTGCCAGTAATGCGTATCAACTCTGAAATGCATTGATCCAATTTTAATAGATGTTCGACCGTATGACAGCAAACAACCACATCAATCGAATGGTCTTCGAATGGCAAATATTCTACATTTCCATGAACGAAGGTGAAATGATCATTTTTCTCGGGTGCTTTAAGGTCGAAGCCACTCAATGTGATGGATGGATGCCGCTCGTGAATTTTATTCAATAAATACCCGCCGCCACAACCAATGTCAACAAGCGTATTGGCTGTCGGATCAATCTTGTCTAGAATAAAATCGATACATGCCTGATTCAAATCGGTCGCTCGATTTCGTGAAATGGTATTTAACCCATTGTAAAAATCGGAATATTCCTCGGGTGTGTAGCTGTAAACCTTTGTCTTGAATTGCATCACTTCCTTGATGTTCTTTCCGCGGTAGGCGAACAGATAAAACGGATACATAAATACTTTGGAATCACGGATAAACGGAGGAATGAGTTCATCCATGACAAAACGTATTGTATTGGTCAATCTTCTGTTCATCGTTTGGCGTATTTTCCCAACATGTGGTTGCGTTTAATGCGGAGCAGGTCCATAACCATTCCGAAGCCATGGCGCAGCACACTGACACTGCTGCCATCTTGACTGCGCAAGGATACGGGGATTTTCTTAATGTCATAATTGCGCTTCAAGGAAATGTACATCAATTCCACATCGAAGGTAAAGCCATTGACTCGAGATGCACGAAACAAATCGTCCGCAACAGCTGCCCTGAATCCCTTCAATCCGCACTGCGTATCGGAAATTCCGGTGGTGATAAATCGCCCAACGATAAATGTAAAGAACCCACTTCCGAAGCGCCGTTTTGCAGAAATTTCGTTGAAGTAATTCGATTCCTCTAGTCCCCGATCACCAATGACAACATCGTATTCCTTCTCGTTGAGGTAATGCATGATTTTGTCTATGGCCGCTGTTTCAAAGGGTATATCTGCATCTGTATAAAGTCGAATTTCTTTGGTGGCATGATGCATCCCGAAGCGGACCGCACCACCCTTGCCGAGATTCTTTGGATAAGAAAAAAATCGGCAGCCATTTTCCTTAGCTACGCTTTCCGTCTCTCCATTGTCGTTCGACCCATCATCCACAACAATCACTTCGTGATCCATTTGACTTTCGTTTAAGTACTGAAGCAGGTACGGCAAATTTTTCCGGAGAGCCTCCGAAGAACGATAAGAGGGTATGACAATGCTGATGCTCAAGTTTGGCGAATGAAGTGTAAAAATAGGGAATTATTGTTTTGAAAATGGACAAATGGACAAAGGACGTCAAGATGTTAAGACACCAAGATATTAAGACATTCAAACAATCTTCGAATTCCGAATTGCCGAAGGCATCAAATTCCCAAGGGGAACAAATTGCGTAGCATCAAATTAGACGTCAAGATATTAAGACATTCAAACAATCTTCGAATTCCGAATTGCCGAAGGCATCAAATTCCCAAGGGGAACAAATTGCGCAGCATCAAATTAGACGTCAAGATGTTAGGACACCAAGATATTAAGACTAGGACCATAGACAAAGGACTTTAAGTTACGAGTTATAAATTACGAATTACGAATCATTGTTGTCCGACTAAATCCATTTTCATGTTTTATCCAATCGATCTAACCTTGGTTTTCTGACCCCATCGGGGTCGAACAGAAAAAAACAAAGCGCGTAAAGAGAGAGAGCGAATATATAACCCAATGTAATGCGGTTTAACTTATTCTTTTATCGAGATTGGTTCGACCCCGATGGGGTCGGGGATTG
>CALPWQ020000054.1 GCA_943327315.2 Chitinophaga pinensis
AAATCCCCTAGTGGAGGGGCAAGGGGTGGTTTATACATGCTTCCTAAGCTATAACGCAGTTGTCAATACTAGAGAAGTTCACTAAAATTTGCTTTTGATATTCCGCCCCAGCGGCTTTCCCCAGCGGAGGTGAGCGAACAAAACCTGAACATAATTCAAAATGACAAAAAGTACACTGTGCCATTTAGATAAAACATAAAGGTGGTTTTAGTCGGACAACAATGATTTTTAATTCTTAATTCTTCATTTTTAATTCTTCATTTTAATTCCTCACTTATCTCTCAACTCAATAAACTCCTGAATCTTCTCGTTTTCAATCAGCACCGTGAGGTTATAATACACGATTTTCCAATCTCCTTTTTCAAGGATCATGATGCCCGACCCACGACAACCGCGCATCCAGGTATCTAAATCTTCATCGAACCACGCCATTTTTCCGTTCTTGGAAAAGTTCCAAAGGCGATGGGATGCTTTAAAATTCCAGGCCTTTCCTTTGTCAAAATAAGGTTTGCAAAAAGCAGCGAATTCTTCTTTGTTCCAACGTTCACCCGGTGCAGTTCCTAGAAACACAAACGCATCGGTAGTCATGGCAAAGTAATCCTCAAACTTGGCTTGAGCAGCATCGAGATGCCATTGGTCAATCAAGGTATTCAAGAATAGTTCTGTACTCACCTGTTGCGCAAGGGCATTCGACTGAAGGAATAATAGAAAGGCAAAAATGGAAAATAGTTTTTTCATAGCGGCATAAAAAAAGGGGATATTCGAAAACATCCCCTCCAAATTACTTATTATTTCTTATCCTTTTTTCACCATGCCTTTGGATTTCTCCAACGCCAAACACATTTTCACTGCATTCTTCACATTGACTACACCACCAGAAACTGACATTTTAGCGAAGTCAACGGCCTCATCCGATCCAGGTAATGCTTGTTTCGTTCCTTTGTAGCTTGTTGATGACGTCATGATGATGTCTTTAATTTCTTTCATCGTCAAACTTGGGAAATAGCTTTGTAACATAGCCGCAACTCCTGCCACCATGGGCGCTGCCATTGATGTGCCTTGCAATTTTTGATACTTGCTTTGAGGCACTGAATTGTAAATTTCAAATCCTGGAGCGAAAACATCTACTTTTGTTTGCCCATAGTTTGAAAACGAAGCTGCCAATTTACCTTTCGCCACACGTGTAGATGCACCAATCGTTAAAAAATGTGCAAACGGTTCCTTTTGGAAAGTGTACATTGATGTTGGAAAATTTGGATCAGCATCAACGTCTGCATTGTCATTTCCTGCTGCGTGCACCAATAACACCCCTTTTGAATCCGCGTATTTGAATGCTGCATATACCTCTTCAGCATACATCGAGTAGCCTTTTCCAAATGACATGTTAATGACCTGCGCACCATTGTCAACGGCATAGCGAATAGACAAAGCGATGTCCTTATCGTGCTCATCCCCGTTCGGCACAGCGCGCAGCACCATCAATTTTATATCGTTTGCCACACCGTCTCCACCAAGTCCGTTTCCGCGAACAGCACCTATGATTCCTCCGACATGCGTTCCATGCAATGCGTCTGGCCCTTCCACGTTTGAATTTCCGTAGTTTCTGTCAGAAAAATCTGCCGGATTATCACCGATAACAGCACGGTCATCATAATCGACATTTAAGTTGTACTCCAACATGTCGTTGATTTGCTTCTTTTGTTCTTCGATCACTTCTTTTGTAAACTCACCCGTTGCAATCGCAATAGCAAATTCACGCAACTGAGCCATTTGTTCGTCCTTTGGATGCCATTTTTGCAAATCTTTCAGTGTGTAATTTGGATTTCCAAGTGCATTACCAACCATCGTTGGAACCTGATCGATCATCATGGCCAACATGTCCATTTGACCTAGATATCCACTGTATTCTTCGCGTGAGGTTTCAATTTCAGATTTCACTTTTTCATACAGCTCGAATTCCTTCTTTTCACTGGCATTTAATGTCTCAGGATCTACCCCGTCGAATTTTACCATTAATTTTTTCAAGATTCTAGTCTTTTCCAAGCAGGCCGCATCGAGGTTTTCTCCGTTCGCATTACCCAAAAAGTTCCATCCATGTACATCATCGATGTAACCATTCTTGTCGTCATCGATACCATTTGCGGGGATTTCGTCTGTATTGACCCAAATTTTTCCCTTCAAGTCTTCATGTTCAATATCGATCCCTGAATCGATAACCGCCACAACCACTGTAGTTGACTTTCGGCTTTTCAACAACTTGTAAGCTGCTTCCGTTTCCATTCCTGGTCCTTTTCCATTGTACCAGTTTATAATTTCAGCTTCCTGAGCCCAAACAAGACCCGAAAAAAGCAGTGCAAAGGCAGCTGCAGTAAATTGTTTGAAAAATCTAATCATAATGATGTATTATTGTTTTTTGAAAATTTGTAGCCCGAAAGATACGAAAGAAAATAAAATCGGCTGTTATATTTTTTCCATCGCATTAATTTTACGCACAAATGAGCACAATGTACACTACGCACTTTCGAGTTTTTGTTACAGCTTTTATTGCTGTATTTATGTCATTTTTTACATTTGGCCAAAAAGAGGCGCTTGGATTTAACGCCCTTTTGGCACATTCGCCCAATGCCGCAGTGGCTTTTTGCATTCCCAATAATGCATTAAGTTTGGAAACCTTGCGAATCGATGGGGTTCCCGTAAAATGCACCACAAAAAACTGGATTTATGTCACAGTGACTCCCCAATGGGTCGATGAGCACATAAAAAACGGATCTCTCAACTCCTATTACTACGAATTTGCACCTCCCGTTGCGCTTGCTGACACGGCGCGATTGATGCACTATGTTGACCCTGTGCATGCAGGTGGTCCTGGCTTAGGCGGCGCCTACACTGGCGAAAATGTCATCATTGGATTTGTCGATCAAGGACTCGATTTCAATCATCCCGATTTCATCGATGCCAATGGAAATACTAGAGTTTTGCGCTATTGGGACCATACGCTTAGTGCTGGAGGTACCGTTCCACAACCATACAACTATGGAATCGTTTGGACTGAACAAGACATCAACAATGGATCGTGCACCAGCAATGAAATAGGCACAGCGCACGGCACTTCAGTCGCAGGAATTGGTGCTGGAAATGGAACAGCAAATGGATCAAACAAAGGCATGGCGCCGAACAGCAAAATTATTGTTGTTGAAACAGACTTCAATTTACCAAATTGGACCTTGACCATTGCAGATGCCTGTGATTACATTTTTAAAGTCGCAGATAGTCTTGGTCTGCCTGCTGTTGTGAATTTAAGTTTGGGGTCCTATTTGGGAAGCCACGATGGAAACGATCCTGCATCGGAAATGATGGAACAGCTGCTTGATGAACATTCGGGAAGAATTATCGTTTGTGCGGCAGGAAATGCGGGAAACAAAGGCAAATACCATGTTCGAGCCACCGTTGATGCGGACACATCTTTCGTTTGGTTTTCCAACAATGCCAGCACTCAAGCCGCTTTTGGTCCGAACACCATCTTTTTTGATTTGTGGTCAGATACCACCGAAGCAAGTTATCAATTTGGGTATGGCGCTAATCTACCCAGCGGAAGTTATTCATCGCGCGGACAGAGCAACTTCCGAACGGCCATGGCAAATCTTGACGTCTCCTTGTTCGACACCATTTACAATTCCATTGGTAACCGCATCGCAACGATTGAAACCTATACAGAGAAGATCGATGGATCATTTCACTTACAAGCCTTGTTTACCCATGTGGATACCACTGCGTATCACTATCGATTCATCACCACTGGTTCCGGATCTTATGATTTGTGGAGTGGCGCATGGCTCGGATTAAACAACATTGTCAACACATTGCCTTCTGCTGGTGTGTATCCGCCCATTCTGCATTATCACGCACCGGATAGCTTGCAAACCATCGTTTCGTCTTGGAACTGTTCTGAGAAGGTGATTTCCGTGGGTAATGTGCGCTGTCGATTGGGACATATCGACAACAATGGAAACCAGTACTATCCTGCTTCAGACATGACACACCCAGGAAAACTGAGTCCGAATTCAAGCAAGGGTCCAAGTCGACATGACCTTATTAAACCAGATGTTTCTGCTGCGGGGGATGTCACCTTGGGTTCTGGTCCCCTATCCTTCTTAATGAATCCAGCCAACAATGCAGCCATTGATTCTGGAGGTTGGCATGTGCGCAACGGAGGCACCTCAATGGCATCGCCTACGGTTGCTGGCATAGCGGCACTCTACTTGGAAAAATGCGGACATTCGACATGGGCAGACTTTAAAGAAGCACTCATCGCAACGTCCTTTACTGATTTTTATACCGGTAGCGTTCCCAACAATGCGTATGGGCATGGAAAACCTCACGCATTAAACCTGCTGCTACAAGCGAATTTCACACCTACCCTTTCTGGAACACCAAGCTTCTGCCCGAATGGATCAACAGACATTCAAGTGAATTCACCGAGCGGAATTTCAGAAATACAATGGTCTGATGGGACACATGCGAACCCCAACTCTGTGAGCAGTGAAGGACCAATATCCGCGATTGTGTATAATGCTAGCGGGTGCAAAGCAACCACGGCAACACTCAATATTGTGCAATTGGACACCCTTCCGATGTTGCCTATCTTTCAATCAGGAAATGTGCTCGCAACCTTATCATTTAGCACCTACCAGTGGACATTGAACGGGCAAGACATACCAGGTGCCACGTCTCAAACCTTGGAAATCTTTCCTCCGTATGGCGTTTACACCTGTTATTGCGTAAGTCCTGATGGATGCATCACCGAAACAGCGCCTTTTTCCATTGGTACTGGAGTTCCTTCGGCTTCTCAAGAGCACGTGTCAATTTTCCCAAATCCAAGTGACGGAATGTTCACCATCTTTGGATTCAAGACCATCGACCACATAGAACTGATTGACCAACAAGGTAAATGTGTTGCCTTAAGAGAAATATCCAAGGGTAATTATTCCATTGAACACCTTGAAAAAGGCATATACATGCTATTTATTACCTCAAATGAAGGAAAGTTCCAATCAAAAATCATCCGAATGTAGTCCTTGCCGAAAGAATTTATATTTTTGTGGGACATAAGTGCAAACAAAGCTGAATGAAATTAACAGGTATAATCGCTATTTCCGGTAGACCGGGACTTTTTAAAGTCGTTGCTCAAGGCAAAAACAATGTTATTGTAGAATCACTGATAGATCAAAAACGCATTCCAGCGTATTCGACAGACAAAATATCTGCTCTAGAGGATATTAGCATCTATACCTACGATGAAGATGCATCGTTGCAAACCATTCTCAGTGCTATCTATGAAAAACAAGAAGGAAAAGAAGGCTTGTCACACAAGGACGACTTGAGCACCTTGGAGGCTTATCTTCTCGGAGTATTGCCCAACTACGACAAAGAGCGCGTTTATCCTTCCGACATTAAAAAGATTTTTCAGTGGTACAATCTTCTATTGAAATCAGGAGCATTAACTCCAGAAGAATCAGAAGATCTAACCGATGAGGTAGTCGAAGAGAAACCAAAAACTGAGGTAAAGAAAGCCGCTGCAAAAAAGGCTCCAGCCAAAGGCGTTGCAACGGATAAAGCGAAATCAGCAAAGTCAGCAAGTGCCAAAAAAGTTACTGCGGTAAAAACGGGTTCGAGCCGAGGAAAATAATTCAAATAATATGCTTAAAAAGTCCGCCACGGTGGACTTTTTTTATATCTAAAAATATGGAACTTAAAAAACAAGCACGCACTTTTCTAACAGAGGGATTGGTTATTGATTCATGGGATACAATCAAAACGTATTTTATTGAGTTGAATGAACGCGAAATTCTTTCACCCGCAGATTTGGCAAAATGGTTGCAAGACCGCAGCGAGCTTGATGCCGTATTGGAAGAAGATGCAGCTTGGCGCTATATCCACATGACCATTGACACGCGCGATGAGTCACTCAGCAATGCATACACCTTCTTCGTCACCAAGATTCAACCTGAGCTTGCACCCTATGATGATTTGCTGAACCGAAAATTGGTGAAATGTCCATTTACAGAGGCCTTAAAATCAGATCCTGCCTATGCCATCTATTTTAAGTCTGTAGAAACTGCGTTGGAAATTTTCAGGGAAGAAAACATTGCATTGGAAGCCGAGTTGAATGAAAAATCACAATTGTTTGGGTCAATCTCTGCTGCACAATCCATCGAACACGAAGGTGCACAAATCACCATGCAGCGGGCAGCAGCATTGTTAAAAGAAACCGATGAAACACTCCGGAAATCTGTTTTTGAAAAAATGGCTGTTCGGCGAAGAGAAGACACACAAAAATTACACGATTTATTCAATGAATTGATTGAAAAACGTCATCAATTGAGCGTCAACGCAGGCTTTAAAAACTTCCGTGACTACAAATTCAAGGCCCTCAACCGCTTTGATTACACCAAAGAAGATTGCTTCAATTTTCATCAATCCGTAAAAACACTTATCGTTCCAATTGTACGTGAAATTCAAGCCGAAAGACTCGCGAAACTAGGTAAATCAGCCTTTAAGCCTTGGGATACAGAAGTTGATTCTGAAGGAAAATCGCCTTTAAAGCCCTTCGAAACAGGCGATGAGATGCTTGCAGGCACGGTAAAAATGTTTCACCAGATCGACACCTATTTTGGTGAATGTTTGGAAAAAATGAATGAAATGGGCCACCTCGATTTGGATTCAAAAGCAGGAAAAGCACCTGGAGGGTACAACTATCCGCTTTATGAAATTGGTGTTCCGTTTATTTTCATGAATGCAGTTGGTGCACAGCGCGATTTGGTGACGATGGTGCATGAAGGCGGTCATGCCGTGCATTCATTTTTGAGCAGAGATTTGGCCTTGACAGGATTTAAAAACCTTCCTTCTGAGGTTGCCGAACTGGCGTCCATGTCCATGGAATTGTTAACCATGCATTTGTGGTCAGAATTTTACGCTTCGGATGAACAATTAAATCGCGCTAAAAAAGAACAGTTAGAGACGGTATTAAAAATCCTACCTTGGATTGCACAGATTGATGAATTTCAGCATTGGGTGTATGAACATCCAGGTCACAGCATTTCAGAGCGCGACACACATTGGTTGAAGTTGTGCACAGATTATGGCACAGGACTTACCGATTGGACAGGCTATGAAGATCAGTTGGCCACCTCTTGGCAGCGCCAAATGCACTTGTTTGAAGTTCCTTTCTACTACATCGAATATGGCATCGCTCAACTTGGCGCTCTTGGTGTTTGGAAAAACAGTTTAGGTGATTTTAGAAAAACAATTGAACAGTATAAAGATGCCTTGAGATTGGGCTATACGCGATCAATTCCAGAAATCTATGCGACTGCAGGAATCAAATTTGACTTTACCTCCGATTACTTGAAAGAATTGGCCCAATTTGTTCGTGAAGAGTTGCAAAAACTCAAGCAATAATCTTATTTTTTTTTGAGGAGCGTAGCGAAGTCCTTGGCGAAATAGGTCAAGATGGCATCTGCACCAGCGCGTCGCATACTGAGCAGCATTTCACTGATGGCTAGGTCATAGTTGAGCCATCCTTTCTCAGCTGCAGCATACACCATGGCACATTCGCCACTGACATTGTACGCTGTAATTGGAATATTAAAGTTCTCTTTCAACACGTGAATGACGTCCAAATAGCACAGTGCCGGCTTCACCATCAACATGTCTGCGCCTTCCATATAGTCGAGTTCTGCCTCCAGCAATGCTTCACGTTTGTTGGCAGGATTCATTTGATAGGTTTTCTTGTCACCAGATTTTGGAGCAGAATTCAATGCGTCTCTAAAAGGTCCATAAAATGCACTCGCATATTTCGCTGAATAGGACATGATGGAAACATCTGTATATCCATTGATGTCCAAAGCTTCACGTATGCTACCCACTCTTCCATCCATCATGTCCGATGGTCCAATGATGTCTACTCCTGCTTGCGCTTGCGCGACTGCCATTCGATTGAGAATAGGCAATGTTTCATCGTTGAGAATTTTTCCATTTTCTACAAGCCCATCATGGCCATCTGATGAATAAGGATCCAAAGCCACATCGCTCATTAAAACGATTTCCGGAAACGTTTCTTTTAATTTTCTAAACGCATTCAGATAGAAGTTGTCCTCTGCATAGCTATAAGAAGCAACACGGTCCTTTAAATGCTCCTCTACCGCTGGGAAAATATCGTAGGTAAATATGCCTAGGTTCATGCAGGCCTCAATTTCAGGCAACAATTGATCAATCGACCATCGGTAATTTTTCGGCAAAGATGAAATTTCCTCCTTCACTCCTTTTCCATCCTTCAAGAAAATGGGATATATCAGATGTTCGGTTCCAATTTTTGTTTCTTCCACCATGGAACGAATGGCAGCAGATTTACGGTTTCTTCTTGGGCGGGTATTCACGGGATTGAAGGATTAAAAATGGACAAAGGACAAAGGACAAAAGACTTCAAGATATCAAGATTTTAAGACATCAAGAGAAAAGACAAGGGACAAGGGACAAAGGACTTCAAGATGTTAAGATATTAAGATTTTAGGACTTTAGTTTAAACTTCGACTAGTGAGGCACTCGTAGTATGGTGGCTGAGGCACTCGAAGCCACAACAGACAAGCCACAATCACATCAACATTCCGCCGCAGACATGCAGTGTTTGGCCAGTAATATAAGCAGACATATCTGAAGCCAAGAAAACTGTTGCATCTGCTACATCTTTTGGTGAACCACCGCGTTTCAAAGGAATGGCATTTCTCCACTCTTGAACCACCTTTTGATCCAACACTTCAGTCATTTCAGTTTCGATGAATCCTGGTGCGATGGCATTGCAACGAATATTTCGTGAACCCAATTCTGCTGCGATTGATTTCGTGAAACCGATCAACCCTGCTTTTGATGCTGCATAATTGGATTGTCCTGCATTGCCCTTCACGCCAACAACAGAGGACATGTTGATGATTGAACCACTGCGTGCTTTGAGCATAGGCTTTTGAACCGCCTTGGTAAGATTGAATGCAGACTTTAGGTTTGTATTGATGACTTCATCCCATTGTTCTTCAGACATGCGCATCAGCAGCGTATCTCTAGTTATTCCAGCATTGTTCACCAACACATCGATTGTTCCAAAATCAGCCAATACTTGATCTACTAGTTCCTGAGCTTGATTGAAATTGGACGCATCGCTGCGAAATCCCTTTGCAACTCCACCGCCTGCAGTCAATTCTGCTTCGAGAGCACGTGCTTTCTCGTCCGAAGACAAATACGTAAATGCTACCGTCGCGCCTTGTTTCACACATTCTTCAGCAATTGCCTTTCCGATACCGCGCGATGCTCCAGTAATTAGCACCACTTTATTTTCTAGTAATCCCATTGTATGCTCCTTTTAAGTTGTTGCAAATTTACATATTCCTATTGGTCGACAGCAAACCATATTCATGAAAGAATCCATAGTGCGCTGTTCATTATCATCAATTGAAAAAATCCCATGTTACTCCAAAACGTAAATTTGGTGCAGCGAATGGATATCCCTTCACTGCTTGAATTTGTGCATCATTCCAGTAATAGCCAATGTGTTCCATGCGCACGAAAAAGCGAAACACATCAATTTGAAAGCCCATAAAGGCATGAAGATCTGTGAAACCAGGCATTGTACCGGTTGACGAAAATAAATCTAAGCTGTTGACATAAGGCAAGAAAGACAATCGGTCAGCCGCAGACACCCACAGCGCATCAACTCCGACATACGCTTTTAATCGTTTCGCCTTGAAAAGACCACCTTTCAGCATCAAACGGGCATTTGCCATGTGTTTCGGCATCAATTGCAAGGTACCTGAATTTGTACTGAAGGTATATTCTGGCTGAATCGATAGCCCTTTCCACTTGGCATACCCTCCTATTTTCAATTGATTCATCTGAATGCTTTCCGTTAACTGCACCCATTGTTGATTTTGAAAGAAGTACGTGTTTTTAAGTCGAAGCGCATTCGCCGAAATGTACATATTCCATAATGTACTTGGTGACCATGTCAGCTTAGTTTGTGCAAACAATTTTTCCTGATTCGACCATGGATTTGACCAGTTATAATTGTTGCCGTAGGCCTGACGGATAAAATAATCTGGCAGTGCATTTTCATAAGTTACATTGGCCTTTAATTCCCATGATTTAAAGGGAATAGAGAGCGATGCTGTTTCACGGAATTCATTGGCAGCACCTAGAAGATTAAACCCCGTTGAAGAATTGAATTGCACATTTCGCAGATTTAACTGGTATTGTCCTTTCAGATTGAGTTCAGCGGTATCCTTTCGGTGGCCAAGATTTTGAATGCTCCAAAAGACATGTTCAGCACTTAAATGCAGCTGCTGCGATTTGTTGGCAAAGAAAAATCCTGCTGAATTCGAAAACGCCGACCATTGAAACTGGTCACGAGTTGATTGTGAATCAATATACACACTGTCATAAATTCCTGAAAGTGTATCTGATTCATAGAATCTTCTATTCCGCACATGCAGACTATGCGACGAATACAATCCATATCGGGCGATTGAATCTCCTGAAACATTCACGTAATTGTCCATAGAAACATGCAAGACAGATTGTCTAAAAGCGGCATTTTCTTTAATGACTGGCAATAGTTGAGGAGAAAAAAGTCCGACAAGAGAGTCTATGCGCACGCCGCCAGAGCGAAGAGACGAATCGCGCAGCCATGCACTTTTGAGGTGAAACGAATACACTTTAGCGAGTCGACGAAATTGCACCTGCAAATCATCTCTACTGAAGGCGTTGTTTCTTAAGTAAGCATTGGATTTCAGCTTTGTGTAATCAAGATTTAAGAGGTATTTTTTTCCAAATGCTTGCTGATACTCAAACCCGGCATATTGGGTGCCTCGATTTCCGAAGCTATAAATTAGTCCGATGTGAGGAACGCCTGCCATACGCATGTCTTTCCAAGCAATGGTCGACGATGAGATGATTCCATTGGCATGATTCGCGTAGAATGGGAGTTGATAGATGCCATCCGTGAGCCCCATTCCGCCTGGCAGCGTATGAAGGATGTTTCCGATGCATCGATCTACGGAATCAGAAGATCCGTGTGTTTGGTATCCGGGGCGAATGGTATCGGGAGAAAAGAGCTTTTGTGCTTGTGCGCTCAAGGCATGAACATTCACTAGAATGACAATCAAAAGGAGTGTTATGCGCCTGTTGTGGTTCATTTGAGTAGTGAATATACAAAAAAAGGGGCAAATAGCCCCTGAGTATTTCAATCCGAAGATGATTTACAGTTTGTTGATCATCAACTGAAGACCTGATTTCAGGTTTGCAGCCTTGTTTTTGTGAATCACATTGCGTTTTGCAAGCTTGTCCAACATCGTCACAACACTTGGGAATAGCTGTTCAGCTTCATTCTTATCTGACAAAGTTCGCATTCTGCGGACAGCGTTACGCGTTGTTTTGTGTTGGTACTTGTTACGTAATCTTTTCGACTCATTCGAACGGATTCTCTTTTGTGCTGACTTATGGTTCGCCATTTCTCTCTTATTAACTCTTTATTTAAAAACTGCAGCCCATAGGAGAATCGAACTCCTGTTACCAGGATGAAAACCTGGCGTCCTAACCACTAGACGAATGGGCCAAATATACTTATTTGGCAGCCCATAGGAGAATCGAACTCCTGTTACCAGGATGAAAACCTGGCGTCCTAACCACTAGACGAATGGGCCGTATGTCAAAAATACCCCTGATTTTGGGAGTGCAAATATATACTGAATTTCCAAAACGACAAAGTGGAAATTGCTTTTTTTCAAAAATCAGACATCTTCGGCCTTCATTTTAAAGCCGAGGCGCTTGCCTGTTTGCAATTGAAGGTTGTTGCTGATGAGCATTATTTCACCAACCGACATTTCTGCAACGATTTCATACGGAGGAACAAACAAGTCAAATTCAAGGGCGAAAGCGAAGGACAATTGAATGATCAGCTTCATCACCTCCTCGCTGAGCACCGTATTTTCAACATCTCTAAAGATATAGCCGAGCTGCCCTTTCCCCTCCAGGAGCAGGTGTCGTTCATGATTGATAAAAAGACGGCCGATCAGGTAACCGGAATCTTGAATACGGTTTTGGATAAACGATTCAGCCAAGAAGTTATAGATATAAATTACCCCAAAATACCCATTATCCACATTGCTTTGCAAGTAGCGCATACCCCAAAGTGGGTTGTCATCTGGCAATTTAAAGATATTGTTGTGGAGGTGAAAAACGAGGACATCACTTCCTACAAAAACGTGCATCTCATAGTTGCCAATTTCCTTGTAGCTCAATCTAAGGCGCGGATCTGTAACATTAGATTTTAATTCATCAATCTCCTTTTTGACGACCAACTTCAAGTCCTTGAATACGACCTCCAAATCGTCCGCTACATTTTGTTTTAGTATAGATTTATGCAACAACAAGTCGAGAATCGTTTGTCTATTTTGCTCAATTTTCTTTTTCATGATTAATAAGCTTTTGCAAATACAACTCGGCGCTGAGACGGTTTCCCCGTCACCATACACACTCCATTTTCATCTGGTTCATCAAGCACGAGGCAACGAATTGTTGCTTGAGTTTCTTCTTTAACCCTCGCTTCCGTTTCTGCTGTTCCGTCCCAATGTGCAAGGAAGAAACCTCCTTTATCTATTTCTTGTTTGAACTGCTCGTAAGAGTCAATTTTTCGGGTGTTTGTTGAGCGCAATCGTTTGGCTTTATTCAATAAATTTTCTTGAATATCCAATAACAATTGGTGAATTACATCCTCAACGCCATCGAAGCTTACAGCTTGTTTTGTTTTTTCATCGCGACGTGCGACTTCCACCAATCCATTTTCAAGATCACGCGGTCCCATAGCCAATCGCACAGGCACACCCTTCGCTTCATATTCCGCGAATTTCCATCCTGGCCGTTTGTTGTCGTCATGATCGTATTTGAAAGAAATGCCCATTGACTTGAGTTTCTTTCCCAGGGCTTCAAATTTCTCTGTTATTGCGGCCAATTCTTCATCCGTTCGGTGAATCGGTACTGCAACGACTTGAATCGGCGCCAAAGCAGGCGGCAACACAAGTCCTTCATCGTCAGAATGCGTCATGATGAGCGCACCCATCAAACGTGTGGAAACACCCCAAGAAGTTGCCCAAACGTATTCCAATTTCCCTTCTTTATCTGCGTATTTTACGTCAAAAGCTTTCGCGAAATTTTGACCTAAAAAATGGGATGTTCCTGCCTGCAAGGCCTTTCCATCTTGCATCATGGCTTCAATACAATAGGTATCTTCTGCTCCGGCAAAACGCTCTGATGCTGTTTTCCTTCCCTTCAACACCGGCATTGCCATGTATTCTTCGGCGAAATCCGCGTATACATCCAACATCAGTTCAGCTTCCGCAATTGCTTCGGCGCTTGTCGCATGTGCTGTGTGACCTTCCTGCCAGAGGAATTCAGCCGTTCGTAAGAACAAACGCGTACGCATTTCCCAGCGCACCACATTTGCCCATTGGTTAATGAGGATAGGTAAGTCACGGTACGATTGAATCCACTTTTTGTATGAATTCCAAATGATTGTTTCAGATGTTGGGCGAATGATTAGTTCCTCCTCTAGTTTTGCGTCTGGATCGACAATGATGCCACTGCCATCCTCTGCATTCTTTAAGCGGTAGTGCGTAACCACAGCACATTCTTTCGCAAAACCTTCCACGTGACTTGCTTCCTTGCTTAGGTACGATTTGGGAATAAGCAGCGGGAAGTAGGCATTTGAGTGGCCCGTTTCCTTAAATTTCGCATCCAGGATTTCCTTCATTTTTTCCCAGATTGCATACCCATACGGTTTAATCACCATGCAGCCACGAACATCCGAATGTTCTGCCAAATCCGCTCTATAAACCAATTCGTTATACCATTTTGAATAATCCTCTTCGCGAGTCGCAAATTTCTGTGCCATACGTGGAAAAAAGTGTTTGTTTTAATTGTTGCAAATGTAGTTAAAATCACCTAATTTTAGGCAAGTAATTTCGTCCGCCATGAGAACTGTTTTGCATATTACTCTAATTTTTTCGCTTGTTTTAGGATTAGCGTCATGTTATTCAGAGAAATTGTTGGTTGATGATGATGTGTACATCGTGCAATCGAATAAATTGCCTGTTGGTGAATCCTTAAATGACCAGACATCCTACCAAGCATTTAAACGTCAAAATCAAACAGGCACAGCGAAAGCAGCGTATTATCAGAATAGCCAAAACTACCTCTACAATTCGAATTGTTGGGGAACGTACTCCATGTTTAATCCTTGTGGATGTGGCTTTTATGCTTGGAACATTTACAACCCCTACCGTCCAATGGGAATGGGAATGGGAATGAATGCTGGCTTTGGAAATCCTTTTTACTCTCCCTATTATGGCATGATGTCCCCCTACTACAATCCATACAATGGCTATGATTCTCCGTTTGGATTTGGAAATAATTTTTACGGAAATCCTTATGGGTTTGGCAACCAATATGGCTATGGAAATCCTTATGGATATGGAAACAATTACGGGTACGGTTCGTTGAACAATCAACCTGTCACTCCACAAACAGGTGGCGTGCATTATTCCGGACCACGCGGATCACTTTCTGGATATGTTCCGAACAGCCAACGCAACAACCCGAATGTATTGAAATCCTCCACTGGTGGATTTGCGGGAAACACAGGCATAGCAACAATTAATCGTTCGTCGCAACAGGTGGTTCGCCCTGTTGCTCAACCAAGCGTTGATCGTCCAACATACACTCCCAGTGTTTCAAGAGGTGTTCAACAACAAACGACAGGTGGTACAAGTCCCGTTCGAAATTCTGGTGGTGTTATTCCAACAACACAAGGCAGTGGTCAACCTGTAAACAACCAACGTGCGATTCCCCAACAAAACCAACCGCAACAGCAGCAAATCCAGCGCGGAGGTGGTGGTGGAGGAACTACTCCAACACCATCACGTGGAACAGGAGGCGGTGGAACAGGTATAAGAAGAAACTGATGAAACATTTTTTCAGTGTTCTTTTGTTATTCATTTCTTGTCTAAGCTTTTCACAAAATGAAACGGATTTATACCTCTATTCCCACACCGGATTTCAAGGAACTGCTCGATTTGAAGCCATGGGTGGGGCATTCGGTGCACTAGGAGCTGATCTCAGTTCATCACAAGTAAATCCTGCAGGCTATGGCCGCTACTCCAATTCAACATCTGGCTTTTCATTTTATGGCGGAAATTCCACCAACAAGGCCTCATTCAAGGGTTTGGAAACGCAAGCGAACAATGGACTGGGTGGTATTGCCAATGCAACATTTTTGCTGGTTAGCGACGACTCCGAAAAAGGAAAGGGTGTTTTGTATTCGCAGTTGGGTGGTGGATACAACCGTGTTGAGAATTTCAGGAACACATTCAGGTACACAGGCCAACAATACGAGTCCTTGTTGGATGAATTTGCCGCACAAGCCTATCTTTATTACCCTGAAGAATTAAGTACCTATTTCCCTTTTAGCTCTAATTTGGCCTATGAAACGGGGGCGATTCAATACAACCCTGGATCTACTGCATATACCTCCTTGTTGAATTCTGGCGATATGATTCACGATAGAACTGTAAATAACATGGGCGGAATCAATGAGTTCTTTTTATCCTATTCCGTGAACTATTTAAACAAGCTCTACTTCGGGGTGAATTGGGGTTATCGGAAAATTCGCTATTTGGAAGAATATACGCACCAAGAAACATTGACAAACACCAACGGAACCCCCTTACGCTCGTTTGATTACACCTACAACTTAACGAGTAAAGGACAAGGATCTAACTTAAAGATTGGCGTCATTTACCTTGTGAGTGAAGCCTTTCGGCTTGGATTAGCCATTCACACCCCTACTTTTTACAAGATGGAGGAAACATGGTCGGCCAGTATGACTGCCACGTATGCCGATTCTACGTCATCAACGGATCCATCGCTGATTCCCGAAGGAAACTACCATTACCGCATGCGCAATCCAGGAAAAATTATCGCTTCTGCAGCATATGTGCTTGGCACGCGTGGCTGCATTGATGTAGATATTGAACTCATGGATTACCGACAGGCGCATTTCAGAACAACCAATGACGCGGGGTATGAACCGTACAATTACACCTACGAAAACAATGTTGCCGATACTTTATTTAAAACGGCAACAAATCTTCATGTCGGTGCTGAATTTATTCCGTTTTCAGGATTTTTTATTCGCGGTGGATTTGCCATGATTGGTCAAGCATTTAAACATTCAGCAGCGTACCCAATGTCAGCCGATTATTATTATTCCGGTGGAATTGGAATACGCACCAAGAAATTTTCCGTCGATATTTCTTATAAACAACGGCTTTGTGAGCGCAATTATTCGGCGTTTTACAATTCCAACGCGTCAATAAAAAACCGTTTGGGGATTGCCACGTTGACAGCCAACTTCTTTTTTTAATTGGAATAAAAAATGATCTCAACATCGCGCTCACTCTCTTCCTCACTCTGCACACATTACACCAGGTTGAAACGCGGGGCTAAATAAATGATCTCAACATCGCGCTCACTCTCTTCCTCACTCTGTACACATTACCCCAGGTTGAAACTCGGGCTCGATAAAATACGAAAGGCCCCGTTTCCGAGGCCTTTCAACAAACAACAACAAACTAAAAACCTCACATTCCCTGTTAGTTCAGGGTGGGTGAATCCATCAACGGAGGATAACCTTTTCCCCGACCGGAAGTAATTGGTCTGGGGAGGAAAACTGATTGCGTCGCATTAGCGGCTCCAACTTTACCGCGTATTCTTGAGAAAGCTCTCGTGGAGTGAGTTCACTTTCTGTTTTAATAGATTTACTTGTGGTTCTTCGTTTTTTCGGCTGGAGGTAAACCACGTCGCCTTCTACCAACACGTCCTTATTTGGTCCGAAATCATTGTATCGGTACAATTGCCAAAGCGCCATATCGAATTCGCGAGAAAGTCGGTAGAAGGTATCCCCTTTTTTGGCAATGATGTATTTTACTTTATTGGCTGAATAAATGGTCAAATGTGATACTTCCGATTCCGCGTCATTTTCAACAATCAAAGCATTTTCGTGAAGTACGTTTTGATCAAATTCATCCAGTTTTAATTCCTCGATTAAATGTATTAGTGCTTCCGCATAGGTACTGCTCGTGGCATATCCCGCCTCTTTCAATCCTTTAGCCCAACCTTTATAATCATCCGACTTGAGTTCAAACAACGAATTGTAGCGTTTATTCACGGTCAAAAATTCGCTGTGATCTTTATAGGAATCTTCAGCAGAAGCGTACACGCGAAAGCACTCCCCCTTCTCGTCGTCGTCCATGAACATTGTTTTTCCCTCCCAACCATGGCATTTGATCCCGAAATGATTGTTGCCAACACGCGCCAATTGAGAGTTACCGCTTCCACTTTCTAGGATACCTTGCGCTAAGGTGATGCTTGCTGGAATTTTATACAGTGACATTTGCTGAATCGCAGTCGCTTTCCATTGCAACACATATTCTTTTTTGGACAGCAACACAACTGGTGCGTTTTCACTTGCACGTGCATGCAAGCTAAGACACATTCCAACTACTCCAATTGATGTTATTAATCCGTTCATGTTGTCTCTATTACGCGGCTACCAGTCACATGGTTACAAAAAGATGTTAATAAGTCATTTTTTCATGTTGAAAACCTCCGTAACTTTCCATTCAAGTCAATTCGTCCGAATAGTAGAAATCAAACTGACAACATTACCGAAAAGGACATGAAATCATGCATTGGTTTTCAATTTGCGGCGAGCACAACACGAAAAATAAATACATTATGGATTTCAATAAATTCACTACTAAATCACAGGAAGCAGTCCAAAATGCGCAGCAAATTGCTGAAGGGCATGGACATCAATCCATCGAGACCGGACATTTTCTGCTCGGAATTTTTGAAGCAGACAAAGAGGTTACACCCTATCTTTTCGGAAAGTTGAATGTGAATCAACCTTCATTGCGAGCGGCATTGGATCGTATTGTTGAATCCTATCCTAAAGTGAGTGGAGGAAATCTCTATTTTTCCCAACAGCTTGGTAGAATCTTCACCTATGCCCTCAATGAAATGAAAAAATTTGGAGATGAGTTTGTCTCTATTGAATTGTTGGTTTACTCCCTACTCGACTCCACGGATGTAATAGGTCAATTGTTAAAGGACAACGGAATCAACAAAACAAATTTAAAGCAAGCGATTATGGATCTACGTAAAGGTGAAAAAGTGAACTCTCAGGGGCAAGAAAGCACCTACCATTCATTGGAAAAATACGCCCGAAATTTAAATGAGATGGCACAAGCGGGAAAATTGGACCCTGTCATTGGCCGCGATGATGAAATTCGCCGTGTTTTGCAGATCTTGACACGCCGCACGAAAAACAACCCCATCCTCATTGGAGAGCCTGGTGTAGGTAAAACAGCCATTGCCGAAGGCTTGGCGCACCGCATTGTTGACGGTGACGTTCCTGATAACTTAAAAAGCAAGGTCGTTTATTCCTTAGACATGGGTGCCTTGATTGCTGGAGCAAAATACAAAGGAGAATTTGAAGAACGATTGAAATCTGTTGTCAAAGAAGTCATCAATGCCGAAGGAGAAATCATTCTTTTCATTGATGAAATTCATACACTCGTTGGTGCGGGAGGCGGTGGCGAAGGAGCTATGGATGCTGCAAACATATTGAAACCAGCTTTGGCGCGTGGCGAATTGCGTGCTGTTGGCGCTACCACGCTCAATGAATACCAGAAGTACTTCGAAAAAGACAAAGCCTTAGTCCGACGCTTTCAAACCGTGTTGATCGATGAGCCAAGCACCGAAGATGCCATTTCCATCTTGAGAGGAATCAAAGAAAAGTATGAGAATCACCACAAAGTACTGATTAAAGATGCGGCGATCATTGCTGCTGTTGAGCTTTCACAACGCTACATTACTGAACGACACTTGCCGGACAAAGCGATTGATTTGATTGATGAAGCTGCATCAAAAGTGCGCATGGAAATCAATTCGAAACCAGAAGAACTGGATGAACTCGAACGAAAAATCATGCAAATGGAGATTGAACGTGAAGCCTTGAAACGAGAAAATGATACCAAGAAAATTCAAGTTCTTGATAAAGAGTTGGGCAATCTATGCGAACAGCGCGATGCCTTCAAAGCCAAATGGCAATCCGAACGCGATGTGGTGGATCACATTCAAAAGAATAAAGAAGCCATTGAGGCCTTTAAGTTTGAAGCCGATCAAGCAGAAAAGTCGGGTGACTATGGACGAGTGGCAGAAATTCGTTACGGACGCATCAAAGAAGCCGAAGAAACATTAGAAAAATTAAAGGCGCAATTGCTTGAGATGCAAGTCAATTCCAAAATGATCAAAGAAGAGGTAGATACGGAAGAAATCGCCGAAGTTGTTTCCAAATGGACAGGAATTCCTGTAAATAAAATGATTGAAAGCGAGGTATCTAAGCTACTTCGTCTTGAGGATGAGTTGGGCAAACGTGTCGTTGGACAAGAAGAAGCGATTGAGGCCATCTCGGATGCCGTAAGGAGATCTAGAGCAGGTTTACAAGATGCGCGCAGACCCATTGGGTCCTTCATTTTTTTGGGTACAACAGGTGTTGGGAAAACCGAATTGGCAAAAGCACTTGCTGAGTATTTATTCAATGATGAGAATTCAATGACGCGCATTGACATGTCAGAATACCAGGAAAAACATTCCGTTTCTCGTTTGGTGGGTGCTCCTCCAGGGTATGTGGGCTACGATGAAGGTGGACAGTTGACCGAAGCGGTTCGCCGTCGTCCCTACTCCATTGTCCTTTTGGATGAAATTGAGAAAGCACATCCCGATGTATTCAATGTGATGCTTCAAGTGCTGGACGATGGACGTTTGACCGACAATAAAGGACGAGTCGTCAACTTTAAGAATACCATTATCATTATGACCTCGAATCTTGGTTCGCAGCTGATTCACGAAGCTTTTGACGACATCAAGCCCGATGAATACGAGCATGCCACGAAGAAGGCGAAGTTTGATGTGATGGAATTGTTGAAGCAAACAATACGACCCGAGTTTTTAAATCGCATCGATGAAACAATACTATTTATGCCGCTTACCAAAACCAATGTTCGACAAATCGTTCAAATTCAATTGGACAAACTAAAACAACAGTTGTTGGAGAAAGACATTCGACTTGTGGTGACTGAAGATGCGTTTGAACACATCACACAGGAGGGTTACGATCCGTTTTTTGGCGCACGCCCTGTTAAACGAGTGATTCAACGTGAAGTACTTAACGAACTGTCAAAGGCTCTTTTGAGTGGAAAGATTGACCGCAGTCAAAATGTGGTAATGGACATCTTCGATACAAAGATTGTGTTTCGGAAACCAATTTTGGAAGCTGAGGGATAATACTCATTCAAATAAAAAATGGTCCGTTGTAGCGGACCATTTTTCAATCTTTCGATTTGTAGGTAGGTTGTATTAGGTACGAAAACCTAAAAAATCACCTTTATTTTAGACGAAATTTCATGCCGATAATTCAACAATATGATTGTCAATGATTTAAAAAATCACTTTTAACGGTTTTTTCCCAAATTAAGAAAATTTTCCAAGAAAAAGACGAAGGGGGAAGGACAAGGGACAATAGACAAAGGACATGTTCTTTACTTTGGTGGCTGAGGTACTCGAAGCCACAAGGGACAAGAGACAAGAGACAATAGACAAAGGACATGTTCTTTACTTTGGTGGCTG
>CALPWQ020000055.1 GCA_943327315.2 Chitinophaga pinensis
CTAGTTGATATGCGCCCAATATCCTGGATCATGAAATAATCCATTACAGCCATCAAGCAAGGCTTGAATGGCGTGTAAAATCAAAAAAGACAGGGGCTTTCGAAGAAAGGCAGGGGTTTTTAGTTGATATGCGCCCAATATACTGGATCATGAAATAATCCGCATGTTTGAATGCCTAGATATCTATAAAATGTAACAATCTAATGAGGGCTTTCTTTTAACCACAGAGGCACAGAGGTTTTAAGGATCAAGACCAAAACCTGGGGACTACACACAAACTTGCTTCAATCTAAAAAGAAAGTATCCGAATCATTGTTGTCCGACTAAAACCAACTTTATATTTTATGTAATCGGTACTACTCTGGTTTATGGACCCCATCGGGGTCTAACCTTTGTAACCATAAGCTCTCCCGAAAACCAATGACCCCATCGGGGTCAAACAATCCTTTATCAAATAGATTAAGTTTCTTTATAGATCAAGTCAATTAACCCTAAAACCCCAGGTTAAAAACCGGGGCTGGGATAAACACCCCATCTTAATTCCTCCCCAACTTTTGGTTATAATCCCTTTCTTTTAACCACAGAGGCACAGAGGTTTTAATGTGTTTGACTGAACTCAATTATAACCGGTTTCTTATTATTTAAGCAGGGCTTGAATGGTATATAAAATTAAAAACAAAGGGACTATCAAAGAAAGGCAGGGCTTTTTGGTTGATATGCGTCAAGTATCCTGGATCACAACGTAATCCGCTCGAGACCTAATCCTAAATCAACAAATCTCAATATAAATGTTCGACCCCGATGGGGTCGTGAAAACTTACACAATACAAAAGCAACGGATGTTTGACCCCGATGGGGTCATACCTACTAATTGATACCTATAAGAAAACAATACGCAAGTCTAAATAATAATTCAATTTTCTCGAATACCAAAATTTACGTACCAGCAATTTTTGGTTGATATGCGCCCATAATCCTAGATCATGAAATAATCACCTTGAAACTCTTGAACATCAGTAAACCCCAAGCAGCAACCAACTAAAAATCCTTCTCACCCTAAAAGCTTAGTGGATAGTGGCACATAAAACGTAGTAATTGCATAAATAACAGCTAGTTATTGAAAAGTAATTTGTGTTTTATTGAAAATCTATAATTACTTTTGAGCTCATTATCATGCACTTAGATTTTTGTTGTTTCATGAAAAGAATCCTGTTTATTATCCCATTTCTTGCCGCTTGTGGTACAGACAATCCTGTTTCTTCAACTGGCATGTGTACGTGCCACAAAGAAACACAGCAACAAAACACAGATGGGTCTTTTTCTACCACAAACATCTCATCGCCCCTGCCTGATATTTGCGAAAAGAATGGGGTCATCGAATACTCCTCCTCCCGCACATACAGAATGGTTTGGCATTGCAACTGATGTTCATTTACTCCTCCGTATCATTTAAATCAAATTCACTTTTCTTTGGTGTCAATACGACACTATCCAAAATAAGGGGCTACCTTTGCGCGAAATAACCACTGTATGGAAATTCTCGTTACCGGTCCTGATGGCGTGCTTGGAAGTAATCTCGTTCGTGAACTGTTACACCGCAACTATGCCGTAAGCGTTCTCGTAGAACCTGGAAAAGACCCTCTTACCTTAAAAGGATTGCCCATCACTGTCATTCACGGAAACATCCTAGACCACAACTCAATCGATAAAGCCATTGCAGGTAAAGATGTTGTATTTCATTGTGCGGCAGCTACCAGTGTTTATCCACCCCGAAACGAAATGGTCAATCGGGTAAACATCGACGGAACTCAACATGTTATCGATGCCGTACTTAAACATGGCACAAAGCGCCTTATCTATGTAGGAACCGCAAATTCATTTAGCTATGGTACTTCTCTCGACGCTCCTGGTGTTGAAGACACCCCATACCTTTCCGTGAAATATGGCGTCGACTATATGGATTCTAAATATAAAGCACAACAATTGATTCTGTCCGCAGTCAAAGAAAAAGGCTTGTCTGCATTGGTTGTAAACCCTAGCTTTATGATTGGCCCTTATGATTCGCGTCCTAGCTCTGGAGCCATGATTCTTGCAGTGCACAAAGGCCGTGTTCCTGGATATTCAAACGGAGGTAAAAACTTTGTTGCCGTAAAAGATGTTGCTACAGCTATGGCGAACTCCATTACTATGGGTCGAATAGGTGAGTGCTACATTGTAGGAAATAAAAACCTTTCGTACAAAGATGCTTTCGCTCTCATCGCTGAAACCATTGGCGCGAAAACGCCTACCCGTAAACTAACCGATTTTATGGTGCAATCTTACGGTAGAATGAACTCATTCTTTGCTGGAATTTTTGGATATTATCCTGGAATTACCACAGAATTGGCCAAGATATCAACGGAAAACCATTTCTACTCTGCTGAAAAAGCCCATCGCGAACTTCAGATGCCGCAAACACCTTTGGAAGTTGCTATCAAAGAGTGTTTTGATTGGTTTAAAGAAAATAATTACCTCGATAAGAAACCATGAAATACCAAACTCTTGATGTAGATCTGTCTTGGCAGTTCAACGATTTGACCTCGTTTTTACCTATTGTACTTTCATTGGTCTTCTTTGTTGTCTATTGGTTCACCGCGCAATCAACTGCAATTAAACATCGCTTTTACACTGGACAAGACTTTGACAAAGCATCGGTAAAACACATCTTTTTCACAAAGTACTTCGGTTTCTTAACCATGGGGGTGATTCCTTCTGTGATCTGTTTGATTTTTCTTCCCAAATATACACTCGCTGATTATGGATTAACGATTATCCCTTCTACCACATTATTCACGGTTATTTGGACTTTAGGGCTTTCGGTACTTGTGATTCCATTGGCTTACTTCAGCGCTAAAAAACCAAAAAACTTGGTTAATTATCCGCAAATTCGAGCCAAGGTGTGGACTCAAAAAACCGTTTTCATCACCGCACTTGGTTGGGCTTTGTATTTGTTTGGTTACGAGTTTTTATTCCGTGGAACGCTTTTGTTTCCATTGGTTGATGCACTTGGTGTTTGGCCAGCCATCGCTGTGAACATTGCGCTTTATTCGGCAACCCACATTCCAAAAGGGTTGGACGAAACCATTGGCGCCATTCCTTTAGGCTTGGTTTTGTGCTTACTCACCTTAGCATCGGGCACCATTTGGATTGCCTTTCTTGTGCATGTTGCAATGGCGTGGACAAACTGTTTTACTGCACTCAAATTTCATCCTGATATTCACTACCAGTCCAAGAAAAAATGAGCGGACAACTGAACGGAAAAGTAGCCATCATCACGGGATCTAGTCGTGGAATTGGACGAGCAATCGCACTGGAGCTAGCTGAGATGGGCGCAAGTATTGTGTTAAATGGGCGTGACGCCGGACGACTAGCAGAAACGGAAGCCCTTATACGACAGCACCACAACCGCGTCATCAGTGTATGCTGCGATGTATCACTTAAAGAGGGTGGAAAAGAATTGATTGATCGCACACTTGAGGCATTTCAACAAATTGATATCCTGATCAATAATGTTGGTGTTTCTATGCGGGGAATTGTAGCAGATGTAAGTCCGGATGTGTTTAAAACGGTGTTTGATAGCAATGTGTTGGGCACCATCAACCCAACAATCCCTGCCCTGCCTTATTTACGTGAAACAAAAGGTAGCGTCGTATTTATTTCAAGTTTAGCGGGAATCCGTGGTTTGCCGTTATTGTCGGCTTATGGCGCATCTAAAATGGCTTTGCGGGGAATCGCTGAATCCATTCGAATTGAAGAAGCCAAGCATGGAATCCATGTCGGGTTGATTTATGTTGCCATGACAGAGATTTCGCACAACAAAGAAGCCATTGGTGCTGATGGCTCAATGGTTGTCCTTGACTCACGAAACGGCCGCAACGTGCAAAGCACAAAATCTGTAGCAAAAGCGGTTGTTAGAAACATTAAACGGAGAAAATTCATTAGCACTTTAACTCGCCTAGGAAAATTAAACGCTTTCCTCCAAGCGCGCTTTCCAGGTTTGGTTGAGCGTATTATTTTAATGAACATCAAAAAGTTCGAGGAGGGAAGTAAATAAGATGCTGATCGGTAAAGATTTTGAAAAAATTGAATGGGATTTTATGGGTTTGCACCTTTTAGAACCCAACGCTATGATTGGTGATGTTATCATTTTTACCGTGGCAATTGTTTTGGCTATTAAGGTTAAAACACACGCACAACACCCGGCTTTTTTTATTCTTTGGAAGTGGTTTTTCATCCTCTTCGGGACTGGATTCTTGATGGGTGGTTTCGGTCATTTGTTTTACAATTACTTGGGATTGAAGGGGAAGTATTTCTCCTGGTACAGTGGAATGTTTGCCACATTGATGATCGAGCTGGCTATGATTTCCATTTTTCCAAGGGTGGAATGGCGTAAAAAACTAAAAGGAATAGCCTACAGTAAACTTATTCTCTCCGTCGCAGTGGCCACGTACATTTATGCAACTGTTGATCTCATTGCCGACCCCTCAAAAGGATTACTTGTGCCTACATTAAACTCTGTTGTTGGATTGGGCTTGTCCTTGGGGTTTTTAGGGTATTATTACCAGCGAAAAATTGATTTGTCTTTTCGTTATTTTTGGATTAGCACACTCATTTTAATTCCCTCAGCCGCCTTTCAACTGATGAAAATCAATGTGCATCAATGGTTTGATAGAAACGACATGAGTCACGTTCTACTAATTACAAGCATTGTGCTTTATTACACCGCGGTCAAGAAATACCATAAATCTTTAGGATAATCTTTTATTACCTCGCGATGTGCAGGGTGCTGTACTTGGTAATGAGCTTCCCGTCTATGTCCCGAGCAGTCACATAATACACATAATCTCCTGTAGGAACCAAAGCCCCACTCAGTGAAACACCATCCCACAAGAAATGTATATCTGTGGTTTGAAACACTGTTTTACCCGCACGGTCTATGACCACACAAATGAAAGTTCCATTCGTAAACTTATCTTCTTGGAGGTTCAGTTGAAGTGTCTCATTTACTCCGTCTCCATTAGGGGTAAAGGTGTTTGGCAATGCAATTTCTAGGGAAGATATACCTTCCGAAAGTACTTCCTCCTCTATTGTTTCTGTGACCAATTGAGTCTGTTCAGGCGCACTATGTTGGATTTGTTGTTGCGTTTCTTGTTCTACTTCAACAAGAACAAGGGGTTCTACTGGATCAATGAATCTTTGAGGTTGTTCTGGATCAAACGAAATCGACATGCTTTCCTCCTGCACCGTTGCCTGTATAACATCCTGAGAAAGAATTCTTGTGTTTTGTTTGATCGTCTGACGCTGGTCCTCTGCACTGTTGCTTTCTTTCACCTCCTTCGAGACGGGTTGTTTTTCTGTAGAAGTTGTGGGTTTCTGAGTCTCCTCTTGGCCATTCAAGATAAAATAACCGACAACAGCAACGGATGCAGCGGCTGTAACACCAAGAACAATTTTAGTAAACACAGACATGCCTGTGGACACAGAAGCACCTCCCAACTGTGAGGAGATGTTTCCCCACAATTCTGGACGTACCTTAGACTCCAAACCACTCAGTTTGTCACTAAATAAATCTCTTATCGTGTCTTTTTCACTCATTTTTTTTCTAATCGTTCGCGCAAATACGCTCGTGCACGGGAATATTGTGACTTCGATGTGTTTTCTGTTACTCCTAAGGTTTCTGCTATTTCTGCATGCGAATAGCCTTCAATAGCGAACATATTAAACACAATTCGGTAACCGTCAGGCATTGCTCTTACGAGCTTCATCAAATCTTCCGCCATCAACTGTTCCGCAATAAACGCATTGTTTTCAATTTTGTACCCCACATCTTCAATGTCGAGATTCCCTTTAAACTTTACTTCTTTACGAATTTGATCGAGGGCGGTATTGACCATGATTCTACGAACCCAACCTTCCAAGGATCCTTCTTTCTTGTAATCTGAAAGCTTCATAAACACCTTCACAAATCCATCTTGAAGTACATCCTCTGCCTGTTCAGTGCTCTTTGCATAGCGCAGACATACCGACATCATTTTTCCCGCAAACTTGTCAAACAACATTCGTTGCGCCCTGGCATTGCCTTTCACACATTCGTTGACTAGCGTAATATCATCCATAGCGCACTCAGACAAAAAGACAGATATGTTTCCAAAAAGGTTGCATGCGCTTTAAAGTTAGGTATAAAACAAGTACTTTCGGATAGTTATAAACAACATGAGACATACCCACTACCTTTTTTGCGCACTGCTATTTATTTTTTCTTCATCCACGCTTTTCGCGGGAAAAAACACCACAGCACCGAAATTAAAAGCAGGCGTGTGGACAGGCTCTCTTTTGTTAGACACGAATGTATCCATGTATTTCAAGTTTGATGTTACGCAGCATCCAGATGGGTCATATCTACTCACCGTTATCAATGCGGATGAAAAAATTGTGCTGACAGATTTGGTGATGAAGAACGATTCGCTTCATGCACGATTCCCGTTTTTCAATTCTGAGTTTGTGTGGAAAGTTTCGAAAAAAGGACTTCATGGCTACTGGCAAAACTTTCAAAGAGGGGAAAATTACCGCATTCCTTGCTCAATTACCTATGGCGTTTTTTACCATCCACTTCATTTTTTAAGCACGTTTTACCCCCCAAGCTCCATTCACGGAAAGTGGGCCGCAACCTTCGATCCTGGCACCAGCGACGCTTATCCTGCGGTGGGTGTTTTTAAACAAAACGGACAATGGATCTCTGGAACGTTTCTCACAGAAACGGGAGATTATCGTTTTCTCGAAGGTGTGGTGCTACAAGATAGTGTCGTGCTTTCTTGTTTGGATGGAACACACGCATGGATGTTCACCGGCCGGATTCACGGAGACACCATTAGAGGACATTTTTACAGCGGAAAACATTGGAAAGGAGAGTGGATGGCCGTGCGTAATGAAAACGCTTCGTTGCCCAATGCGGATACACTAACAAAGGTAGAGCTTAATGAACCTTTTCGATTGACAATAAAAGATGTTTCCACCGGTGCACCTTATGGTGAATTTAATTTTCCTTCTGAAGAATACAAAAACAAGGTAACCATCATTCAGATCATGGGGTCTTGGTGTCCGAACTGTCTCGATGAAACGCGTTATTTCTTGTCGCTTTACGATAAATACCACGCGCAAGGATTAGAAATCATCGCTGTTGCTTATGAAACGGGGAAAGATCCTGTGGTGCATTTAGAACGCATCAAAGAATTGCAAAAACGCCTCAATATTCCCTACCTTATCGTTGGCGGAGGCACGTCTAGTAAGGCTTTGGCCTCTGAACACTTCAGTATGCTTTCAGAAATTATTTCTTTTCCAACAGCTGTCATTATTGGACGCGACGGACAAGTGAAAAAGGTACATACGGGTTTTAGTGGTCCAGGAACAGGAGACTACTATACCACATATACACAAGAAACTGAAGCCTTTATTCAGGAATTATTGCGGTTGAAATAAGCTTAAAGAGCTATCTTTTCAACACGTTTCTGGTGACGTCCACCTTCAAATTCTGTGGTTAAAAACACTTCAACCATTTCTCGTGCTTCCTCTAAAGAAATGAATCTTGCGGGCAGTGCTAAAATGTTTGCGTTATTATGTAGTCGTGAAAGCTCGGCTATCTCTTTATTCCAGCACAAAGCACTACGAATGCCTGCATGCTTATTCGCTGTCATATTGATTCCGTTTCCAGAACCACAAATAAGTATTCCCAACATGCCAGGATTCGCTTCTACAAGATCAGCGACCGGGTGTGCATAGTCAGGATAATCGATACTCTCTTCCGAAAAACAACCGAAATCCTTAACTTCATAGCCTAAGTCACGTAAATATTGACTTACTTGTTCTTTGAGTTGAAATCCTGCATGATCTGCGCCGATTGGAATAATCTTCATAATGATGTGTTTTGGTCTTTCAAAGGTACTGCTTATACACAATGCAGCCAAGTTTCAAACATTCAAGGATATTTATAGAATGAGAAATGCAGCAAACACTAGGATTTAAAGACGGGGTTTCACACATCAAAATCGATAAAATTGTGAATTAGGGTTCACAACTATTCAAAGATTTGTCTTGCACAACTCATTAATTTTAAGAAAGCAAAATGCAATCGACATATGCAAGGAAAGTTTTGGTGACTTTTGGTTTATTTATGAATAAGGTTTGACACATATATTCATCACTTCTGCCAAAGAAATTATACACAACGGTAATAAATTCTAAATTGTTAATTAAGTGATAATATACTTACAATCAAATAGTTTATGTATTTTAAAACATGTTGATAAAGGTTGTTCATTTGTTGATGACCAATTTTCCAAGTAAAATGAAGTCATTTTTCACACATATAAACACCCTTAATAAAGAATAATAAATCTTCTTATTAAAAATAATTCTCTTTTATTATATTATATATTCAATTTGGTAAGTTGAAATGAAAAATTGACCTTAGTTGTCATGAATTTTTAAATAACTTTGAGCATCAAGCTTTTTTGAGATGGCGAAAATAAATATTCTTGTAGTTGAAGATGAATCGATTGTGTCTAAGGATATCCAACATTCGTTGCTTCGTTTTGGGTACGGTGTATCTGGATCATGTTCCAATGGTGAAAAAGCCATTGAACAGGTACAAGAACTACATCCAGACGTGGTTCTTATGGACATTAATCTTAAAGGTAGTTTGACGGGAATTGAAACTGCTGAAATCATTAAAAAAGAATTTTCTGTACCAGTTATTTTTCTGACAGCATATTCCGATGACTTAACTCTAACCAAAGCAGTTATTGCTGAACCGTTTGGGTACATCATTAAACCATTCAAAGAAATTGATTTACACACCAATATCGAGTTGGCAGTGTACAAGCACCAGAAAGAACAAGAGATTATTCGTGAACGAAATTTTCTATATTCTGTTGTTGAGCAAAAAGAAGTGATCACTGATTTCTTTTTTGTGAAAACAAATAGTAAGCTGATTAAGCTGCGTACCCAGGATGTTTTTTATGTGGAGGCACTGAAAGATTATGTGGTGATTCATACGGCTGAAGCGCGATACACAATCCATTCAACCATGAAGGATATTGAAATGAAATTGGGAAATTTAGATTTCGTTCGTGTCCACCGATCGTTTATCGTGCGTATGGACAAAATTGCCTCTATAGAATTCCCTAATTTATCCTTAGAAAAAGATAAAAAGATTATCCCAATCGGGGGTTCATACCGCGATGATTTGAGTGCCCGAATTCAAATGGTATAATTCCTTGTTTTAAGGAATTAATTCTAAATCAATTTGACGTTTTCGTACGTGAACTTCTGAAATACGCACAGTGACCTTGTCGCCAAAATTGTATTCCTTTTTAAAGCGTGAACCTATAATTCTGTATTTCTCGGCATCAAAGTAAAATCGATCTCCCGGAATTCCCATCATAGGAACCATTCCCTCACATTGATTTCCATCCATTCGGACGAACAACCCAAATTCTGCAATTCCAGATACAATTCCAGTAAACACCTCTCCAACATGATCCATGACAAATACCGTTTGGAAATATTTTGTGGATTCACGTTCTGCATCTACTGCTTTTCGTTCCATCTTGGAAATGCGCTTGCACACATCTGAAAGCTCATTGCCGTAGCGGTGCTTTTTAGTGGTTAATTCTTCTTGAAGGACGCGATGGACGATCAAGTCGGCATAACGACGTATTGGTGATGTAAAATGCGTGTAGAAGTCAAATGCGAGTCCGTAGTGACCAATATTGTCTGTTTCATAGGTTGCTTTTGCCATAGATCGAATGGCCATGGTTTGTATCAATGAATACTCAGGAGTATGGCGGATTTCATCCAACAATGTGTTTATGTTCATTGCAATTTTATCCGGTTGCCGAGCATCCACCTTGTAACCAAACTTTTCTATGAAGACATTGAATAATGCAATTTTTGCTGCATCCGGTTTATCGTGCACCCTGAAAATAAAAGGAATTGTGTCACGCCCTTTTTTCGGTGAAGCGACGAATTTTGCTACATGTTTATTGGCCAATAACATGAACTCTTCAATCAGTTTGTGTGCATCTTTAGAGGTTTTAATAATCACCTCTACAGGGTGTCCTTCATCGTTTAACCGGAAGCGTACTTCTTCAGATTCAATACTTAAAGCACCGTGTTTTAAACGTGATTTTCGCAAAATTTTAGCGATTTTATCTAAAATAAGGATTTCCTCCTTATAGTCTCCGTCTTTTCCTTCGATGATTTCTTGTGCATCTTCATAGCTGAATCGTCTATTGGAATGGATCACTGTCTTTCCAAACCATTGGTCATGAACAACACCTGCCTCGTCGATTTCGAAGATCACGGAGAAGCTGTATTTGTCTTCATTTGGACGAAGAGAACAGGCCATATTAGACAGTTGTTCTGGCAACATTGGAACAACTCGATCGACAAGATAAACAGAGTTTGAACGTTTCAATGCCTCGGTGTCCATCGCACTTCCTGGCCGAACATAGTGACTAACATCTGCAATGTGGACACCCAATTCAATGTGTCCATTTTCCAATCTACGGAAAGAAAGGGCATCATCAAAATCTTTTGCGTCAACAGGATCGATCGTGAATGTTGTCACTCCTCGCATGTCTCTGCGGGTAGCAATTTCTTTTTCATCCAATTCCATTCCAACTGTTTCAGCTTCAACCAAAACCGCTTGTGGGAATTTATAATCAATGCCATGATTGCATAAGATGCTGATCATTTCTGTATCGTTGGATCCAGGTTTACCAAGTACCTCTATAACTTCTCCGTAGGGATTATCGGAAGTTTTTGGCCATACAGTGATTTTTACTAAGGCTTTATCCCCATTTTTAGCACCGTTTAATTTCTCTTTCGAAATGTAAATGTCTGTTCCTGCTTTCAGGTTGTCCGGCACTAAAAAAGCAAACTTATCGTGCAATTCAATAGTGCCTACATACTGAGATTTTTCACGTTCTAAAACCGCTATGACTTCGCCCTCATTTCTTGTTTTCCCTCGTTTAAAAATTCGCACCCGAACACGATCCCCATTGAGTGCTTGACCAAGATTTTGAGGAGCAATAAAAATATCTGATTCTTCATCATCTGTTACAACAAACCCAGCGCCGCGGGCGGTGAGTTCAATCGACCCCTCAACCAAACCGTTTTTTACAGACAACGAATAAACACCGTGCGCATGGGCTTGCAAAAAACCATCATGAGTGAGGTCTTGCAACACATCAAACACGAGTTTTCTCAATGCGTTTTCACGAACATCCACGAGAACGCAGACTTGTTTATGAGAAAGTACACTGTCCGGATTTTTATCAAACACCCTCCTTACGACGTAAAGAAGACTGTTTTTCATTTTTGCAGGTTTTCCACCTTTATTTTTTGACATGAATTGTAATTAAATCAGTGCGTTTCGTATATATATCATCTTTGCACCGCTTGAAGTTACGGCTTTCTTGGTTTTTGATAACTAGAAACACTCACTTCTTTTTATGATTATGGAAATCCTTCGTATAAAGTATGTCTAAACTTGGTAACTTTATCGGGTATTCTTAAAAAACCACAGAATGAATCCACACGTTGAAAATGCCTTAAATGACCAAGTTAAAAAGGAAGCTTCTTCTTCTCAATATTATCTAGCAATGGCCTCTTGGGCTGAGAGTAACGGGCTGAATGGAACAGCGAAATTCATGTATCAACACTCTGACGAAGAGCGTTTTCACATGTTGAAATTGATTCACTTTATCAATGAAAGAGGAGGAAAAGCCATTATTCCACCGGTGGAGCAAGCGCCAAAGGAGTTTAAAAATTTAGAAAATGTATTTGAATTGTTGTTGGCTCACGAAATCAGTGTTACCGAAAGCATCAATAATTTGGTAGATATTTGTCTTCAACAAAAGGACTATACCACCCACAACTTCGTGCAGTGGTATGTTTCTGAACAATTGGAAGAAGAGGCATTGGCGAGAGCTGTGCTCGATAAGCTTCGATTGATCGATGGAGATAAAGGTGGAATGTATATGTTCGATCGTGATTTGGAAAACGCATCAATAGGCGGCGCCGGTCAAGCTCCACAAAAACAATAAACACGCGCTTTAAATGCTTAAATGGTATTTCTCACTGGGATTGGTCCTCGCACAATGTGTGGCACAAGGTCAATCTGCATACCGTTTTTCGAACTTTTCTATTAACGACGGGCTTTCTCAAAGTTCGGTCACCTGCATTCTTCAGGATGAAAACCACGCCTTGTGGATTGGAACGCAAGATGGATTGAATCGCTTTGATGGGAAGCAGTTTGAGGTGTTTTCGTCGGAAGACAGTGATGGATTAAAAAGTGAGTACATCAAGTGTGGAATGAAAACAGACGATGGACGTTTGTGGTTTGGAACAACGAATGGACTAAGTGTTTTTGACCCAACCACAGAGCGATTTACCCACCACACCGTACCTGGAAAAATAGCCCTTCAGATTGAGGGCATTTGCATAGATCAACAGGGCGTTTTTTGGTTGGCCACCTCAGGAAAGGGTGTGGTTTCATTTGACCCACAAACAAAAAAATTCAAGGAATGCAGCGCCCTCTCTTCTTCGCGACGCATACACGGTGTTTACAACGCATCGGACGGTGGAATTTTTATCGTTACAGAAGATAAAGGAGTGTTTTTGTCTGATGAAAACAAAACGCGCTGTAAACAACTTGTTCTTCCTGCTGATGCTCAGCAAAACAGCATTCAGCGCATTGTGACAACAGCGAAAGGGCAAACCTATTTTTGCACGAGTCAAGGTGTGTTTGAGTACATCACAGGAAGCCAAAAACTCATTCCAGCATTTACCCAACTCAACACCCATTGGGGTGTGGTTTCAGCAAGCGATTTGGTGCAAACTGCTGATGGAACAACGTATATTGTTTCTTCTGGACAAGGATTATACACCTTGTTTTCAAATGGTTCAATTGCCAAAAGCTCGCATGATTTGCTTCAAAAAAACGCCTTGTTATTTAATGACATCAATGTGCTTTTTTTAGACGATTCTGGCACCTTTTGGGCGGGTACAAAACGAGGTCTTTCAGGGTTTGATCCAACAAAAAAAGGGTTTTTAGGAATTGGGCCTAGCGCGGATTTATCACAAGGAATTCCCAAGCCCAACGTGTGGAGTTTTGGTGAGGATAAAAACGAAAAATACATCTTCGTGGGTACCGACTTGGGTATTTCACGCAGGAATAGATCCACAGGTACCTTCGAACAATACAACCGCCCAGACATCAACACGGCGGTTGGTGAAGGCGATGAAACAGCTGTTCTTTCGATGCATGTGATAGATGAAAATCATGTCTTAGCAGGCTGTGCAGATGGTCTGTATGAGTTAATCATCAATTCCCAGGGTGGGTATACGTTTAAACGACTTAATCTTGGTCCAGAAAAAACGCTTTTACGTCACAAAAGAATTTACAGCATTGTGCACTGGAAGGAGCATAAGTATTTCTTAGGAACAACATCAGGGGCCTTGCTTATTGATATAAAAACAAAAGAGCTTACCGCCTTTGAACACCGAGCAAAACACCCGAAGGAATCTATAGCATCAGGCGTTTGTCGAGTTGTGTACAAAGATAATTCGGGTAAAATTTGGTTTGCCACAAGTTCAGGAGAATTGAGTGTACTTTCCATTCAAAAAGGCAAACCAAGTATTCGACCTTATGAACACAACGTGCTGTTTCTGAAGGCATCAAAAGATTACATCAGCTCAATTTGTCAAACAGGACCGCATGAATATTGGTTCGGAACGATAGGTTCAGGGCTGATGAAGTGGAATGAACAAACGAAGAAACTTGATGTTTTTCAAAAGAAACAAGGGCTTCCCAACAACGTCGTGTATGGGGTGTTGAAAGCGGACAACAAGCACTTGTGGTTGAGTACCAACAAAGGTTTGTGTCGCTTTGACATGTATGGTCGCAAGTGTGTGAATTACACAGAACGTGACGGGTTAATGAGCAATGAATTTAACATTGGCGCGTACTTCAATAGTAAAAATGGAGAGCTTTATTTTGGAGGAATTTATGGGTACAATTATTTTCTACCTGAAAAACTTTCCTTGAAGTTAAAAGATGTTTCAGTCAAGATTGTCAAGTTCAAGCTTGATAAGGGTTGGTTGTTGCCGGGAGATGTTGGATCCCCACTGAAGAAGCCAATTTCTTTAACCGATTTAATCACATTGCGCTATCGGCAGCGTAGTTTTTCTGTGCGCTTTCAACCCTCCAATTTAAGTCACCCCGATCTAATTAATTACAAATACATTTTGGAAGGGGCTGATGAGGGAGAGATGTTAATCGGTTCAACAAATGAATTGCGCTTTAGCTCACTTTCCCCAGGAACCTATGTGTTAAAGATTTATGCCCGCATTGGTGAAGGCCCTTGGAGTAAAACACCGGCAATTCTTTCGATTGAAATTAAATCCCCGTTTTGGGCTACCTGGTGGTTTATTGTGATCATTAGCTTGCTGTTGGCGGTTGCTATTCGCATTTTCGTGCGTGAACGAATCAATTCTGCCCGCCGTGATCAGGTGCGTTTGGAAATGAAAATTGCCGATCGAACGCGAGAAATACGTGCGCAAAATGAAAAAATAGAAAACCAACGCAAGCAGCTGGAACAGGAAAAAAACAAGGTTGTAGAACAACAGCGCTTGCTGCAAATAGAGAAAGACAAGTCTGAAAAATTACTCAAAAACATCATCCCAGAATCTACCGCCGAGGAGTTAAAAAACCTTGGCCGAGCCAGTGCCCGTGCATACAAAACAGTGTCTGTGCTGTTTACCGATTTTGTGGGCTTTACAAAAGCTGCCGAACGGATGACACCAACAGAACTGGTAGGCAAACTCGATGTGTATTTTAGAAAGTTTGATGAAATAATCGTAGCCAGTGGCCTTGAGAAGATCAAAACGATTGGTGATGCCTATATGTGCGCTGGAGGTGTGCCTGTGCGCAACCTTACAAATCCCGTAGATACCTGCCTAGCTGCGTTACAAATTCAGCACTATATGGCCACACTGAAGTACAATGCCATTGCCCACAACCAAGAATATTGGGAGCTTAGACTGGGAATTAATACAGGAGAAGTGACGGCGGGGGTTATTGGAAGTGAGCGCTTAGCTTATGATATCTGGGGTTCAACAGTCAATCAAGCGCAGCGCATGGAGATGTTAGGCGAACCAGGAAAAGTGACCATTTCAGGCAATACATTTAAATTTATTGAACCCTATTTTGAATGCACCTTTAGGGGTAAGGCCCAATCAAAAAGCAAAGGCCTGATTGATATGTACACGGTGGATCGCATTAAACCAGAACTTTCAATCAACGGAGAAGGGGTTTTTCCAAACGAACGATTCCATCAAATTGTCAACCTACACCATTTTAGTTCCATCAACTATTACAAAGCGGAGAGACATATTATTCGCGTGCTGGAGCAGGGTCTTTCAGAAAAACTACATTACCACAGCATTGACCACAGCATAGATGTGGTAAAAGCAGTTGAACGTTTGGCGCTCTTAGAAGGAATTACAGACGAAGGACTTTTTCTATTGAAAACAGCGGCAACGTATCATGATGCGGGATTTGTTGAACAATACGACAAAAACGAACCAATTGGCGCGCGACTGGCTGAAGAAATTTTACCGAAATACGGCTATACCGAACAACACATCGGAACGATCAAAGAACTTATTTATGTAACGCAGATTCCACACAATCCGAAAAACAAACTCGAAGAAATCATGTGCGATGCCGACTTGGATTACCTCGGCAGGGATGACTTCCATGAAATTGCTGATCGTTTGCGTCGTGAGCTAAGAGAACATGGAAAAATAAGCTCTGACCGCAAGTGGGATGAAATACAGATACACTTCTTAACAACACACAGGTATTTTACTGATACAGCAATCAACACCCGTCAAGAAAAGAAGTTGGAGAACATTCAAGAGATTCGCGATCGACTCGAACGCGATGAATACGAGGACTGAGTTGTAATTACGTTATGGACATTAAGACATTAAGACATCAGGATTTCAAGATAATAAGACAGAATTGCACATTGAAAACATCCGAAGTATTCGACTGCCTATTGTCTCTCAGCGTGGTGGTCCATTGTCGTTTAAACGAATTACAATTCATAATTTGATACTGTCGTAATTTGTAACTCGTAACTTTCAGAAGTCTTTCGTCTTAAAATCTTAATATCTAACTAAAAAGAATGCTTTGTCCGTAAGGCCCCAAATCGATTGGATTCACAACCAACGCCGGGATCCGCGCATCGTTGGTGATGATGTATTGCTCATAGTTGGTGCCCAACGCGCCTAAAAACCCGGAGCGATTTAAGTTCATGATAGCAATCAAATCAGCATCTAAACCTACAGCATGTTTCACCACTTCTTTATCAAACCCACTGCTTGGTGCTAATGTTGTCGTCACCTCAATGTTGCGCTCCGAAAAAAACTTGTTGGCAAAGAGAATGTTCGATTGCACTTGGTGACGCAAAAAGTCATCCGTCTCGGCCGGTGTAATGACGTGAACGCGTGAATTGAAGTACGTGGCAATATTGGCGACAATCGCTAGTTTTTGTTTTGTTTCCTTATGTAAATCCATGGGAACGACAATGTCGTCGTAGCCCGTTTGTTTAATCCCCTTTTCCTGAACAATAATAAAAGGTACAGATGAACTTGTAATCACTTTTAAGGCATGGCTACCTGTTACGTGCTGCCAACCATGAGCGCCATGTGTTCCCATAAAAATGAGCTCCGAATGGTGTTCCGCGGCAAATTCACCGATGTCCTCAAAAATACTCCCTACCCGAACGGTTGGAATCAAGGTAACTCCAGACGCCTCATGAACACGAAGTACTTCTGCAAGTTGCTGCTCCGCTTTGGCAATTTGTTTTTCTTTGCTTACCACATGAAGTACGTAAATTTGAGCATTCAGCGGACGAGCAGTTGCTATCGCGTGATCAAGTGCATTTTCTGCCACCTGAGTAAAATCGTGAGGCACGATAAAGTTTTTTGTGTTCATTAGAGCGGATTTTTACCGAAAGTGATTCATAACAAAAGTATAAAGAAACACTGATGCAGAAGAAAACTTTTGTCATTAATTTTACATAAAAATATTGCTTGTATGGCCATCATTGGTAAGCTATTAAAAAAATCAAATCAAATCAATTACAAGCGTGTGGTGAAACGGGGGAAAAGCCACGCCACCCAGCGAGAAACCCTTGTAACTCTTTTGGATTATGCAAAAAACACATCCTTTGGTTTAGCACATTTTTTTACAAAAGTGGTGAATGACAAAAACCCTGTCAAGACCTACCAGCACATTACACCAATCACGGAGTATGAAGATTTTTATTCTTTGTGGTTAAGCACAACGATTGAGGGAAAAAAGGACCATACCTGGCCAGGAAGAGTGAAGTATTTTGCACTGTCTTCAGGAACCACAGGGTCGCCAAGCAAACGGATTCCGGTAACGGAACAAATGATTCGTTCGTTTCAAAAAACAAGTGTTCGCCAATTGTCCACACTTCACGATTTAAATCTCTCAGAACATTTTTACAGCGCTTCAGCATTGGCTGTTGGGGGTAGCACAAAACTTACAAAAAAACGGAAACACATCGAAGGGGATTTGAGTGGGATCTTAAAAAAGCATACCTCACTGATTGTTAGTCCGATCACCAAACCAGGGAGTAAAATTGCCTCGATGAAAGACTGGAATCAGAAACTTGAAGCAATGATTGAGAAGGCACCAAAATGGAACATTGGCATCATTGCGGGCATTCCGAGTTGGTGCATCATGCTGATGGAACGCATCGTGGAAAGGTATGGCTTAACATCTATTCACGACATGTGGCCAAATCTGGAGGTCTATGTGCATGGCGGCGTATTCATGCAGCCTTACCTTCCGCGTTTAGAAAAAGTGTTGGGAAAACCAATTCACTTGTTGGATACATACCTCGCGAGCGAAGGGTATTTTGCCTATCAAATAGCACCCCATTCGGAAGGAATGAAATTGATCTTAAATACGGGTGTGTTTTATGAATTTATTCCCTTTACGAGTGAGTATTTTGATGAAGAAGGTCAAGTCCGAGACAAGTACACGGCATTTACGTTGAGTGAAATCCAAGAGGGAGTTGATTATGCAATGGTAATCAGCACCAACGCGGGACTTTGGCGCTATTTAATTGGCGACTTGGTCCGTTTTACGAATGTGTCTGCACAAGAATTGGTCATTACAGGAAGAATAAGGCAATATTTAAGTTTGGTGGGGGAGCATATTTCATTGGAAAACATCAACTCAGCCATTATAACGTGCGCCTCAAGCATGGGTATAGAAATATCAGAGTATTGCATTTACGCAGACATAGAATGCCAAAAACACGTTTGGTTTGTTGGTTGCGATGATCCATGCGATGAACAGGCCTTGATTCAAAACTTGGACAATCAATTGTGCGCATTAAACGATGATTATGCATCAGCCAGGAAGTACAATTTGAAGGCGCCTGAAATCAAGGTGCTGCCTGTTCAGCGGTTCTATACATTCATGAAGGAATCGGGTAAGATGGGATCACAACATAAGTTTCCCCGCGTATTAAATGTTGAACAAGCAAAACGATGGTTGACATTTCTATCCCTCAACTCGTGATTTCTCCCATTTTAGAAGCATCGTTTTTAGGAACATATTGACAAAAACCACGAGCACAATAATCGCCGAACCCGTGTAAAAATGGATACTTAATTTCGTGTTTTCATGCAAAATGAAAATCGCTAAAAGTATGGTGTAGACAGGCTCCATGTTGATGGAAAGCGACACGGTAAATGCACCCAGTCGTTTCACGAGAGCAATGGAGCCTAAGAACGTAAACGACGTGCAAACAATCCCTAAAAAGAGCAACCATAGGAAGTCTTCGGTTCGCATGGCAAACAATTCCGCATTGATTTCACCTTGAAATAAGAGGAAAACGGTCAAGAACAAAAAGGCGGAAATGAGTTCGTACAATGAAATGGTATGCGAAGGCATACTTCGAGCCAATTGTCCATTTAACACACTGAATAAAGCCGCAAAGAATGCTGAAGAAAGGCCATAAATGAGTGCTTCGACTTCTTTTTCACCGAATTCATCCGACACAAAATAAATCCCATAAACGACAGCCAATCCTAACAAAAACTCCACCCATGAAAACTTCTTTTTGAACAACAAGGGCTCCAACCAAGTGACGTGTAGCGTTGTTGTTGACAAACACAAGATTCCAAGGGAAGCCGTTGAAAGTTGAATTGACTTATAGAAAGTCATCCAATGTAACGCGACAATAATCCCCACTGTAGCAATAGCAAAAAGTTGTTTCATCGATGCCACACGAAGTGATTTCCTCATAAAAACTAGAGCAATCGCTAGCGCAGAAAACCCAATCCATGTGCGGTGCCATACTAGGGGATAAGGGTCGAGATGAATGAGTTTGCCTAAAATGCCTGTAAAGCCCCAAATGAAAATGATGACATGTAGCAGCGCGTGGTATTTAAGGTCTTTGATCACGCCGCGAAGGTAGGGAAATTATGGCCTTCGTAGGTTTTCAAATTGCAATACAAGTGTGCGTCAATTGATAAGAGATTAGTTTTTTATGATTGTTCTGTTTGTTTAAATTTGTGTATGACTGAAATCGGTGAGATTCAGGAGTTAAATGGCTCAATGTCTTCTTGCAACTATGACATCAGCCCTGAATTTGTTTATGCACACTCCGAGATGGTTAAATAAACCCGACTTGTTGTTTGTTCAAAAACCCCATACCACAATCCGACTCGTCTTGTTCCCATGCCGCATCTCGATGGTCTTTACTTCTTTTACCTCAATTTGTTTCAACGCGTTGTAGATGGCGCTCAAGTTTTCTTTTTTAGACACTAGCGTCGTAAACCAACGACAGTTGTTTTTAAAAAGAGCGCTTTCGCGAATCATGGTCTGGATAAATTGGATTTCTCCTCCTTCGCACCACAACTCATTTCCTTGACCACCAAAATTAAGCACAGGTTCTTGTTTCTTTTTCTGCCCTAAATTCTTCACCTTACGCAAGGAACCAGCAGATGCTTCGTTCGCAGACCGGTGAAAAGGTGGGTTGCAAACCGTGAGATCAAATCGGTCCTCCGGTTGAATGACACCCTGAAAGATCTTGTCTCTTTTGGATTGATGACGTAACTCAATTTTTTGGCTCAAGACAGGGTTGTTGTCAATGATACTTTGGGCATTTTTAAGTGAGGAAAGTTCAACATCTGAACCGACAAATGTCCACCCGTAGTCGACAACACCAATGATGGGATAGATGCAATTTGCACCGACCCCAATATCCAAGCAATGAATCGCTGATGTGTTATTGATGGATAAGGCTTCGGCCACATGGTGAATGTACTCTGCGCGCCCAGGAATTGGTGGACACAAAAACCCTTTTGGCACCGACCAGTTGTTTATTCCGTAAAAGTGAATGAGCAGTGCTTTATTTAGTGCCATTACCGCATCGGGATTGGCAAAATCAATGGACTCATCGCCGTAGTTGTTCACCCGAACAAAGGGTGCTAAATCAGCATGTGCAGCAATCAATTCGGGGAAATTGTACCGCTCGCGGTGTTTGTTTTTAGGATGTAGTCTAGTTTTAATGATGAGGTATTTTTGAATGAAAAAAATAGGGGCGATTTTACTTCGCCCCTA
>CALPWQ020000056.1 GCA_943327315.2 Chitinophaga pinensis
ATCTACGGCATCGCCTATTACTTTGAGAACGCCACCTTGGGCATGGTGGTAAGTATTTCACTCTTCTGCGTGATCATCTTTGCCGCAATCTTCGGCACTATGATCCCACTCGTCCTCAACCACTACAAGATCGATCCCGCCTTGGCTACAGGCCCGTTTGTAACAACCTTGAATGACATTGTAGGGTTGTTTATTTACTTCACGGTGGGGATGTTGTTGTACCATCTTTAAGGGACGAAGGACCGCCCGTCTGATGACGGACTTAAAGACAATGGACAAAAGACTAGTAGATTTCAAGACATCAAGATTTTAAGACGTGGGCTGAGGTGCCTAGCAGTCTCGAAGCCAGAGAAGACTTGATTTTGGGACACAAGACCGCTGCGCTGAAAGACAAAAGACAAAGGACTCGATTCTGCATAGAAATCGCTCTTACATCTTGTCCAGATACTTCGGGACTCATTCTCAGTCTAAATCAATTGCATCAAGATTTTAAATGAAAGGACTTGTAAGCATGGATAATTTACCCTCTACACTTTTAAACTTCAACTGTGAATCAAATTGATTATCAAGGTATTTAAATCATTATCATATAGAATCGAAAACGATCTTATTTAACTTTAGAAGAACAATTCTTTATAGAGAAAACTCTAGGTTAGGAAAGATATTCATTCCCAATCACAGTTTTTTATTGATTAGAAATTCATTAACAGTTTTTTTTGATTCTTGCATAACTTTAATTTCGTTTATAGTTTTAATAGTTTCCAAGGATTGTTCAACACGAATCATATTTTTTACAATCGATTTATCTGCTGTAAAGGGTATAATAACAAACTCTTTTTCAGTTTTATAACAAAACTGTTCATCCTGAGTTAGTAAAATTGGTTTTGTACTAGACGATGAATATTTTGTATTGATGACAACATCTTTGTTTTCAACCACTTTCAAGTTAATCTTGGACGTTAACGGAATATCTACGGAATAAACCGAAATTGTTCTCACTGCAAAAAACCATTTTCCATGTTCTTTTGGGACGAATGCTCTATCTCCGTAATATAGTCCAATGTGTTCAGCAACAGAACCATTTTCGTTGCTCGTCCAGTACCAATTATTCTCGTAAGAATCTAACTTGTTTTTTAATTTAAATATTGACATCAATTCATCGGCGGTAGGCAACCTACATGACATGCCATTTATTTGATGTTTTTCACATTCCACTAACGCATGTGAATAAATCCCTGCACCAATTGGAGTCAAGGAAGAAACAACTATTTCCTTGTCATTTATGCTTATAACAATACCACCTAAATATCTATCCCCAATTTTTAATTGATTGTTACCAATTTTCTTTGAAGGAATTTGTTTTGGATCTAGTTTCAAATCACCATTTGTAGAATTACCATTTTCATCAAAATAATACGAGTAATTACCCGCTTTCAATTTTTTGAGATTTTCACTGTTACTCGTAATAAATGTATTTGACACACCATCATTTAAAATCATGGTATCCTTACTATATAGCGAAATCAAACCATTTCTGATTTTATCGTAATAAGAGGAGATTGAGTAGGCCTCGTGATTTAAGAAGTAAATATCCGCGGCACCAAGGAAATCATTCAATGTAATGAGAGAATCTAAACCTTTTATAATTTTTTGTTGAGCTAATTTATTATTTTCTAATTTTCTTTTTTCAAGTAATTCTCTTTCTCGATCATACTTATTAGGAATATTCAGTGTTTTGTATTCCCTGTACGCATCCTCTAGTTTACCTTTATCCAAGAGTAAATTTATACTATTGTACTTCTTTGAGTCTAAGAGTAAAAGCTCAGCATTTTTCTTTTCTTGTTTTGCAGCCTCCTCTGCCTGACGTTGGTTAGCTAATCGTTTTCGTTCGTCTTCTTGAGCTTGAGCTGCTGCCATTTCTGCTTCTGAGTAGTATGTATAAAGAGCCGTTTGGCCCTGCAAGATAAATCCAAATCTTTTTGTTGACGGATTAACCATTAAAGTCATATAATGAGTGGACCACCCCTGGTCAAGCGATAATTCGTAAGTTAAACTTCCACTTGAGAAACCTTTTTTGTAAATATAAAAATCCCGTGGACAGCCATACACTTCATTCATATCCTCACAAATTTCTATAAAATCCCCAGTACTTAAATTGCAAATTGGAGAATCACCCAAATATTCCTTCACATATAACTTTACACACTGTGCATTAACTTGGCCTAGACAAAATAGGATAATTATCAATAATAAATTCTTCTTTTTCATTGTTAATAGTTTAATATTGGTTTGCAATACTCTTTATTGCATCTTGGTTTGTAATATTCAATCAATTGTTGGCTAATTTCTTCAATCGAAATACAGCCAATTACTTTTGGATTAGGATACCACTCCATTTCAAATCTCGAAAGCGTTTCATTATTAAAGTTTTTAAACTCATCCCAATGGCTTGACGCAAAATTCACTCGATTGACAGAAGTGACAAAATCAGTATTAGCTACAATTGGTTTGGGCACATTGAAATAGCTATCAAAAACAGGATCATTTATGAGAGCATCCAACGCAGCATTTGTGAATTGAAGTCTATAATCCCTCATTGTTATAGTTGCAATTTGACGAATAACTCTCTCTCCTATTACGTTCTGATTGTTATTTGTAAACCCTATGTAAATAAGCTCACCCCGATAGAACAAGAAAAATATTCCTGGACTATTAAAAATTTCATTATCCAACGTAACTTCCAACTTCAAATTACAAGGAAACTGCGCTTTGTTAACTACACTAAATTGAATGTATTGCTTTAGATTAACTTTTGTCATATGAAGTTCTAGCACTGTATTTTTTTGTGGTCGATGTATTATAAAAGCGCACATAACCACCTGTGATTCAAACCCCAAAATTACCGACCGTCAAACGGCAGCAATAAAAAATTAGGTGAATTCATATTTTCACCTTTTCTTTCAGCACTTACTGGATCAACTTTGGATTCAGGCGGAGAATTTTAATTCTGCGGTCTTGCGGGTGTTGAGAGGTGATGAAGACTTCTTCAACGGATAGATTGCCTCGGATCGATAATTTATCTCGGATGTTCTTTAAACTAAGCTCACGGCGTTTTTTTATCGTGTCTTGCGACGCATTGTCGTACTCTAAAATCCTATTGATATCCGACATTTCCAAGGCATTACCGGGCGCTGTCAAAAATTGAATCAGCACCTGCGTGTCAATCGCACTAAATTCTACCATTAAGGGACGATCACACAAAAAGTAATTGCCATTTTTCTCATGTAAAATAGGCTTATTGCCTATCGGCTGGCTGCGTTTTTTTAAAATGAGTGCTAAGGCAATAAAAACAAGCACACTCGATGAGACCAAAAGAAGCCAAAACCAAGGAAACGAGGAATTGGTTGAATCAGAAATGTACAATGGTACACTCTTGTCAGGCTTGCCCAATAAATCATCACGGTGATAAACCACGACTGAGGTTCTGCCTTCTCCTTTTCTTAAAATGGCGCAAATGTATTGCTCACTCACATCGAAAAAAGGGTAGATTAACATCTTATACTCTTCTGATGAATAACGCGTTAGACTATTTTTCTCAATGTCAACTATATACATATAGTCTTCTAGTCGAATTAATTTATTGCTGGACATTTCTGCATTAAACCAACCACAATATTTCGATTTTATTCCCGCCTGATTCAACTTGCCCAAACGCGTCCAACGATTTTTTTTGAATGAATAGCGCCAGACATCAGAAAACGTTTTCACTTCTTGTGAAGTGGACCAAATACCACCAAAAATGTAAAAATTATCGCCATTCAACTGTGAAAAGGAACTGAAACGCGCGGGTGGTACCTTACATTTTTGGGGTATGTCATCTACCAACCATTCTTTGAAATTTAGGTTGAAATAGGAGATGAAGTTTTTCGTCGTAAACAATCCATAGCCACCAAAGCAACAGATCCTGTCTTTGTATGTAAAAATGTTCCCATTGAATTGATTTTCATGACGAAACGAACGATCAATACGCCGTAAGGTATCATTCAACAACTGATAAACTTCACCGACACCGCGGTAAACGAAGTAAATCTCGCCTTTCTCCGAAACTACAGGAATGAACTCGCGCTGAAACTCAGTAAAATCGCACTCCCCCTTGAAAAAGTAAGGATGTTTTTTCCACTTTCCCTCTCTAACAACGAATTCATAATAAAACGTCGAATCGTCCACGAGTAGGAAACTATTTTTTTTCTTATTCAGGAATACCCTTTGCGATTTTGTTTGTTCAATGGTGTTGTTCTGTGAAAGCACATGTGCACATGAGATAGAAATAAAGGAAAATAGGAGAAAATTGTGCAACACTGAGTTCATTATTCGGTAAAATTTAGAAAGCGGGAAATTATATCATCTCTTATCAAATCTAATCCGAAATTAAGGTAAATTACAGTTTCACCTAATTTTATCACAAGGGAAAATCGTGCTAACGCACTTGTTCAATAGAAAACTATAACGTAAAGAAAACTCAGTTTCCGATGCGTTTTTCTCAGATCTCATAGCTTAACAGATACACTAAAGACTTAATATAGAGACGAAAAACTCGCTACGCTGAAAGACAATCCACCTACGCTTTGAAAGCTTCGGTGGATGAATAATGACAATGGACCGCTGCGCTGAAGGACAATGGACTTTTTCCATACTTCGGTGGGTGAGGTTCCAAACGAAGTATCGAACCCACATGATGTCGCATAACACTTAATTTGATGCTGCGCAATTCAGAATTTGATTGCTTCGCAAATTGAGTGTAGTGGATTTTAAAAGGTTCAGACTTGAACTCGTATCTCTACACCCGAGGATTGAACAAAGTCTTAATCTCTTGACATCTTAATATCTTGAAGTCTACTTTAATTCTCAATTCAAACACGTCGTTACGTAGTTTTTCATACCTTTAATTCATGGAAATTAAATTTCAGTCGAAAGAGGAAAGTAAAAAAAATCAAGAAGAAGAATTCTTGGCTTTATCCCGTGAGGAACGATTTTTACGCTTTATCGAGCTGTCAAATTCCATCTTGAAATTCCCCTCAAAAACAGATAAATCTGACGATTCAAATTTTCAATTGACCCGAAAAAAATAGCGGATGGAGGGTTGGGATTCAGATATTTTAAAATTCCTGGAGTTGTGCGCCACGCATGAGGTGCGCATGTTGATGGTCGGAGGCGGCGCAGTCAATTTCCACGGCTATCAAAGGCACTCTGCCGATGTTGATTTTTGGATTGATCTATCTGAAGAAAACATAAAACAACTTTTAAAAGTTTTCAATGATTTAGGTTACGCAATCGATGATCTTCCAGAAAGTGTAAAACGTGCAGAACAAAACATTTCTATAAAGTTTTCACCCGTAAGCCTAAACATTGAGTTGATTACCCGTTTCTCTGTGAACCGTTCATTTGAAGAAGCTTATTCCGATGCTGAAACCGCCAATATCGAAGGACATCAACTTTTACGCTGGAGGGTCCTTAACTTTGAGGATCTCATCACAAGTAAAATCAAAGCTGGACGACCAAAAGACATCCTGGATATACAAGAACTTCAGCGAGTTAAAGGGCTTTGAGATTTTAAGACTTCAAGATGTTAAGACTAGTAGCCTACTACGGCGGGTGAGGTTCCAAAGGAAGTCTCGAACCCACAATATAGGATGAAGGACTCAAAGACACTATACAGTGTAGAATTCACTCTTCGACTTAAAATGGATTTCAACTTCATCACCCAGCGACGATCGACCCCATAGGGGTCAAATATTCGTTGCATGAGAAGAATGATTTCAAACCCAACCCCATCGCCATGTCCACCGAAGTGGGGTCGAACAGTCAATGCATGATCGGATTTTAAGATGTTAATGCAATACGGACTTCATGACTACTTCGCACCCACTTCCTTCAATAGCTTGTAAAGCACCTTGTTCTTGTTCCATTTTGCAAATTGCTTGAGCGTTCTCCCATATTCTTGATCTTTGACATTCCAATCAAACCCAAGCGCATTCATTTTTTCAAAGAAATAAGCGGTATTCTTTTCAACCTCGAGGAATGCAAACGTGACAGATTCAACCTCTCCATCCATAACGTAATCCTCCCCCATGACATAGTTTTGTATAAATTCCCCAATTAAATAGTTTTCCATAAAATAATCGAACAGGTCTTTGTTATCCGACATTATAGCAAATGCAAACACACTTAAACTCATAATATCTACAATCAATTCACGGTTATGATAAACATTTTCTGCCCAACGATACACTGCAGTATCTCCGGTGAGTGCTGCCACATGAAGCAAGCTTGTGCCCTCATGAGTAATCACAGCAACATCAGCCCCCTTGGAGATTAAATACTCTGCATTGTCTATTAATTTTTTGCTTACCGCAAACAATAAAGGCGAATAACCATCCACATCCCTTAGGTCCAGATTGTCATTTTGCTTGGCCAAAATATCTTTCAATAGTTCCAATGAGTCCTGTGAGGCTGCTGCATGAATGAGTTCATAAGCGCCCCCAAAAAGATTTTCCGAGGCTCCAATGCGTTTGAAATAGTCGTACACGTCATGATACCCATATGCCAGTGCTACGGCAATCGGTGAAACATCCTTGCAGTATTGACAGCCTAGATTGACATTCGCTCCTTCCGAAATCAAAAACTGAATAAATGTAAGATCTCCATATTGAACACTCGCACCTAGGGCTCTAGAAATGAAAATTTCGTACCCATCAAATTTGCTTTTATTCGCCACAAAATAGCGAACGATTTCCTGCTGATTCTTAATGGCCGCCCAAGAAATGACATCGAAGTCGTTTTCCAATCCTGTTTCGGAATTTTTTGTAAACTCCATGTCAATATCTTCTCCTTTGTTCATCCACTTTGTGACATATTCAAGGTCACCTTCAGCAATGGCATCCAGTATTTTTTGGGAAAATCCAATTGACTGAAATCCTAAGATCATCAGCGCAAAAATCAATGCCTTGTATCGTTTCATACTCCTATTTTTTAGTCATCCATTTCTCCATTCAATGAAATGGGTGTTATTAGTGACCCAAAGATAACAAAGTGGTCGACACCATGCGTAAGTGCCAAACCTAGTGCTTCGAAAACATGTTAAGTCCGCTGTATTTGTAGTTGTTTATCTTGTAATTCGTGAATTAGAATGCTCACGTGTCAGCTACGGTGGAGTCACCACCCAACTTGACACTCATAATTCGTCATTCATCATTCATATTTCTCCATTTTTCAACTCAATTTCCGTATCATTGTCTATGCAGAAAAATGTCCTCTTTCTCGATACAGTGCATCCAATACTGGCCGAACGGCTTACAAAAGCTGGATATACCTGTATAGAAGCCTGGGATTGGAGTAAGGAGCAATGTCTTGAAGAAGCGAAGTCCGCTATTGGCATTGTGATTCGTTCGCGCTTTGCAATGAATGAAGAATTCTTGCAATTTGCACCTCTTCTTGAATTCATCGCGCGCTCGGGTGCAGGGATGGAAAACATTGATGAACGCTATTGCAAGAAGCGTGGAATTACCCTTTACAACGCACCAGAAGGCAACAGAAATGCCGTGGGTGAACATGCGCTTGGCATGTTGCTGTCCTTATTGAATAAGCTACATACTGCAGATCGCGATGTGCGTAAAGGCATCTGGGACCGCGACACTAACCGAGGAATTGAGCTCGATGGAAAAACGGTTGGAATCATTGGCTTCGGAAACAATGGTGGTGCATTCGCCAAGAAATTACGTGGCTTTGATGTCAAACTCATGGCCTACGACAAATACAAAAAGGGCTTTGGGGATCACTTCGTGATGGAATGTACCCTTAACGCGATCCTAAAAAATGCCGATGTCATTAGCTTTCACATCCCGCAGAACAATGAAACGATGTGGATGGCCAATGATGTCTTTTTCAATCGACTGCAAAAACCTGTGTTTCTGTTAAATCTATCTCGGGGAAAAATCGTGCAAACATCTGCTCTCGTTGCTGCACTCAAACAAGGCTTAGTACTCGGCGCAGGATTGGATGTCCTAGAATACGAAAGCACGAGCTTCGAATCATTTTTTGGAAAAGAGCTTCCAGAAGACTTGAACTATCTGCTCCAATCAGACAATGTGCTTATTACTCCCCACGTCGGCGGCTGGACGAATGAAAGTTACTTTAAGCTGAGTGACGTTTTGGCGGATAAGATCCTTGAAAAAAGTTACGAGTGACTAATTACGAGTTACGAATGATGAGTTACGAGTTACTAATGATGAGTTACATAGCATCTAATTTGCGAAGCAATCAAATTCCGTTAGGATCAAATTTTCAATTACCGAAGGTATCAAATTGCGTAGCATCAAATTCGTAATTCGTGGCTTCGAGTCTGCTGCCGCACCTCAGCCACCTAATTCGTAATTAGTAATTAGTAACTCATAACTCCCCTTCAGCCAATCCCATTCACTTTAATAGTAAAGGGCAACAGTGCTGATGTTTTCCGGATGCGGCGAAATTTTCCACGCTTTTCGTTCACCTTCCAAGCCGCTTTCACTAGAAATGCTTTGTCCTCCCCTTCTCGCTTTTGTCCAACTAAATAGCAGGTATAGCGAAGTGTTCGATGATGTCGCTCGAGAAGAAAAAATGGTTCCACAAATTCAGTGCTCAAGGAGTTGATTTCGTCAGAAAGAATTTTCACTACTTGCGTTCGTAATGCATCTTGGCGTTTATCTTCCAATCGGACCAAAAGCAGGAAGGAATCTAGCCACCCTTCGCCAATGCCTGTTTGTGTGGCAATGACCTTTGAAACCGAATCATTGTAGTCATTGAGTTGTTCATACCCAAATTGTTCGATCACATCAAATCCGGCATAGCCAACATCGATTTTCCAGCTATCTGCAATGGCATGAACCGCATTGTTATAGCTGTAATCGGCTGGACGTCCCATAAGGTAATACACTGGGCGCTGACCATAGACCTTGGAAATACACAACACCAAAAGAAGGCTGTAGAGATACCGCGACATGTACATGTCTTTTACTGTTTCACAATTTGCCTTACGGCAGTGCCTGAATGACCAATCATGCGCACGAAATACACCCCTGAACGTAAAGCCTCCATGTTGACATTTAGTTCATTCTTCCCACTGATGTTCTTGGTGAAAACCAAACGTCCAGCGGCATCCACTAATTCCATGTCTTGCAAATCACTTGTTGTCCAAAGAAGTGTCATTTGATCGTCTACAGGATTCGGAATGACGTCGAATACAATCCCATTGAGGTCGCTGATTCCATTTTGATCGACAAGCACACACTGGCTAGTTGCGCTGCACGCACCGTTGGTCACCACCACGGCATAACTTCCTGTCAAGGCAGTTGCAGTAAATGTTTGATTCGTCGCCCCGGCAATGGGTGAATTTCCATTTCCACAATCGACCCATTGGTAAGTCGCACCAGAAGCTGCAGCGGTCAAGGTCGCACCATTCTGATTCACCGTGGTATTGATCTGACCAGGAACAAGCACATCAATTTGCGCACAGCTCGAACTGACGCACCCATTCCCATTGGCAATCGCATAGTAGGTGCCATTCACTAAGGCAGTTACGTTAATTGAGGTTCCAACACCGATTGAAGTTCCATTGCAAGATCCGCTAAACCATTCCCATTGCTGCGCACCGTTTAAATTTCCTGAGGCTATGGTAAGAACCGCTGCATCTCCATAACATGATGGTTGAATTGCATTTAACACAGGAACATCCGGTGTTGTCACCGTGACAGACATTGTTGTATTCGTAGCACATTGTCCGGCTGAAGGTGTGAATGTATACGTTGTTGTACCCAAGGTTGTTGTATTGATGGGTGACGACCATGAACCTGTAATTCCGTTGTTGGATGTTGTTGGCAATGTCGGTGCTGCGCTGTTCTGGCACAAAGGAGTTTGCTGTGTAAATGATGGAGCAACTGCACTATTCACAACAATGTTCATGGTTGAACTTGAGGCACACTGTCCTACTGTTGGCGTAAACGTATAGCTTGTAGTTCCAACAGTTGAGGTATTGACTGGTCCCGACCATGTTCCTGCAATTCCATTGTTGGATGTTATTGGCAATGTCGGTGCTGCACTGTTCTGGCACAAAGGAGTTTGCTGTGTAAATGTCGGTGTAGCGGCAGGATTCACGACAATGTTCATGGTTGAACTTGAGGCACACACACCTGCAGTTGGCGTGAATGTATAGCTTGTCGTTCCAACAGTGGCCGTATTGATTGGTACAGACCATGCTCCTGTTATTCCATTGTTGGATGTTGTTGGCAATGTTGGAGCGGCACTGTTCTGGCACAAAGGAGTTTGCTGTGTAAATGATGGAGCAACTGCACTATTCACAACAATGTTCATCGTGGTATTCGCTGCGCACAATCCAGTTGTTGGTGTAAAGGTATAGGTCGTTGTTCCAGGTGTTGCTGTATTGATTGGTGCCGACCAAGTACCCGTGATTCCGTTTGTAGAGCTTGTCGAAAGAACTGGCGCTGTGCTATTTTGGCACAAAGGTCCTACTGCTGTAAATGCAGGTGTTGTTGGTGTCAGACAGGTAATGTTAAAGTTGTTGTTCGAAATGTCATAGAATGTTCCCGCGATAGACATCACCATGACGCGCGCTGTTGTTGTCGATGCATTAGGCACCGTGATTGCTTGTGTACCATCATTTGGTGTGTTTGCCGCAAGTACAATCGGATAGGTCACACCGCCGTCCAAGGAAAGCAAGATCTTCACATTGGCACAAGAAATAGGTGCTGCCGTGGTATTGGCAACGCTCCACGTCACGGTTTGTGTTGAACCTGAGCCCCAGGTGATTCCAGTATTTGTAGGATAGGTCACAACAAAAGGTCCAGCCGCAGCCACAGTAGTTACGGTCACATCAGCATAGGCATTGCATGCGCCAACCGCATGATTGTCTTTCACCGTTAATCGGAAATCCATGACACGCGCTACCGATGGAAGCACCTCCCATGTGAATGGACCATTGGCGGCCAAGGCCACAAGATTTGGAAAATACCGCGATGGATTTGTTGATGGGTCAAAGCTTCTAAAATTTGGGCCTCCTGTTGCTGTAGCTACCGGAGGTTGTGTCGTTGCTTCATTGTCCATTTGCTCCCACAAGTAGGTGAGTACATCGCCATCTGGATCAGTTGCCACACCTGTTAGAATAAATGGCGTACTGATAGGCACTGAAATGTTGCCACCTGCAGATGTAATCGTTGGCGCCGCATTATTTAGAGCAGTAATGACCTCACATGTATGACCACCACTAAGAATTTCAGCGCTTATTTCACCCAAATTGTAGCCATGGAAATAATCGTCGCTATTGCTTTGTACGTCAGGCGCACAAATACCCGCATATCCCATAATGGTGCTCGCACTTCCCGGCTCTCGACGGGCAGCAGCGACACTGTTGCAGTTGTTGTTTTGAGTGTGATTCCCGCCAAACTGATGCCCCATCTCATGGGCTACATAGTCGATGTCAAATGGATCTCCTACTGGCGCTGAACTTCCCGTAACTCCTCGCGCTTTTTGTCCGCCCGTGCAAACTACACCTAGTCCAGCTAGACCTCCACTATTGGTTCCGAAAACATGGCCGATGTCGTAATTCGCACTTCCAATTTGACCGTCACACGTTGTTTGATTTTGAGTAATCATGGTACCCGGTGTACCATTGGTAAAAGGATCTGTGCCAGTATTCGTGTAGACAATTAAGTTGTTGTTTGGAACAATCACCATGGTAATCGCGATGTCTTTTTCATATACACCATTGACACGGTTCATGGTTGTTGCCTGTGCAGCTTGGGCTAAAGCCACAGTTCCTCCTTGAAAAGCAGTATATTCTCCCGTTGCCGAAAGTGCCAAGCGATATGTTCTCAACTCACAGGTACCAAAGGCCAATTTAACAGTTGGTCCAGGTTTGCCTTTGCTCGCGGAAACCACACCACACTCCTTTTTTTTGTCGGTGAAAAAAGCATCTTTTTCATAAACAATATAGTATTCCGTATTGCCTTTTAAATAAGGATCAATAAACACGGTGCTTTTCCCCGGAATCATGATCATGGCATGAAAACCTTGCGGCGTGATGTCCCATTTCGCAAACGCTCCCGAACCATCCAAGGCATATCCATCTAAGGTCATTATTTCCTGGAACTTCGCGTTGAGATCCGGGTGCAGTGTTTGATTTCGTTTAATCGAAAAAGCATGATTACTTCCATCGGGATAAGGCAAAGTCAATTCTCCGACAAACCCAAGCATTTCCCCTTCTCTGTATGTAATCCCTTGCAGTTGATTGATCAAGGTGACGATGTTCATTTTTACCAACTTAAACTCACTGGCTTGAATCTGCACAAATCCTGCAGGAACCGCCGCAGAACTAACTACAGCTTCAATTGGCAAATCAATAATCTTGGTTTTTTGGGCATATACGCCAGTGAATGAGATGGTAAGGGCAGTAAGGAGAGAGTAGAACTTTGTCATTGTTTCTGTTTTAGCGGCTTGAAATTACAAAAAGTGGGGGGAAAGGACAGCAAGATTTTAAGATTTTAAAATCTTAGGACTTGAGAATGGACAATAGACCGCTTCGCTGAAGGACAATAGACAAAGGACTTTTGGATTTTAAGACATTAAGATTTCAAGACATCAAGACTTGATTATTCTTCGAATTGGTTGAGATTTTCCTCTTTAGTTAGAGGAAGGACAAAAGACTTGATGCTTCGCTGAATTCTTTTAAAAAAAATTTGCAAAGCTATCAAATGCTCAATTGCCGAAGGCATCAAATTCGCGAAGCAATCAAATTCCGCTAGGAACAAATTGCTTCAGCATCAAATCGTCAAATTGCGAAACAGGCATGACAAAAATCAGTTTTTCACTTAACCTTTCTCATTGATTCAAATCTTGCCCATTCTGACATTTGACTTTTCTATTTAACACATAAAGATATGAGTACACCGATCACAAGCGCAAAGATGAAAGGGCTATTGGAAAAAGCTGAGTTCAACCGATTTGGAATCATTTCTCTGGTACTTACGGTTGTTGGGTGTCTTGGGGGCATTGCTGTAGGATTGGGAGCAATAAAGTATTACTTGACCTTGACACTTGTTGTTGTTCCGACAATGGCCACCTTGAGTTTGCTCATTGCTGTTGCACCAATGCGCTCTATTTTGATAGCGGGTACAATAAGTCTACTCGTTGATTTGATCATGATTCTTTACTTTACCATGAACTAAATCATCTTTCAAAATGCATTTTACGCCATCAAGTGTCGCAGCTGCTAATTGAAGTCGCTCGATTTGACTTAAGCTGCACCGTCTTGGTGTGGCTTAAAAAAACAGAGTGAGAGTGAAGAGCGAGAGCGGTTCCAATTGTACTCTTTTTTGAACTCTCTAGAGACCCCATCGGGGTCAAACCTTTGTAACTAAAACAACTCAAGTAGAGTCAAACGACCCCATCGGGGTCGAATCTTGCCAATCCCGCCGAAACGTTTAGGTGTTCTTCGGTAAAGAAACAATAAACGATGTCCCAACGCCAGTTTCGGATTCAAAACTTACAGAACCCCCATGATTTTCGGCGATCTGGCGCACCATGGCCAAGCCCAAACCCGTACCTGTGCTCTTGGTGGTGAAGTAGGGAACAAAGATCTTCGCACGTCGCTCTTCTGGAATTCCAGAGCCATTGTCCTTGACTTCAATGCTGTACATTCCCTCGCGCAGTTCGACGATCACGATGATGGCACCTTTGCTCAAATCAGGTATGGCTTGAATGGCGTTTTTAAGTAGGTTGTTGAACAAGCGAAGCATCTGGTCTTTGTCGGCACGGACATCTATACTTCGAACAAAAGAACGCAACTCGATGTAGCAGTCTCCTTCTTGACGAAACACTTCCAATACATTCTCGATCAATGGCAAAAGATCCATGGCTTCCTCCTGTGGACGCGGCATCTTCGCAAAACTGGAGAACTCGTTCGCGATGTGTGTCAGGGCATCAATTTGCTCGATGATAGACGCCACGACGCGTTTCAATTTCTCTTCGGAAGCTGGATCATTCGGATCGTACACACGCAACAACTGTTGAACGCTTAACTTCATCGGCGTCAATGGATTCTTGATTTCATGCGCCACCTGCTTCGCCATTTCACGCCAAGCCGACTCTCGCTCACTGCGCGCCAATTGTTCGGCCGCGAATTCCAATTCCACCAATTTCTGATTGTAATCTTTTACCAAGGCACCAATCTCATCGTCCTTTTCGTAATCGATTTGCTGGTTGAAGGTGCCGAACTTCATTCGCGCAAAACTTTCCTGCAACAAACGCAAGGGTGCTGTGACCCAACTGGAAATAAAGATGGCCAGTACAATGGTGATGGCCAGTAAGAGCATGAACACATTGATGATGGACACCAAAAACTGTTGGATTTGATTTTCAAATTCGGTCTGTTGTCCAAAGTGCTGAAGGTTAGAATACGCAATCAATTTGCCGTTGTGGTTGTATAAAGGAAGATAAGCAGAGGCATAATTTAATTGTCCGATGCTTTCTTGATGAATGAACTCACTTTTGTCCTTGATCTTCAATGCATACAACGCTTGCGGATTGATTTGCTCTCCAATCAAACCAGAATTGAACACTTTCGGTCGCGAGCTGGCCAAGAGGAAGCCGTCGGTTGTATAGATATTGATGTCTGTGAAAAACACTTTTGAAAGCCGCTGCAACACCGTTTCCAGGTAATTCCCCTTTTCTGCAATACTCACCGCATTCTCATTGCCAATTTTTCCACGCAGCTCTATCTCCACAGAAACCAGCTTTTCACCGATGACTTCGTTCGTGTATTCATTGTACTGATTGCTTACGAATACGCCACTCCCCCAACCAAAAGCCAAAAGTGAAAGGAAGACCAATCCAATCAAAAGCAGTTGAATTTTTACCGCTAAACTCAATGTTTTATTGAAGAATGGCGTGTAACTAAACTGGAAAAACAAAGGCAGAAGCAAAATTCCAAAGAATCCAAACAGATACGAGAAGGAGGTCAACAGCGTTACCCAATCGGTATTTTTTGTTGACAAGACAATGAGGTCATTGTTTGATTTTCGGAGAACGAAATGGTTGTAGCCATCGTAATTGCAGTAGCCATCGGTATCTTTTTTCCACTTGCGCAAAGGGAATGATTTTGCTGGATAATTGAAATCCCCGTACTTCGTAATGAGCCTTCCGTTGTGGTAGCGCGCAACAGAATAGTTTTCCAAGGACTCAAGCACTTTCGCCCGAGACGAAATCAGCAGACGTGGGAAACCAATTTCTTCAGGTATTTTTTTTGATTTTAAGGTGCTGATAAATACTGCTGCATTGCCATTCTCGCTTGCAATGCGCTGATGAATGATGTAACTAAATTGCCCTGAGAAATCCTTTATAAAAACGATGCGTGGATCAATTTCAGAAGGATCTCCATGTTCCGTAATGAGCTCATTGAATTCGCTGTAATCCGTCTTTTGCGCATCGACGCCTTGAATCAATGAAACTCCGGTGGTGTCAAAAAGATAGAAGCCCAATTCGTAGCGCTCCCAAAAACCATTGAAAATGCGGCGTTCCAATCCACCTTCAAAGTCCGAAAGACCAATATTGAAAGGGTTACTAAGCAAGCGCTGAACGATAGGATCCTTTTCAATGGTATTCGCCATGGCATTGTATTCCACCTCAGTAATGACATCGCGCTCGTTGGCGAGCTGATTGGCGTACAATTCCCGCTCTCCTTTTTCCTTGCGGAAATTAAATTCAGACAAACTAAAGGCAGTAACCAAGGAAAAAAGCATCAGATACAAGAGGCCAAATACCAGTTGACTTGACTTTCCTTCGCGGTATTCTTGATAGATGAGAAGACTCAAGAAAATCAGCGGAAAAACTGCTGCGAAAAATAGGTGATACCCAAAATTGATTTCGTAAAAGAAATAGGAAATTCCAATAAAGAAAGAAGTCACGGCTAAGGTTGCTCCGTTATTCCCCAATTTATTATTGAGTTCGGCGCTTGCCTTTGCATAGAGAAAAAAAGCATAAAACAGCACCCCAAGACTCACAATCGCAAGGAATGAAAACACATTCATGGCAAACAAGCGATCTACAATAAGTGGAATCGATGCATTTTCAATAAGCCCCTGATTGAGGTACAATAGGAAGGCCCATAAGAAGATATTTAATCCATACAGCAGAAATCCTAGCCACTTTCCACGGCGCATGATGTGCATCATTCGACGAAGACTCGCTAACAAATAAACCAAGAGCGCACAATTGACGAGGTATTCGAAGAAGTTCGGGAACCACTCATTTGAACCATAGACACTCGGATCCAAGCCCGCCGTGTCATGCATGAATCCAAACCACAGCCCTTTCAACGAGGCAATTCGCAAGAAAATCAGAAGAAGTGGGAATGCAATTCGCAGCGCATAATGTGCCTTTCGCTGCACTTGAAACACAACGAACAACCACAAGCAGATACTCGCAAGAAGGAGAAGCATCAATACTATGGATTCATTTTCAGTGGCGGGTTGATACTCATTCGGAACAAGCGAAAAAAGAAACTTTTTATCCGATGAGTAAATAGAACCTGAACGTTCTTGTTCCAATGAAATGGATGCATTGATTGGTATGCTCAGGGCTTCAACAAAAGTGTTTTCTAGGTCAGCATTTTGGTAGGAATAGTCATGTTGAATAAGAAAGGAGCCACACACCACATAATCATCTACCGTTGCAGTTTTGGCGAAATACCATCCGTTTTGCAGATGAATGATCCCCTCACCTGGAAAGTGAAGATCCGCAAAGCGATGAATAGGGAGTTGGTTTGTATTCCAATAAACGAGTGAATCTTTGTGGTATATGTGCAAATCGAAAGATGATTCATTGGACAATTGCGTCCAGCCTTTCCATTCCCCATTTTTTTTAATGTCCTGTCGCTGAATGTCCACAAAACGGTTGAGTCGCAGTTCCATAGATTCAAAACGCTCCTGAAAAGAGGATATACTTCGCGTATTGTCCGCATTAAAGACGATGCCAAAGGCAATCCCAAAGATGAGTGTCGCAAGAACTGCGAGCGAGGTGTGGCGGTATTTATAGAGTTTCTTTCTCAGCATACATTAGCTGCTGCAAAACGCATATTCAGTTCATACATCAAACGGTCAAACTCATCGTCCATTTGATTCATATTGTGAAAGCGAAAATCTGAGTCGGCCTCATAGGGTTGCAGGTATTTTCTGAAGCAAGGCAACACGTGATTCTCCCATTGATAGATAATGGCTTCGCGTGAATATCCTCTCGTCTCTTGGTCGCGGTACAAGCGTCTGTCAAGCTGAACCATGGGGTCAACTTCCATAAAGATGGAGAAGTCAATCAGCTCTTTTACTTCCGCATAATGCAATAAAAATAAGCCTTCAATGATGATAACCTTAGACGGATGAATGGTGATCAACACATTTTTATCGGGTGGTGCGTTGAAATGGTATTCTTTCACTTCAATCGGATTTCCAGCGGCCAATTCGCGCAAATCGGCCACAAGGCGCGCGCGGTCTAAGGCTGTAGGCAGGTCAAAATTCACCTCGCCATTTTCGTCTTTTTCCTGAAGCTCAATAGGCCGATAATAGTTGTCCATCGAAAAAATAGATGGATTCAAGTGCGCCAACTTCTCCGACAATCGTTTCAACAATGTCGTTTTCCCTGAACCACTTCCCCCGCATATACCGATGATCATCTTTTTTATTATTTTGTGTTTCTAACTTATTGTGAAAAAGACACTTCTTAGCTCTCTGAGTTTCGAAGGACAATGGACTTCAAAGTTACTAGTTACCAATGACGAGTTACGAGTTGAGAAATTTTAGCTTCGGGCTAGACTTCAAAAATTATAAATTCCCAAAGAGATCAAATTCCATTGGACGTCATGTAAGTAAAAAACATAATTCGTAATTCGTAATTCGTAATTCGTAACTCGTAATTAGTAACTAGTCATTAGTAACTAGTCATTAGTAACTAGTCATTAGTAACTATCCGTTTGGTAAGTCAAAGATAACGCAAATAGATGAATCTTGTGCTTTTCACTTTTTAGCGCGTATGGTCATTGATTTCTTTTGTATTTTAGTCACGCTCAAACTAAACAAGACCTAAAGAATGCTGTTTATCCTTTCAAACAAAACCATGAAGAATCGCATTTACTCTGCTTTAGCCCTTTTTATTGGCTACCTATTTTTCACTTCGGCCTATTTGTCGAACGACCCAAAACCATTGAAAATTGGGAAAGCTGCACCTTTACAATCTGAAAAGATGCGCAACGTCGACGGCACTGAACTTAGTCTGACTGATGGCAAGCAAGAAAAAGGCTTATTGGTCGTTTTCTCGTGCAACACCTGCCCTTTTGTGGTCGGAAATGAGCACTTTGCAGGATGGGAAAAGCAATACAACACCATTCACGCCCTTGCAGCTGCAAGCAAAATCGGAATGGTGTTGATCAATTCAAATGAAGGAAAACGCGACAAAGATGATGCCTTTGATGCCATGGTTGAACACTCGAAAAAATTGGCTTACACCATGCCTTATCTACTTGACCGAAACTCTAAAGTGGCGGATGCCTTTGGCGCAAAAACAACACCACACGTGTTTTTATTCAATGCCGACATGAAACTCGTTTACTCGGGAAGCATTGACAACACATGGGATTCAAAACGCACGGAAGACATTCCTTACTTAACAGATGCTCTATCTCAACTTTCAACAGACACGAAAATCGCCTTGCGCGAAACAGCGCCACGCGGCTGTGGAATCAAACGCATTAAAGTGACAGAAACACATTAAACGATTATAAACCAAACCATGAAAAAACAATTACTTCTCTTATCGATGATCCTATTGGGCAGCCTCTCCTACGCTCAACAAGGTGATGGTGGCCGTCCAAAAGGATACAAGGCGACCACTGATTTAAAAACAATCGAGCACCGCACGTTTGCCACGCCAGATGTTGAAGCACTCCGTGCAGAAGACCTTGTCAACGATGCGGAAGCAACTGGGCCTTGGCGTTTTGGCTACAACAATACAACAAGTCTAAATCTTACCAACTCAGGAACCTGGACAAACTTTGCGAACGGCGATAAAATCTGGCGCATCGTTTTGACATGTGAAAATGCATTGACCGTTAACCTAACTTTCGATCACATCACATTGCCAGAAGGAAATGAGCTCTATGTGTACAACCCAGACAAGGATTTTATCCTTGGGAAATTCACTGCATACCACTTGTATGAAGGTCAACTGGGTACTGAATTGGTGCCAGGAAATACTGCCATTGTGGAATATTATATTCCTGCGCGAAACGCTGCGGAAGTTTCAACATTGAACATCAACACGGTAACTCACGGGTACAGAACAACAGGAGAATTTATCGAGAAGGCCTTTGGCAGTTCTGGTTCATGTAACTTGAATGTCAACTGTCCAGAAGGAGCTGCTTGGACCAATGAGCGAAACTCTGCAGTAATGCTCGTTTCAGGAAGCAGCGGCTTTTGTTCAGGAGCTTTAATCAACAACACCTTGAATGATGGAAAACCATACGTATTGACTGCTGACCACTGTTACAGCAACCCAGCGACATGGATTTTTAGATTCAATTGGCAAGGTGCAGGATGCAACAACCCTGCTACATCTCCAACATTTCAATCGCTATCTGGTGGAGCATTGAGGGCACGCGGTACAGCTTCTGACTTCTGTCTTGTAGAAATTACAGGTGGATTAGTCGCCAATACAGTACCAGCTGCTTATACACCTTATTTTTCAGGGTGGGACAATACCGGTGCCACACCACAGTCCGCTGTTGGCATTCACCATCCTTCAGGGGACATCAAGAAAATATCTTTTGAGAATCAACCACTGATCTCTACGACATTTGGTTCATGTCCAGCAAACAGTCACTGGGGAGTAACGGATTGGGACCTTGGGGTAACCGAAGGAGGTTCGTCAGGATCACCTTTGTATGACCAAAATCACCGCATCATCGGTCAATTGCACGGTGGAGCGTCTGCCTGCGGTGGAGCGTCTCTTTCGGATGAGTATGGAAAAGTTTCTGTGTCATGGAATCCGGCAGGAAGCGCGAACAGTGCACAATTGAAATTCTGGCTTGACCCAAGCAATTCAGGTGCTGGATTTGTAGACGGTTACGACCCATCTGGAGCTGTTGCCCTTGCGCTTGATGGTGGGCTTTCAAACCTTATAGTTACTGAAACACAGTTGTGTGGAGGAACATTTGAACCAACGATGACCATTTCCAACGGGGGAACAACGACACTAACATCTGCAACAAT